>NZ_KQ033928.1:0-535843 GCF_000970615.1 Pseudomonas sp. 10B238
ATGGGGAGGCCGCTACTTTTTCAACAGAATCCCCCATTTGGTAGCTCTAGCGTGACCGAGCCAGCTGCGTCCGTTTCCAGCCGGTCACCGGCGAAAACAACCTCGCCTTCGAAAACCTGTCGGCGAACGCCTTCTGCTGATACGGCGAATACCTGACCCGACAGGCTCTTAATAACAGCGTAGGCGTTGCTCATGACCGTTGCTCCGGAAGTGGGTGAGGCCATATCTGGGCGCTAATAGCAATTTCCAGACTAGCCGAGTCCATTCGACAAAAAAATGACGACGCGTAAACGCCGATAAACGGTAGGTCAAAGTCTTGACCCCCATAGTGTGATGTTAAACAATGCGCACAGTGATGTCACTGTGCTAGCACGGTAATTATTGACATCCATCTGCCGCTGTGACGTGAAGGGGTGTAACGGCTCGCCAAGGCCGCTGATGTCCGTTCCGCCTGGCCCTCCGTCAGCTGTTATTTCTTCGAAGGATCTCTCCATGAAACGCGCGCTCTTCATGCTCCCCCTGGCTGTTGCCCTGCCGTTCGCCACCCAGGCGCAGACTCTGCAAGAGGCGATGCGCAGCGCCTTGGAAGTACATCCTGAAATTCGCGCCGGTGTGAGCGCTCGGCTGGCCGCCGAAGAGGAGTTGCGCGCTGCCAAAGGTGGCTATATGCCCCGAGTCGATCTCGTCGGCGGTTATGGTAGGGAAGGAACCGACAATCCGAGTGGCCGCGCTGACGGTGGCCATGATTACGAGACGCTGACCCGCAGCGAGGCGCGGCTGAACGTCGAGCAGATGTTGTTCGACGGTTTCGCTACGTCCAGTGAGGTCAAGCGTAATCGTGCTGTAGTCAACTCGCGGGCGCTTGAGTTGCTGGGGAACTCCGAGCGCACCGCGCTCGAGGTAGCTCAAGTCTATCTGGACGTCTTGCGCCGTCAGGCGCTTGTTCGGTTGGCGGAGGATAATCTGCGCAGCCACGAGCGAATCTTTGACCAGATCAATCTGCGCAGTCAGCGCGGTGTAGGCCGCATGGCCGATCTGGACCAGGCTGAAGCGCGCCTGGCCCAGGCGAAGAACAACCTGCTGACTGAGCAGGCTAATCTGGCGGATGCGCGCGTCAACTTCATCAGCGTGGTGGGACAGGCCCCGGAGCAGCTGGATGCACCGGCGCCGATCGTTCCTGAGCTCCCGGATTCGTTCGAATTGGCCCGCGATAAAATGCTGGCGGACAACCCTCAACTTCGCTCTGCCGAGGCCGATATAAATGCCGCTGAGGCGCAGATGGCTGCCGCGAAGTCCGCGTTCTATCCGCGGTTTGCGCTCGAGTTGAGCACCGGTGCCAACGAAAACATCGATGGTGTACCTGGGCACGAGAACGAATGGCAAGCAATGGTGCGTATGCGCTACAACCTGTTCGCAGGTGGCAGTAACAAAGCTGAGTTACGCGCCCGCTCACATCAGGCCAACCAGGCGTTGGACATCCGCAACAACGCGCTGCGCCTGCTGACCGAAGAACTTGGTCTGGCTTGGAACGCCCTTTCCAATGCTCGCCAGCAGTTACCGATCGCACAGGACTACGTCGACCGCAGCGGCCGGGTGCGCGACTCCTATCAGCAGCAGTTCACGTTGGGCGACCGCACGTTGCTCGATCTGCTGGATAGTGAGAACGAGCTGTTCACTGCAGCACGTCGCCTTGAGGACGTCCGTTTCACCGAGGCGCTGACCCAGTACCGCATCAAGGCAGTGACCGGCTCACTTTTGCAAAGCCAGGGCGTCGTCGCGCCTATGGCTGCCGTGCCGATGGACCAGGTCCAGGCGCGGGTTCAATTGCCTGCAATGAACTAATGGGTGCCCCGGGGGGCCGGCTATGAGTCAGTTACATCAGTCGGCCGAAACGGGCCCTGAAATCACGCGTCATGATCCACGTGAGCGTTACGACGATCCGCTGCTCGACAGCCTGCTGTCGCTGTGTGCCTGCCATCAGAAACCTGCCAGCCGGGCGATTCTCTCGGCAGGCTTGCCACTTGCCAACCAACGCCTGACGGCCGAATTGCTGCCACGTGCTGCTGCTCGTGCGGGCTTGCGCGGCCGCTGGCTGCGCCGTGACCTTGGCCAGATTCCAGCGCTGGTCCTACCGGCTCTGCTACTGCTGCGCGACGGTCGTAGTGCGCTGCTGCTCGGGTGGGCAGGCGAGAGTCAGGCTCGGCTGATGCCGAGCGAGACCGAGGGCGGCGAGATCCTCGTAGACCGCGAATTGCTCGAGGAGGATTACTCCGGCCAGGCCTTCTTTGCGCAGCCACAACATAAGTTCGACCTTGACCAGGGCGAGCTCGTGCCGCGGGCGCGTCACTGGTTCCGTGACACGCTGAAGCGCTCACGCTGGCTCTATGCTGACGCGATTGCTGCGAGCTTCATGATCAGCCTGATAGGCCTGGTCACGCCTCTGTTCGTCATGAACGTCTACGACCGCGTCGTGCCAAACCAGGCCGAGGCAACCCTCTGGGTGTTAGCGATCGGCGTCGGCGGTGCGTTCGTCTTCGATCTGATCCTCAAGACACTACGAGGTTTCTGCCTGGATCTGGCCGGCAAAAAGACGGACTTGATAATTTCGGCAACGCTTTTCGAGCGCATCACTGGCATGCGCATGACTCACCGCCCGGCACGCGTCGGCACCTTTGCTCAGCACATTCATGAGTTTCAATCACTGCGTGAGTTTCTTGCCTCACTGACGCTGGCCAGCCTCATCGATTTGCCTTTCACGCTGCTGATCGTCGCCGTTATCGCTGTGATTGGTGGGCATCTGGCTTGGATTCCACTGATGGCGTTCCCGCTGGCGGCTGGCATCAGCCTGGCATTGCAACGGCCCCTCGCCGATACGCTCGAGCGCAGCATGGCGCTGTCGGCCGAGCGCCAATCAGGTCTGATCGAGACGCTCGGCGGGCTCGATGCAGTAAAGGTCAACAACGCAGAAAGTGAGCGGCAATACCTCTGGGAGCAGACCATCGGCACGCTCGGGCGTCTTGAGCTGCGTGCTCGGATGCTGTCCAGTCTGGCATTGAATTCGACCATGGCGCTCCAGCAACTAGCCGGCGTGGTAATAATCGTGCTTGGGGTGTACCAGATTATCGCTGGCCAGCTGAGCATGGGCGGACTGATCGCTTGCTACATGCTCAGCGGGCGGGCCCTGGGGCCGATGGGGCAGGTTGCCGGATTGTTGACCCGCTATCAGCAGGCCAAGGTCACCGTGCGTTCTGTCAACGAGATGATGGATTTGCCGCAGGAGCGTCAGGCGGGTGAGCGGCCGCTCAAGCGTGAAGCGCTACAGGGTGCAATCGAGTTTCGCCAGGTCAATTTCAACTACCCGGACCAACAGCAATCGGCGCTGACCCAGGTGAGTCTTTCGATCCGCCCGGGTGAGAAGGTCGGCATCATCGGTCGTAGCGGATCCGGCAAGAGTTCACTGGCCAAACTGATTGTTGGCCTGAACCAGCCAAGCGAGGGGAGCCTGCTGATCGACGGCGTCGATATGCGTCAGCTGGACGTCAGCGACCTTCGACATAACATCGGCTATGTGCCTCAGGACGTACAGCTGTTTGCCGGCACGCTGCGCGACAACCTCGTGATGGGCGCTCGCTACGTTGAAGACGAGCGGGTGCTGCAAGCTGCTGAGCGCGCAGGCGTACATGAATTTGCCCGGCTGCACCCCAAGGGTTACGAGTTGCAAGTCGGCGAACGCGGGCAGCAGCTCTCCGGGGGGCAGCGCCAGGCTGTTGTACTGGCGCGCGCATTGCTGCTCGACCCTCCGATCCTGTTGCTTGATGAGCCGACCAGTTCGCTCGACAACACCAGTGAGGACCGTCTCAAGCAGCAGATCGCGAGCGTAACAGCCAACAAGACTTTACTGCTGGTGACTCACCGCACCTCGATGCTGACGCTGGTGGATCGGCTGATCATCGTCGACCGTGGCCAGATCGTGGCAGACGGGCCTAAGCCGGTCATTCTCGAGGCTTTGAAGAAGGGGCAGATCCGTGTCAGCTAAGCGTCTGCCTGAGGTGCCGACCCTCGCCCGTGCTGGTTTTGGCGGTCTGTTCGGTGCGTCCGCTGAGCCCTTGCCCGAGGTCCGCAAGGCCCTGATCGAGGACGCGCCACGTATCGTGCGTTTGACGATTTGGGGGCTACTGGCGTTTCTGTTGTTTCTGCTGGTCTGGGCGCATTTCGCGATCGTCGACGAAGTGACTCGGGGCGAAGGCAAGGCCATCCCGTCCTCGCGGTTGCAGAAAATCCAGAACCTGGAAGGCGGCATCGTTGCAGAGCTTTATGCTCGCGAAGGACAGATCGTTGGTGTGGGTGACCCATTGCTGCGCCTGGATGACACCCGCTTCGCCTCGAACGTGGGCGAAACGGCTGCTGACAGCAATGCGTTGGCGTTGCGTGTCGAGCGGCTTACGGCCGAAGTCGAGGGTCGTGTGCCTTCGTTCCCCGAAGACATTGCGGCCCGGGCTCCGACCCAGGCGGCCAACGAATTGGCGCTGTTCAACAGCCGGCAGCAACAGCTGCGTGACGAGATCGGCGGGCTAGAAGAACAGCTCGTACAACGCCGCCAGGAGCTACGCGAGATGGCCTCCAAGCAGAGTCAGTTCCGCAATAGTCTGGCGCTGCTGCGCAAGGAAATTGAGATGTCCGAGCCGCTGGTGGGTTCCGGTGCGATCTCGCCGGTAGAGGTGTTACGCCTCAAGCGTGCCGAGGTGGAAAGCCTCGGTCAGTTAGATGCGACCACGCTCGCTATGCCGCGCGCTCAGGCCGCGATCAAGGAAATCGATAGCAAGATCGGTGAAGCACGCGGTCGTTATCGCAGTGAAGCGCTGACGCAGTTGAACGAGGCGCGCACCGACCTGACCAAACTGCAATCCACTGGTAAGGCGCTGGAGGATCGTGTGCGACGCACCTTGGTGACCTCACCCGTGCGTGGCGTGGTCAAGCAGCTACTTGTCAATACAGTTGGCGGCGTGATCCAGCCCGGTAGCGACATCATGGAAATCGTGCCGTTGGACGACACCCTGCTGATCGAGGCAAAGATTCGACCGCAAGACATCGCCTTTCTGCACCCCGGACAGGAAGCAGTGGTCAAGTTCACTGCTTATGACTACACCGTATACGGCGGCATGAAGGCACGCCTCGAGTACATCGGCGCTGACAGCGTCACGGACGATGAAGGTAACAGCTTCTTTCTTATCCATCTGCGCACGGACAAAAGCCACCTGGGCAGCGCCGAAAAGCCGCTACTGATCATTCCTGGGATGGTTGCCTCGGTGGACATAATTACCGGCAAGAAGAGCATTCTCAGCTATCTGCTCAAGCCGATTATCCGAGCACGTGCCGAGGCGCTACGCGAGCGCTAATCGTTCGGGCGCTGCTGGTCGTGGAAAAATCTGCTAACAATGGCTTGAGTTGCGCTGTCATCACTGTGCGCATAATGCGTTGACGATTTTTCCGGGAGTTTCCATGAGCAGCACTGCGCCCGCCAGCGAAGGCGAAAAGATCCTGATTGTTGACGACGATGCCCGTCTGCGGCGTCTGCTCGAGCGGTTTCTTGATGAGCAAGGCTATCGCGTGCGAACCGTGGAAAGCGCTGAGCAGATGGATCGGCTGCTCAGTCGCGAGCTGTTCCATCTGGTCGTACTGGACCTGATGATGCCGGGCGAAGACGGCCTGTCTGCGTGCAACCGGCTGCGTACCGGCGGCAACCAGATCCCGATCATCATGCTGACGGCCAAGGGTGACGAGGCCAGTCGCATTCAGGGGTTGGAGCAGGGCGCGGACGATTATCTGGCCAAGCCGTTCAATCCCCGTGAGCTGTTGGCGCGGATCCGCGCGGTGCTCCGCCGCCAGGCACCGCAGGTGCCAGGTGCGCCGGGCAGCGAAGATGAAACGGTGACCTTCGGTGATTACGAGCTGTTCCTCGGCACCCGTGAGCTGAAGAAAGGCGATCAGGTGCACATGCTCACCACCGGTGAATTCGCCGTGCTCAAGGCCTTGGTGCAACATGCGCGTGAGCCGCTGACCCGCGACAAGTTGATGAACCTGGCCCGTGGCCGTGAGTGGGATGCGCTGGAGCGCTCCATCGATGTGCAGATTTCCCGCTTGCGCCGGCTCATCGAGCCGGATCCGTCCAAGCCGCGCTATATCCAGACCGTCTGGGGCGTCGGCTACGTGTTCGTCCCTGATGGCAACAAATAGGAGCCGGTTCATGCTCCCTGCGAACCCGATAGGGATGCAATGCTTTTCTCAGGCTGCATCATTGGATGGCTTACGGATTACGAAGTGAGCCATCAGCCTCGTAGGGTGGGCTTTAGCCCACCACCCTTGTTCGACTCGGTTGGCTAAAGCGGAGCAGCTTCCGACCCAGTCTTCACTGTGAAATCCCACATCGCTGGCCTCTTGGTTCAGCCTCCCGCGGTCAAAATCGGCTTGTTTATGAAAACCCCGCTCTGGTTCCCGCAAAGCTTCTTCGCTCGCACCCTGTGGATGGTGCTGATCGTGGTCCTGTTCTCCAAGGTATTGATGCTCGTGTACCTGATGATGAACGAGGACGTCATGGTCGATCGCCAATACAGCCATGGTGCGGCGTTAACCTTGCGTGCCTACTGGGCAGCTGACGAGGAAAACCGCGAACGCATCGCAGAGGCGGCCGGCTTGCAGCGGGTTACGATGGACGATGTACCGCCCAGTGAATATCACTGGCCTTACACGGAAATCTTCCAGCGGCAGATGCAGGCCGAACTCGGTGTTGAAACCGATGTGCGGGTGCGTATTCAGCCTGACACAGCCATCTGGGTCCGCGCGCCTAGCCTAGGGCCGGACTGGTTGCGGGTGCCGTTGTACGCATACCCGTTGCGCGGTCAGCGGATCTGGAGCGTGCTCGGCTGGTTTCTCGGCATTGGGCTGCTGTCCACGGCCGCCGCGTGGATCTTTGTCAGCCAGCTCAACCTGCCGCTCAAACGCTTGGTCTATGCGGCCCGGCAGATCGGCAAGGGGCGTAGCGTGCGGTTGCCCATCAGCGACACGCCGAGTGAGATGACCGAGGTTTATCGCGCGTTCAACCAGATGGCAGAGGACGTCGAACAGGCTGGCCGCGAGCGGGAGCTGATGCTCGCTGGCGTATCGCACGACTTGCGCACGCCGCTGACGCGCTTGCGGTTGTCCCTCGAACTGATGTCCAGCGACGCCGAGCTGACCGAGGACATGGTTCGCGATATCGAGGACATGAACGCGATTCTCGACCAGTTCCTCGCCTTCGTTCGCGATGGCAGCGACGAGCCGGTGGAAAGCGTCGACCTGGGCGAGCTGGTGCGTGAAGTCGTGGCGCCCTACAACCAGTACGGAGAAACCGTTCGCCTCTGTGTCGAGCCGATGCCGCAATTGGCGTTACGACGAGTTTCGATCAAACGACTGCTGGTGAACCTGATTGAAAATGCGCTGCGTTATGGCGGCCATGGTGTCGAAGTGGCCGCCCATGTTTCGGGCGACAGCAATGCACCCTATGTCGTCCTCAGCGTGCTTGACCGGGGCACGGGCATCGATCCCCGGGAGCTCGGCGAAATATTCAACCCGTTCATCCGCGGCGACAAGGCACGTGGCGGGCAGGGCGCCGGGCTGGGGCTGGCGATCGTCAAGCGGATCGCTTCGCAACATGGTGGTGTGATCGAGTTACGCAACCGCGAAGGCGGCGGGCTCGAGGCGCGGGTGAGCCTGCCGTTGGGGTTGTTGCTGCCGAGGGATGCGGTGAAGCAGTAGGGTGGCCGTAGGCTTCGGTTCCCTACTGTCGAGCCGGTACTTGCAGGCCGCGTAAGTCTCTCGATTAGCGAATCCGGCAGCTGCGATTCCCGGTCTCCAGCGTTCGCTTAGCCCTTTCCCTTCGTCCTCGTCAGATGCGGGCCAGCGTTCTTTTCCAGGTATTGGATGATCAGCCCGGCGACGTCCTTGCCAGTGGTTTCCTCGATCCCGGCCAGACCTGGAGATGAGTTCACCTCCATCACCAGCGGGCCATGGTTGGAGCGCAGGATATCGACGCCCGCCACGCTCAAGCCCATCACCTTGGCCGCGCGGATCGCGGTCATGCGCTCTTCCGGCGTGATCTTGATCAGGCTGGCGGTGCCGCCGCGGTGCAGATTGGAGCGGAATTCGCCAGGCTTGGCCTGACGCTTCATCGCGGCGATGACCTTGTCGCCAACCACGAAGCAGCGAATGTCCGCGCCGCCGGCCTCCTTGATGTATTCCTGCACCATGATGTCCTGCTTGAGGCCCATGAAGGCCTCGATCACGGACTCGGCGGCGGTGGCGGTTTCGCACATGACCACGCCGATACCCTGGGTGCCTTCGAGCACCTTGATCACCAGTGGCGCGCCGTTGACCATCTGAATAAGGTCGGCGATATCGTCTGGCGAGTGGGCAAAGCCGGTCACTGGCAGGCCGATACCCCGGCGCGACAGCAACTGCAGCGAGCGCAGCTTGTCCCTCGAGCGGGCAATGGCTACCGATTCATTCAGCGGAAACACGCCCTGCATTTCGAACTGGCGCAGCACCGCGCAGCCATAAAAGGTAACCGAGGCGCCGATCCGCGGGATCACCGCATCGAAGCCTTCCAGTGGGCGGCCGCGATAATGAATCTGTGGTTTGTGGCTGGCGATGTTCATGTACGCGCGCAGGGTGTCGATGACGACCACCTCATGGCCACGTTGCTGGCCGGCCTCAACCAGACGGCGGGTCGAATACAGGCGTGGGTTGCGCGACAGCACGGCGATTTTCATGGGGCACCGGAAAGAGTGAGAGTCTGGGGTTTTTCCTGCACGTAGGTGCGGGCAGGGTCGACCAGCCATTTGCCGTCCATCAGGGCTTTTGACCCCAGCAGTAAGCGATAGCGCATGGTCTTGCGACAGGTAAGGGTGAATTCGACGGGCCACAGGTGGTCGCCCAGCGCCAATAGCGTACGCACCACGTAGCGGGTCTGTACGTGTCCGTTGGAGCTTTTGATGATCTTGCGCGCCACCAGCGGCGCTTCGCAGCGGTGGCGACTCTGCACCAGCGTCCCCAGGTGCGCCGTAAAACGGACCCAGCGTTCACCATTGCGCTTGAATTCGCTGATGTCGGTCGCATGTAAGGCGGAGGTGCTAGCGCCGGTATCGATCTTCGCGCGCAGGCCGACCACACCGAGCTCAGGCAAGGCGATCCATTCGCGCAAACCGATGATTGTTTGGAGGTCGGGACTGTTCAAAAGCGTATCCGGTAAATTTCCGCGCATTCTAGACAGGCTGCATGACAACCGCATCTCCCTGTTCCAACCTATGACAACGAGACGCTAGGCAGAGTTGAACGATGAGTGAGAAAGACGACGGCAAAGTCCGTCTGGACAAATGGCTGTGGGCGGCGCGTTTCTTCAAGACGCGCGCCTTGGCCAAAGCGGCCATCGAAGGCGGCAAGGTGCACTGCAAGGGCGAGCGTTGCAAGCCGAGCAAGGAACCCAAACTCGGCGAGGAGCTGGTGATTCGTGCCGGCTATGATGAGCGCACCGTGGTGATCAGGGCGTTGTCGGCCGTGCGCAAGGGCGCACCGGAGGCTCAGCTACTGTATGAGGAGACCGCCGAAAGCCTGGTTCGCCGGGAGAACGCTGCGGCCATGCGCAAGGCCGGCAGCCTGGGTGTGGAAACCGATGGCAAGCCAAGCAAAAAACAGCGTCGCGCGTTGCAGCGGTTTCATTCGGACGCGGGTTGAGTGCCGCTGGTTGGATGGTCGCCACTTTCGACCTAGAATGCGGTCCCTTCTTCTAGGTGCCGCACCATCGCCGAGACGTGCCACGTCCCGCCATTTATGACGGCCCCGAACGCCCACCTGCTCTGGTCATGCCCATGCTCGATTCCGATTACACCCAACGCTTTCTTTTCGATGACACCGACGTACGCGGCGAATGGGTCGGGCTCGAGCGCAGCTATGCGGAGGTCCTGGCCAAGCATGCATATCCTGAACAGGTTGCGCAGTTGCTCGGCGAACTGCTCGCGGCGGCGGCGCTGTTGGTCGGCACGCTGAAATTCGATGGGTTGATGGTGTTGCAGGCACGCTCGTCTGGTGCGGTGCCGTTGTTGATGGTCGAGTGCTCCAGCGATCGAGAGGTGCGCGGCATTGCTCGCTATGACGAGGCGCTGCTGGCCCCCGGCGCGACCCTGTCGGAACTGATGCCCGATGGCGTTATGGCGATGACCATCGACCCTGCCAACGGGCAGCGCTATCAGGGCATTGTTGCGCTGGACGGCGTGACCTTGGCGGACAGCCTGTCGAGCTATTTCGCCTCCTCCGAGCAACTGCCGACGCGCTTCTGGCTAGCCGCTGATGGCCGCCGTGCTTGCGGGATGTTGTTGCAGCAGCTGCCAGCTGATCGCATCCGTGACGGCGAAGAGCGCGAAGCCAGCTGGCAGCACCTGCGCACCCTGGCCGATACCCTGTCGACCGAAGAGTTGCTGGGGCTCGATACCCAGACCATCCTGCATCGTCTTTATCATGAAGAGCAGGTTCGGCTGTTCGACCCGCGGCCGATCGTGTTCCGCTGCAGCTGCTCGCGTGAACGCTCGGCCAATGCAGTCGTCAGTCTCGGCCAGCACGACGCCGAACTGCTGCTGACGGAGCAGGGCGGGGCCATCACCATCGATTGCCAGTTTTGCAATCATAGCTACCGCTTCGACGCGGCCGACATCGCCCAGCTTTTTGCCGGTGCGGGAACGGAAGGTCCATCCGGCACGCGGCATTAAAGGGTTTCCGGGCCTAGGAACCTTTTCGCCATCACGCCCTCATACCCAGCGCAGCGTCATTTCTGTCATAATCGCGCGCACTTTTTTTCGGTGTAGTCCACTACTCTGTGGGCTACAAAGCATGGAGGAATCGGCCCAGGGCCGACGGGAAACTCATGACGCAAGCCACTAACGCCGTATACATCGACATCAGCACCGCTCAACTGGTCGAAGAAGCCATCAAGCGCGGTGAAGGTGAATTGGCCGCCACTGGCGCGCTCGTCGTGAAAACCGGCCACCGGACCGGTCGTTCGCCAGCTGACCGCTATATAGTCGAGGAGCCCAGCACCCGGGCCTCCATTGCCTGGGGGCCGATCAACCGTCCGTTCCCGGCCGACAAGTTCGACGCGCTGTGGGATCGCGTCGAGGCGTTCAACCGCGACCAGGACTTCTTCGTTTCTCACGTGCATGTTGGCTCCGCCGAGGATCACTACCTGCCGGTCAAGATGACCACCGCCACCGCTTGGCAGAACCTGTTCGGTCGCCAACTGTTCATCAACCCGGAAACCTACAACCCGGCCGGCAAGGAGGAGTGGAAGGTACTCAACGTGGCGAACTTCGAGTGCGTGCCCGAACGTGACGGCACCAATTCCGATGGCTGCGTAATCATCAACTTCGCTGCCAAGAAAGTGCTGATCGCCGGTATGCGCTACGCCGGTGAGATGAAGAAGGCCATGTTCTCGGTGCAGAACTTCCTGCTGCCGGAAAAAGACGTACTGCCGATGCACTGCGCCGCCAACATTGGCGACGATGGCGACGTGACGCTGTTCTTCGGTCTCTCCGGCACTGGCAAGACCACTTTGTCGGCAGACGAATCGCGTCATCTGATCGGCGATGACGAGCACGGCTGGGGCACCGGCGTGGTGTTCAACATCGAAGGCGGCTGCTACGCCAAATGCATCGACCTCTCCGAGAAGAACGAGCCGGTGATCTGGAAAGCCATCCAGTTCGGCACCGTGCTGGAAAACGTTGTACTGAACGGCGAGCGCGCCGCCGACTACACCGATGACAGCCTGACCCAGAACAGCCGCGCCGCCTACCCGCTGGAATACGTCGAGAAGCGTTCCGAGAAGAACCTGGGCGGCGAGCCGAACGCAGTAATCTTCCTGACTTGCGACCTGACCGGTGTTCTGCCTCCGGTTTCGATCCTCAATGAAGAGCAGGCGGCTTACCACTTCCTGTCCGGCTACACCGCCCTGGTGGGCTCCACCGAAATGGGTTCGGGCAGCGGCATCAAGTCGACCTTCTCCACCTGCTTCGGCGCGCCGTTCTTCCCACGGCCGGCCGGTGTCTATGCCGAGCTGCTGATCAAGCGCATCCAGGCGTTCGGCTCCAAGGTCTATCTGGTCAACACCGGCTGGACTGGTGGTGGCTACGGCGTCGGCAAGCGTTTCAACATTCCGACCACTCGTGCCGTGATCGCTGCGATCCAGAGCGGTGCGTTGGTCGGTGCCGAAACCGAGCATCTGCCGATCATCAACCTCGACGTGCCGAAGGCCGTCGCTGGTGTCGACACCCAGCTGCTTAACCCACGCAACACTTGGTCCGATGCCAATGCCTACGACGAGGCCGCGAAGGAGCTGGCGAACAAGTTCGTCGAGAACTTCAAGAAGTTCGACGTCTCTGACGCCATCAAGGCCGCTGGCCCGCAGCTCTAAGCTGTAGCGCCGAGCCATGGAAAAAGCCGCCTTAGGGCGGCTTTTTCGTGGGCGTCTTTCTGCCAGTTCGGTATGGCCGATGGCTTCAGTCGGCCTCGGCGGGGTTGGCTGCGAACGCTGCGGCCCCTAACTGCGAGGCATTACCCGAACCCTTCATCGGTTCGGTTGATAACTTCCATCAACCAACATGGATGGATTCGATGCATGTTGGCGCATAGCATAACGGCCACGTTTAAACCCGATTGGAGCCACACCATGCAGATCGAAGAAGCCATCCAGACCCGCCGCGCCGTCAAGGCCTACGACGCCAGCTTTGAGCTCAGCCGCGAAGAGAAGGACGACTTGTTGCAGCTGGCACTGCTCGCGCCGTCAGCTTTCAACCTGCAGCACGTGCGCTTCGTTGAGGTGAGTGATCCGCAACTGCGCGCGCAGATTCGCGAGGTGGGCTGGAACCAGGCGCAGATGACCGATGCCTCGATGTTGGTGGTGGTCTGCGCTCAGGTCGATAGTTGGGAAAAGAATGTCCGCCGCGTCTGGGACGGTGCTCCGGCCGAAGTGCAGGACTACATGGCAGGCGCCATCGACAACTACTACCGCGACAAGCCCCAAGTACAGCGTGACGAAGCCATGCGCAGCTGCGGCCTGATGGCCCAAACGCTGATGCTTGCTGCACGTGGAAAGGGCCTGGATTCCTGCCCGATGGATGGCTTCGACTTCGACGCCGTGGCTAAGCTGATCAACCTGCCGGACAACCATGTGATCGCGATGATGGTCGCGGTGGGCAAGCGGGCTGCCGATCCTAAGCCACGTATTGGCAAGCTGCCGCTTGAGGAAGTGGTCATCCGCAATCGTTTCTGATCGTCTCGGACAAGCTTACGTCTGATGCGAAGCGCGCCGATCGGCCTGAAGGCGGATCGGCGTCTGCCAGTTCGGAACTGTAGCTGGTCAGTTCTGGTTCTTGCAGCTGTCGGCAAGCGTTCGGTAGGCGAGCCTACGGACTTCTCCGGCAAAATCCCGATAAGTCATGACGGCATCTGTCACCTCGCAATAGGGTGTCGGCTCGATCTTGATGGAAAGCACCGAGGCAATATCGAGTCGGGAGCCGTAGGTGTAAGGTTCGGGATCGGCGCTGTCGGCATGGGCAAGCGAGGCGGCCGAGAGGAGTACGGCAGCAGTAGCAAGGGTAACGCGCATGGCAGGAAATCCTGTATCTGGTTCGTAGGTCCGTTCCTGTTCGCGGGCGGGATCACCGGATCCAGCGGCGCTTATGCTTGTTTTTCAGGAGCCCGGCCATCTTAAATTTGCTAGCGTGCTAACGATAATTGCCGATTCCAATCCAGCCGATTGACCGAATAACCTGGCCGTTTCGCTTGTTGTCTGTTCTGCCCTGCTCGTAGGGCCGGCTCGATGCGCTTTCCAGACGGCTGACCGTTACCCTCCCGCCGCTTTGCAGTACCGTCTCCCTCCTTTTGCTACCCTCCGGCCTCCAGTCAAAGGAGTGACTCAGCATGATCGAACAGACGCTTAAACAGACATTCGGCTATGACGGCTTCCGTCCCGGCCAGGAGCAGGCCATCCGCGCCGTGGTGGCCGGGCGCTCGGCCGCCGCTATCTTTCCCACCGGGTCGGGCAAGTCCTTGTGTTATCAGCTGCCGGCGCTGCTGTTGCCGCATCTCACTTTGGTCGTCTCGCCGCTGCTGGCGTTGATGCAGGACCAGCTGGCGTTCCTGCACAGGCACGGCATCGCCGCAGCCAGCATCGACTCGGCGCAGAGCCGCGAGCAGGCGAGCGAAACTATGGCCCGCGCCAAGTCCGGTGAACTGAAGATCCTGATGATTTCGGTGGAGCGGCTGAAGAACGAGCGTTTCCGTAACTTCATCAGCCAGGTGCCGATCTCGCTGCTGGTCGTCGATGAAGCGCACTGCATTTCCGAGTGGGGGCACAACTTCCGTCCGGATTACCTCAAGCTTCCCGACTATCAGCGCCAGTTCAGTATTCCCCAGGTCCTGCTGCTGACCGCGACGGCGACGCCACCGGTGATCGCCGACATGCAGGCCAAATTCTCGATTGCCGCGGACGACGTGGTGACGACCGGTTTTTACCGGCCCAATCTCAATCTGTTGGTCGAACCGGTCAGCGGCTTCAACAAGCAGCGCCGGCTGGTGGAATGGCTAGAGGACAAGGCTGGGCAGCCCACCATCGTCTACGTCACCCAGCAGAAGACCGCCGAGCAGGTCGCCGAGCATCTGGCGCAGCGCGGCTTTCCGGCCAGCGCTTATCACGCCGGCATGGCGCATGAGGCGCGTGAGTCGATCCAGCGGCGCTTCATGGCTGGCGAATTGAATTACATCGTCGCCACCATTGCCTTCGGCATGGGTATCGACAAGGCGGACATCCGCAACGTGGTGCACTACGACTTGCCCAAGTCGGTGGAGAATTACAGCCAGGAGATCGGCCGGGCTGGACGTGACGGACAGCCCTCCGACTGCCTGGTGCTGGCCAATCGCGACAGCCTCAGCGTGCTTCAGAACTTCGTCTATGGCGACACGCCGGAGCGCGAGGGCATCCGCTGCGTGCTCGACGAGCTGTTGCAATCCGGCGCGGGCGGGCAGTGGGAGCTGATGCTCAACCAGCTGTCGGACCAGAGCAACATCCGCCAGTTGCCGCTGAAGACCTTGCTGGTACAGCTGGAGCTGCGCGGCATCATCGCGCCACGTTTCGCTTATTTCGCCGAGTACCGCTTCAAGTACCTGCTCGAACCTGAGGTGCTGGTGGCGAAATTCGAAGGCGAGCGGCGCCAGTTCGTCGAGGCCATCGTGCACACCTCGGCGCGGGCAAGGACCTGGTGCACGCTGGATTTCGATGCGCTCTATCAGCAGCACGGCGCCGACCGCGCGCGGGTGGTCAAGGCGCTGGAGTACTTCCAGGAAAAGGGCTGGATCGAGCTGGAGAGCAAGCAGATGACCGACGTCTATGCGCTGCTCGATCCAGACTTCGACGCAGAGAGCTTGAGCATCGAACTGCATGAATACTTCAAGCAGCACGAAGCGAGCGAGATCACCCGCATCGACAACATGCTGGCGCTGTTCGAATCCAGCGAATGCCTGAGTCAGCGGTTGGCGGCCTATTTCGGCGATCAGCAGGCGCCGCAAAAGTGTGGCCATTGCTCGGTCTGTCGCGGGCAGGTTGCGCAACTGCCGGAACCGCCGACAATGGCGCCGCTGGAACAGGTTGACCTGGCCGCCCGTTGCGCCGAATTCAGTCAGCGCTTCGCGCAGCTGAAGGGCGGTACGCCCAGCGCCGAGTGCCTGACGCGCTTTCTCTGCGGCATCAGCGTGCCGGTGTTCACCAAGCTCAAGGCGCGCCAGATCTCCGGTTTCGCCTCGCTGGAGGCTTATCCCTACGCCGAGGTTCGCGCGCGCTTGACGCGTTAGGGTCTGTTGACGTTTCGTTCGCGGCCGTGCAGGCCCGAAGGGTTGCGCGTCAAATGGCGCCATGCGGCGTTGCGGGACTTGGCAAGGGAACAACCATTACCTGCGTCCCGCGCCTTGCGGAGCGCCGCCCGGCCTGGCGCCATTTGACGCAGCAACGCGGCTCGCGACAAAACGTCAACAGACCCTGGCCATCGGCGAACAGCCTCAGCGCGCGGTCAGGCCAATCAGCCGGTCGGCGACACCCTTGGTCTGGCGTGAGGTGCCGGCGGTGAGGTTGCTCGAATTTTCCAGCGCATCGAGCAGCCCGGTCAGCGAGCCGACACCGGCCGACTGGGTCTCGATATGCTGCGCCACTGCGCGAATCTCGCTGGCCAGGCGGTCGATGTCGGTGCCGATTTCCTCGGCGTTCTTGCCGGTGATCTCGGCCAGCTTGCGCACCTCGTCAGCGACCACCGCGAACCCGCGGCCTTGCTCGCCGGCGCGCGCTGCCTCGATCGCCGCGTTGAGCGCCAGCAGGTTGGTCTGCCCGGCGATTTGCTGAATGGTCTGCACCACGGATTGGATGCGCTGGCTCGACTGCGCCAGATCGCGGGCGCTGCTGACCACCTCGTCGGCCTGGTGAACCATCTGCTTGACCGAGCTGCCAGCCTGTTCGATGACCGTGCCCTGCTGGTTGATGTTCAGCGTCAGGTCGTCCATCGACCCGTGCAGCTCGTTGGCGCACTGGCTCAGCTGCTCGGACATGGACTGCCGCTCATGGTCGGCCTGGGACAGCACCTGGCCAAGGTCGGCCAGGCCGCGGAACACCGGGCGGATGTGCTCGTCGAGGCCGTTAATGTCCACCGCGCTGCTGTAGTCCTGGCGCTTGAACTGTTCGATCTGCTTGACCACCACCTGGCTCAGGCCGGTCAGCTTCTTGATCTGCCGGCGCAGGAAGAACGCCTTGAACTCGCCGTGGTAGGCAATGAAGTTGTCGGTGTACTCGTCGTGGAACTCTTCCTTGCCGTTGGTGCGGAAGAAGAATACCGCGGTTAGGGTCTGGTTGAGGTTGAGGCCAAGGATCTCGCCGAAGGTCGAGTAACCCGCCACGGGAACGTCATCGAATACTGGGTCCATGCCGCCCAGTGCCTGCTCGTTGTTCAGCCGGCGCAGGATGCAGTCATTGAGGATGCCCACCAATGGCTTTCCTGGCTTGTTCTGCATGAACTTCTGGTAGTCGCGGCGGGTGGTTTCGGCCAGCGGCGTGCGCTTGACCATGATCAGCTCCTCACCGGGCGCGACGTCGCAGAACAGGTGCACGCGCTCGTTGGCGAAGTCGATCTGCGAGATCGAGCGGACGAACACTTCCTCGCCGACGCGGATGGCGAAGGAGTAGTCCGAGAGCCGCTGCTCCAGCTCCTGCGGCGCGCATTTGAGCGCCTCGCACAGGGCCTGGACCATGGTGCGGATGTTGCCGCGTGAGTCGACCACCTGGCTGATGTAGCGGTCCTCCAGGGAGGCGCTGAGTACGCTCAGGCTGAGTGGCGTCGGCTCGAAATTCTGGCTCTTGAACACGCCGAAGCGCACGTCCGGCGCGCATTTGAGGAAGACGATCAGCGCATGGTTCTGGTAGCTGCGCTTGCCGTCGTGCAGCTGGGTCTTCTGGAAATCCAGCTTGCCACCGGCCGAGCCGCCGACGAACAGGCAGGGAAAGCGCCCGGACTCGTACAGCGCTTCCATGAAGAAGGATTCAGACGCGGAGAGACCATCGAAGAAAATGTTTGCCAAGGTGTCGCGGTAATCGATCTTCATCGACACCTGCACACGCTTGATCGACGCCGTAAGGCGCGCGATGCGTTCGCCCATCGACAGCCGCTGACCCCCGCCGCGGATGTCCTCGCACTCCAGCGGCACACGGACGATCTCGGCAGCGGCGATGACGCTGGCGTCGAACAGCTGCAACACCACCCGATCCCATTGCGCGCCGGTCGCACAATAAAGCCGCTGGCCTTCGCTGGACAGCTCGCCCGCCGTGGTACACAGGCTGATCGTTGCGTTCGGAAAGCGCTGCGATACCTGCCGAGCCACCTCATCAAGATTTACATGCGGCGAGACGAAGCCGGCAATGTAGGTCGGGTTGAAGCGCAGGGCGGCGAGCTGCTGTGAGAGCTGCTGAGCCGAGCAGAGCAAGCTTGCCGTTCCGTTGGTTTGCGTGTGGCCTGGCTTGAATCGGGAGAGCGTAAACATGGGCATTACTCGCGCTTGGTAGGACGAAGCGGAACATCGGCCCGCTCCCGCACCGGTCGAAACGCTGATCGGCTGTCTTGGTTATCGGCTTCGGCAGGGTCGCCTGCAGACGGCTAGGCGGTGTCACCGTCCGACACGTTATCGGTCGCCGGCGGAAAGATCGCCATGCAACCTTGGCATTCATCCGAAAGTACCGGTGGGTGCCGGTGGCACGCCTCCGGCAATGCCGGGCCGTCTGTCTCGCGGGTTGACCTGGCTCAACGGAACGTTGCGGTTGCTGTGCAATGGTCGACGGGTGACCTGTTGCCGCACCCATTGCGGCCGATAGCCATGGATAAGCCTGCCAAGGAGCACTGTAATGCCCCGCCTTTTCGTCGATCTCGGATTCCGCTGGAAAATCACCCTGCCCATCGCGGCGCTCGCCATCCTGCTGGTGCTGATGGGAGTCTTTGGCATACGCGGCATCGAGCGCGTCGCCGGTTCCAGCGAGCAGCTCGCGTCGCGGCATCTGCCTGCCATCAGCCTGCTGCTCAATGCCGACCGCGACCTCTACCAAGCCTTCGTCGCCGAGCGCAGCCTGCTCGACAGCGATGCGGGGGATCACCTCGATGCACTTAAGGCCAGCCACGCGGAAAATCTTCAACAGGCCTACGACCGGGTGCAGAAATATGCAGCGATGCAGCCGGGGCCTGAGGCCATGGCGCTGGTCGAGCAATTCAACCGCGGGTTCGCCCAATGGTCGGCGGTGTCGCAGCGGGTCATCGAGCAGATCGATCTCGACCCGCAGGCGGCCAGCACGTTGAGCTTCGGCGACAGCGAGGCACGCTTCGACAGCATGCGTGACGCCATCGACCAGCTCGGCAACCTGGAGGATGAAGCTGCCTACGCGATCGGCGCGGCGGCGATCGCCGAGGGCGCGAGCACCGAGACGCAACAGGGCACGCTGCTGGTGATCGGCTTGCTGGGCTGCGTGCTGCTGGTGCTCGGCCTGCCGCTGGTGGTGCTCAAGCCGCTGCGTCGGCTGCTCGATCGTGTGCAGCAGATCGCCGAAGGCGACGGCGATCTGCGCGCTCGCCTGGACGTTCGCTCGGCTGACGAGCTGGGCCAGCTCGGTAATGCGTTCAATCGCTTTCTCGACAAGCTGCAACCATTGATCGCCGAAGTCGGTCGGGTGACGGCGGAAGTCGATACGGCTGCACGTGACATGGCCCGGATGGCAGCGACCAATGATCAATTGATCAACAGCGAGCACGCCGCAGTGGACCAGGTCAGCACGGCGGCCACGGAAATGAGCGCTGCGGTACACGAGGTCGCGCTGAATGCACAGAACGCCTCGGATGCGGCACGCGATGCGCAACAACAATCAAGCCAGGGCGCTGCCGTGGTCAGCAGTACCGTCCAGTCGATCCGTCAGCTGGCTCAGGAAGTGGAAAGCACCTCGAAAACTATTGAGGCACTGGCTGAGGAGACCGCCAGCATCGGTGCGGTGCTTGAAGTGATTCGCGGTATTGCCGAGCAGACCAACCTGCTGGCGCTGAATGCCGCCATCGAGGCCGCCCGTGCCGGCGAGCAGGGTCGTGGTTTCGCCGTGGTGGCGGACGAGGTGCGAGCGTTGGCGGGCCGTACTCAGGATTCGACTAAGGACATTCAGCTACGCATCGAGCGGTTGCAGGGGGGCGTCGCCAAGGCCGTGCAGGCGATGCATGCCGGCAGTAGCAAGGCGCGCGACAGCGTAGAACGGGCTGCTGGGGTCGATCAGGTGCTGGCGGATACGACGCAGTCGGTTCAGCGCATCAATGACATGGCGGCGCAGATTGCCACGGCCTGTGAGGAGCAGAGCAGCGTCACCGAGGAGATTGCCCGCAACATCAGCGATATCCGAGATCTATCTGATGATGCGGCCGCCAATTCATCGAAAAGCATGCAGGCCAGTCAGCAATTGTCGGGGCTGTCGCAGAGTCTGGCTGCCCTGGTGGGACGTTTCCAGGTCTGACCGCTCCCGTGGTTCGTGGCGATCGGCTAGCCGGGGCCGCGTGCGCCCCAGAGTAGCTTGCCCAGCCCGGCGTCGTCCGGTAACAGCAACAGACTGAGCAGAAACACCAGCAGCAGCCCCAGGGCATAGGCCAGGCTGATCAGGCGCTGTCTCCTGCGGCGCTGTTTCAGTGGCGCTGCGTTGGTCGGTTGCCCGCTGGGGCGTGAAGGGGTTGGGTGCATCGTTCTCTCGATAGGAAGCAAGCCGCAGCTATGGGTCGAGCTGAGCCGGTGCTTGCCAGTTTGGCGCGGCGAAGTAGAACTTAAATGAAAGCATAATGCCACTACTGCGCGGCCGAGCCGATGGGCTGCCTGTTCGTGCAAGCTGCGCATCTTCGGCGGTCTGCTCTCACTTCGCTGTCACATACAGAAAAGCTCTGGTCATCGGATCTACCGGTGCGTCGTGCGGCGTCGACCATACTCAACGTCGCCGCCACCGCCCGACCCGGAGACCCGCTCATGCAGACTCGCCGCCAGCTGCTCCATCGTTCCGCCCTGTTAGCCACTGTTGCCACCCTCGGGCCGCTGTTGCCATTGCTGGGAAGAGCCGCCGAAGCGTTGCGAGTGCGGCCAATCCCTGCCTCCGGCGAATTGCTTCCGGTGATCGGGCTGGGCACCTCGCGTACGCATGACATCCGTGTCGACGACCCTGACATGCAGGCCTTGCTGGATGTGCTGCGAGTCTTCGTCGAAGGCGGCGCAAAGGTGATCGATACCGCGCCGAGCTACGGCAATGCCGATCGCGTGGTGGGCGAGCTGATCCAGCGTCGTGACGTGCGTGATCAGGTTTTCCTCGCGACCAAGGTCTCCGCCACTGGCCGTGAGCGTGGTCTGGCACAGATCGAGAAGAGTTTCGAGACGCTGCAGACCGACATGATCGACCTGATTCAAGTGCACAACCTGCAGGACACGCGTACCCAACTGGGCTTGTTGCGCGAGCTCAAGGAACAGGGGCGCATCCGTTATATCGGCGTGACGCACTATGTCGAATCCGCCCATGATCGGTTGCTCGAGGTGCTCAAGCAGGAGCCGGTCGACTTCGTTCAGTTCAACTATTCGGTCAGCGAGCGCAACGCTGAAAAGCGATTGCTGCCGTATTGCGCTGATAACGGCATTGCCACGCTAATCAACCGGCCTTTTACCCGCGGCAACCTGCTCTCGCGGGTCAAGCGCAAGCCACTGCCGACCTGGGCGTCGGATGTCGATGCCAGTTCCTGGGCACAGCTGTTGCTCAAGTTCATTCTCGCTGAGCCGGCGGTGACCACCGTGATTCCCGCCACCTCCAATCCGCGTTACATGGCCGACAACATCATGGCCGGGCAGGGTCGGTTACCGGACGCGCGCCAGCGAGAAATGATTGTCGAAGCCTTTCAATGAAGACGGTTGGAGAGGCTTCAGCGGAGGCTTATTAATGAAGCCGCTCGCTGCGCGCGCAGCAGTTACGATCAATGCCCGTCCCGGTGAGCTGAGTGCGGCACTGGCTGGGTTCGGCCTTTTCTTCTGCCTGTTCTCCGGCTACTTCATGCTGCGACCGATTCGTGAGTCCATGGGGATTCAGGGGGGCGTCGACAACCTGCAATGGCTGTTCACCGCGACTTTTTTTTCCATGCTGTTCGCCGTGCCGCTGTTCGCCTGGCTCAACTCGCGGGTGGCGCGCATCCATTACATCGACTGGGTGTACGGCTTCTTCTGCAGCAACCTGTTGCTGTTCGCCACGCTGTTCTTCCTGCTCGACGACAGCGTCTGGCTGGCACGGGTGTTTTATGTGTGGATCTCGGTCTACAACCTGTTCGTGGTGTCGGTGGCGTGGAGTCTGATGGCCGATGTGTTCGACGCGCCTCAGGCACGGCGCCTGTTTGCCTTCATCGCCGCTGGTGCCAGTGTCGGCGGGCTGGTCGGGCCAGCCATGAGCGCCTTGCTGGTGGGCGTGCTTGGCCAGTTTGGGCTGATGTTGTTGGCAGCGCTGCTGCTGGCGGCTGCGGTGGTGATCAAGCATTACCTGATGGATTGGCGCGAGGTGTTGGGCGCGGGTAGGCCCGGCGCGGAACACGCCGAAAGTCCAAAACGGCCGGTGGCGGGCAATCCGTTCAGTGGCCTGACAAGGGTGCTCGGTTCGGGCTACCTGCTGGGGATTGCAGCTTTTGTGCTACTGCTGACCACCGCCAGTACCTTCCTCTATTTCGAGCAGGCGCGGTTGGTAGCCGAGCTGTTTCCCGACCGCGCCGAGCAGGTGCGAGTCTTCGGTGCAATCGACTTCGTGGTGCAGGCTGGCGCGTTGCTGTCGCAGCTGTTCATTACCGGGCGCATCGCCCAGCGTCTAGGGGTCAGAGTGCTGCTCACGGCGGTACCGGCGCTGGTCTGCCTGGGTTTCATCGGACTGGCGCTGGCGCCGAGCTTTGCTGTGCTGGCGACGGTGATGATCGTGCGCCGCGTCGGCGAATATGCCTTTGTCCGCCCGGGTCGGGAGATGCTTTTCGCACCGCTGGATGCCGAGAGCAAATACAAGGCGAAGAATTTCATCGATACGGTGGTTTATCGCGGTGGTGATGCTCTGAGCGGCTGGGCCAAAGCCCTGCTCGACAGCTTCGGCCACGGTGTCTGGCTGGTTGCCCTGGTCGGCGCGGTGAGTGCGGCGGTATGGGGTGCGGTGGGATGGCGGCTCGGTGCGCAGGCCGATCAGGCGAACCGGGGGCGAATAACATCAGTTACAGAGGCGTAGCGGCTGATGATCAGGAGCGCGAGACGCCGCATGTGCCCGGCGCGCCGCTTCACTGACCTGCGTCAGGCGAGGCCAACCAACGTCTGGCGACAATTCATACAGACGAAGCCGCTGAACCTCGGCGGTACAGACGCCTCGAACCCTAGTAGGTACGTCATCAATCAGGAGTAGTCGTATGCATGTCCAAGTCAACAGCCACCACATCCCCGGCAGCGTCGAGCTGCATGAATGGGTCGGTTCGACCGTAGAGGAGCGGCTGGAGCGCTTCGACGATTTCCTCACTCGCATCGAAGTGCACGTCAGCGACGAGAATGCACAAAAGGCTGGCGCTGATGACAAGCGCTGCCAGATAGAAGCGCGCCCTAAGGGGCATCAAGCCGTGTCGGTCACCCACAAAGCCGAGTCGTTGCAGCTTGCGGTCGATGGGGCTGTCGAGAAGATGCGTCATGCGCTTGAACACCTGATGGGCAAGCTGGATACCAAGGTGCTCTCAGGGGGTGAGATCAATGATCCGCTGCTTGATGAACAACCGCAGGCAGTCAAGGATGCGATGCTCGAAGAAGATTTCCTGGAAAAACAGGAAGCCCTCGATAAGTAAGGCGTCCGGCCCTGGTCTTCTGCCAGGGCCTTCCCACCCGTATCCGCATCGGCCCCGTTATCTTTTGTACAGCCCGGAACCGGCTTTGCCGTTACGTTTCGAATAAGTATCGTCCCGTCTGGTAGCCCCGTCATGCAGATCATCCTGGTGCGTCATGGGCGGCCTGACCACAGTGCCGACCCGTGGAGCACGCCGGCCGGCATGAAGGATTGGGTCGAGCGTTACAACGCCGCCAGTGTCGTCGCTGGTGAGCGGCCCGAATCCCTGCTGCGACTCGCCGATGCGGCCGGTACCGTGGTTTGCAGCTCGCTGATGCGCTGCGTGGAGTCGCGCGAGCACCTGAACTGCCGATGCCTGCACCAGCCCGACCCGTTGTTCGCCGAGGCCCACCTGCCTTATCCCAACTGGGCATATCCGTTGATGCCTTCGCGTGTCTGGCGCATCACTTTTCGGACAGCCTGGTTTCTCGGTTTCGCGCGTCACACCGAACCGGTCAGCGAATCAAAGCGACGGGCCAGTGCGGCTGCAGACAAGCTCATCGAACTGGCAGAAACCCATGGCAGCGTGTTGTTGATGGGGCACAAGATCATGAATGCGCTAATCGCCACGCAGCTGCGACGCCGCGGTTGGCACGGACCGCCGCTACCACTGCTGTCGGGTTACTGGCATCCGAGTCGATACCGCAAGTCGGCCTCGAGTTGCGAAACCGAAAGCCGATAGGAGTAATGCTGGCAAAACGTAGGCTATAGGGCGGTTCTCGAAGCGACCCATTGCTTACAGGCAGACCACAGCTAAATCAGCGTGTTGATCGATGCGTTAAGCTGAGAGATAGCTGCTATTCAGCGCTTTTTTGCAGTATTAACCGCGACAATTAGTGCAGTTGTCGGATCTGGCCGGGCTGCTCCGCAATGGCTTCGGTGTCCGATCGTTTACGCAGCAATAGCGAAAGGCTTACAACAACCTGCGCAGATCGCCGCTTCAGCTTCGGGGCTGAAGTAATTAATCTATGCCCACTCTGAAGCGCAGGATGCGCTCAGGATCAGGACGATCGACCATGGCCAGGAAGGCGCTCGAACGGATTCGGAAAGGTCAGAAAAAACCCGCTTCGGCGGGTTTTTGCTTTTCTGCACCCCGCCCAGGGGGCGCCGGCTGGCTTGATCAGGAGGCGGTTTCGATGGAGGAAGGGGCAAGCCCTATCGCGTAGCCCGTATCCGAAAGATACGCCGCATGCAGCGAGGCCACGCTAGCTGGTTAAAGCTACGACCAATAGGCTGTGCCGAGGCATGCATTCGAGGCAGGCCTATCGGTCCGGCGCTCGATATGAGCGAGCACTGATGCCATGCACAGGCTCCGGCGCGACAATTCTTAGGCTGACCTGCGCGCCGTTCGGGCTAAACGACTCGCTTGGCGCGCGATCCGCCCGGTCGTCGAACGCGCCTACAGCGCAACGGTAGGGGTGGCGTGGGTTTCGACGAATCTGAAGGCCCTTTTTAGCGTGCGGCTCTGGTCATGTCTCAAGCTGATCCAGGGTCCTGGCTTACATCCGGCGCAGGGGTATCGCTATTCAGGGACTGCTTCGTCCCCGGTTATTCTGGCCTCACTCTGAAGCGCAGGACGCGCTCAGGATTAGGATGATCGGCCCCCGCCCCGGATGGCGCTCGCAAGGACTCGGACAGGCCAGAAAAAACCCGCTTCGGCGGGTTTTTGATTTTTCAGCGCGGAGCTTTCGCCGTCCCGTCCCGTCCCGATGACCGATGACCGATTGCCTCATGGTTTGTCTGCCAGGAGATGCCAATGCGTGATCGAACGAATATCTGGTCGACTAACTTCTATGCGTGAATTAAATAATTCGGACGAAAAAAAGCCCCGCCGAAGCGGGGCTTTTTTTTAATCAGGCGTCTTAGGAGACTTGAACCTGATCAGCCTGCATTCCTTTCTGGCCTTTAGTAGCCATGAAAGAAACAGCTTGGCCTTCGCTCAGGCTTTTGAAACCTGCGCTTTCGATCGAACGATAATGAACGAACAGGTCTTCGCTGCCGTCGGTCGGCGTAATGAAGCCGAAACCTTTTTCATCGTTGAACCATTTAACTGTGCCATTTTGACGAGTAGACATGAGTATCTCCCAGGTGTTTTAAGGCTGCAGCGCTGAACCGTTCGGCGCCGAGACTGAGAAGCGAGAAGCAAAACGAACCGAGGAGATGAAACAGAGAAACATCATGCCGGGTGTCGAAGTGTTAATTGCGAAGCAGTGGTCACGAATATACGCAGATAAAAATATAAGTACAGCTTTTGTTTATTTAGATTGATATTCAGCTGATTAACTGAAGTGAATAGTCGGTGCAATTCACTCATTTCCAACTAAATTATTTGACCTGGCTGCTTGATAAATAAGCCTGACATTAATCACTCGATCTTTAGGTTTTTCGGTGCACATATATTCACCGGGCTCCGTCTGGTTTTCGCATTATCGAGTGATCTACCAAGACCGCATCATGAGCAGCGATCAGTCCTGCCCCGAGCGTTCTGCCTGTGTTGTTAAGGAGGCTATAGAGAGGTCGCACCGTAGCGTGATCGTCCCCTTGCCCACCTAGCAGGCCTCTGCAAGCGTCCCCTGCGGTCTTCACAGACTCTATCTCTCGTATTAGACGATCTGCATCATTTCCGAGACCTTTTGAACCCTTTCGGTTCCAGCAGATGGGCACCATAGCTTCATCGGCCGGCACACACCGCCGGACGGGCAAGCCTTTACCTATCGAGGAAATGATCATGAGCACACTGAACCGCGCACTGACTCTCGCCGCCCTTACGCTGGCCACCGCTGTCACAGCACAAGCTGCTCAAGCTGGCGATACCCGCTCAGCTGCAACGCTGGGCAGCGAACGCTCCGAAAGCTATGTCACCACGAAAGACGGTGTAAGCCTCTACTACAAGGACTGGGGCCCGCGTGACGGGCAGGTCGTCACCTTCAGCCACGGCTGGCCGCTGAACTCGGACAGCTGGGAGTCGCAGATGATGTTCCTGGCGTCGAAGGGCTATCGCGTCGTCGCTCATGACCGCCGCGGACACGGCCGCTCCAGCCAGCCCTGGGACGGCAACGACATGGACCATTACGCGGATGATCTCGCGGCAGTCCTCGAAGCGCTGGATCTGAAGGGCGCGACGCTGATCGGCTTTTCAACAGGAGGCGGTGAAGTGGCCCGCTATATTGGTCGCCACGGCACGGCTCGGGTACAGAAAGCGGTGCTGGTCGCTTCGGTGCCGCCGTTGATGCTCAAGACCGAGAGCAACCCCGATGGCGTGCCGCTGGAGGTGTTCGACGGGCTTCGCCAGGCTTCGTTGGACAACCGCTCCCAGCTTTATCTGGATATCGCCTCCGGCCCCTTCTTTGGCTACAACCGGCCCGGTGCGACGCCTTCTCAAGGTCTGATCCAGTCGTTCTGGGTGCAGGGCATGCAGGCCGGGCACAAGAACACCTACGACTCCATCGCAGCCTTCTCGGCCACCGATTTCCGAGAAGACTTGCGTAAATTTGACGTCCCTACGCTGGTGATTCACGGCGACGATGATCAGATCGTGCCGATCGATACCTCTGCCCGCGCCTCGGCGAGCATCGTCAAGGATGCCGAGCTGATCATCTACCCAGGCGCACCGCATGGCCTGACCGACACGCACAAGGAGCGACTGAATCAGGATCTGCTGGCCTTCCTTCGGAAGTAATCGGCCCGCCGAGCACCCATGACACGGGGCCGCCCGGCGTCCCGGTCCGACAAAAGCCATTTTGTGTATTTGCGTCTGCATCCGCCAATGCGGCAGTCGTGGGAAAGGCGACAAACTCAGAAACAGGCGATACCTCGAAACGATGCGTTTGTTCCCGAATGGCGAAATGCTTACAAGGATCCCAGCCTTTGGCTCTTTAGCTGATTCAGTCGAATGACTAATCTATGCCCAGCTCTGAAGCGCAGGACGCGCTCAGGATCAAGGAAGATCGACCATCGCCAGGACGGCAACCGGAAGGATTCGGATGGTCAGGAAAAACCCGCTTCGGCGGGTTTTTTGTTGCCTATGAAAACTGGCGGGCATTTCTACGGATACCCGCCGACGCCGTCAGTGGCCCCGGTTAAAATCAGCGCTGACCTGCCTTAGCGCTGCAGGCTGTGATTTTCACCCACCGCTACGATCTGCTCGATCAGCCATTGCAAAGCTGCATCCCGTTCACGCTGGGCGACGCTGACGATATCCAACCGAAAGCTGCCGAGATCGAAGGGAAGGTCGAGTAGCTGTAGCGGGAGCAGCTCCGCGAAATAGCGAGCCAGCTGTGTTGGCAGTACGGCGGCCAGATCGCTGCTGGCGACGATATGCGCCGCTTGAAGGTAGTTCGGGGTGGTATACACGACGTCCCGGCTCAACCCTTGTTCCTCCAGCCATTGATCGACCATTCCGCGCGTTTGCCCGCCGTGCACCCAGAGGTGGCGAAGGCGCAAAAAACCATCGAGGTTGAACGTTTCGCCAACCAGCGGATGGCTCTTGCGTATGGCGACCTGCAGGGTCTCGCTGGCCCAACGACGCGTGCGAAAGCGCGTCGGCACCTCAACGAATCGGCCCAGTACCAAGTCCAGTTCGCCATTATCCAACGCTTCGGCAGGCAGGCTCGGGGTCAGGTGTCGGATTGCGAGCTGCACGCCCGGTGCGACCCGGGTCAGGTGCGCCATCAGCGCTGGCATGCAGATCAGCTCAACGTAGTCGGTCACGGCGATGACGAAACGCTGGCGGCTGGTGGCGGGGTCGAAGAAGTCCCCGGCATTGAGCGTGTGCTCGATCTGCTGCAGCGCATCGCGAATCGGCGCTTCCAGGCTCAGTGCTCGCGGGGTGGGCTGCATGGCCCGGCCCACGCGAACCAGCAGCGGATCATCGAGCAATTCACGCAAGCGATTGAGCGCGTTACTGACCGCCGGTTGGCTGAGTGACAGCCGCTCGGCGGCACGGGAAACGTTGCGCTCACGCAGCAGGGCGTCTAGCACGCGGAGGAGATTGAGATCGAAGTTGTAGATATTCATCTGATGAATCTGAAACATCACAAGACTAAATTTCAAAAATAGTAGCGTCTTCGTCTATGGTTGGTCTCCAGTTTTTTCCGCCCTGCGACGAGGACAGCTGCAATGAGCCAAACCCGCTTCGATATCCAGACCGCCGCCGTGATCGGCGCGGGCACCATGGGCCGCGGTATCGTCATGAGCCTGGCCGACGCCGGCGTGCAGGTGCTGTGGTTGGACAACAATCCCGAAATGCTCGATCAGGCACTGGGCGTGGTGGCTGATACCTATGCGCACAACGTGCGCCAGGGTCGCATCGACGAAGTTCAAGCGGCCGCACGACGCGCCTGCATCAGCAAAGCAGCCGATTATCAGGCGCTGGCTGATGTGGATCTGGTGATCGAGGCGGTCTACGAAAACCTCGAGCTGAAGCAGAAGATCTTCCGCGAGCTGGACGGCATCGTGAAGCCGGCCGGCATCCTGGCCAGCAACACCTCGGCGCTGGACATTGACGCCATCGCCGCCGTCACCGGGCGTCCGGAGCAGGTCGTGGGCCTGCACTTCTTCAGTCCGGCGCACATCATGAAGCTGCTGGAAATCGTCCGCGGCGCGAAGACCTCCAAAGCGGTGCTCGACGCCTCCACCGCGCTTGGCAAGCGTATGGGCAAGGTCAGCGTGATTGCCGGCAACTGCCCGGGCTTCATCGGCAACCGCATGCTCGCCACCTACGTGCGTGAGGCGCGGATGATGCTGCTCGAAGGTGCCTATCCGCATCAGGTGGACGCCGCGCTGCAAGGCTTCGGTTTCGCCATGGGGCCGTTTCGCATGTACGACGTGGTCGGCATCGACCTGGAATGGCGCGCCCGTGAACTGGCCGGCAAAGGGCAGGACGAGGCGGAGGTACAGGTCGATAATCGCCTCTGCGAACTCGGACGCTTTGGCCAGAAATCACGCATGGGCTACTACCGCTACGCCGAAGGCAGCCGCCAGGCCGAGCACGACCCAGAAGTGGATGCACTGGTGCAGCGCGAGTCCGAGCGGCTTGGCTATCAGCGCCGCGAGATCGGCAGCGAAGAAATCCTCGAGCGCTGCCTGCTGGCACTGGTCAACGAGGGCGCGAAGATTCTCGAGGAAGGCATGGCCGAATCCAGCGCCGACATCGACACCGTTTACCTCTACGGCTATGGCTTTCCGGCCGAAGTCGGCGGGCCGATGACCTGGGCCGATCGCCAGGGCCTGCCCGCCATCCGTGATCGCCTGAACGCGCTGGCCGATCGCCACGGGCCGCACTGGCAGCCGGCCGAACTGATCGACAGCCTGGCCACCCTTGGCGGTCGCTTCGTTGATTACAAAAAGGAGGCTTGAGCATGGAATACAAGGCCCCCCTGCGCGACATGCGTTTCGTGTTGCACGAGCTGTTCGACGCCTCCGCTCATTGCGAGCTGCTGGGCAACGGCCTGGACCGCGAGCTGATCGACGGCGTGCTGGAAGAAGCGGCACGCTACACCGGCGGCGAGATCGCGCCGCTCAATCGCAACAGCGATGAAGAAGGCGTGACCCTGGAAAACGGCGAGGTGCGCACGCCGCAGGGTTTCGTCGAGGCCTACAAACAGTACGTCGACAACGGCTGGGCGAGCATGACCGGGCCGACCGAGTACGGTGGTCAGGGCTTTCCGCAATTGGTGGCCTGCAATTTCCACGAGATGCTGATGGGCGCGTCGCTGTCCTTCCGCATCTACTCCGGCCTCACCGAGGGCGCGGTGCTGGCGCTGTACAAGCACGGCAGCGACGAGCTGAAAAATGCCTATCTGGAGAAGCTGGTCAGCGGCAGTTGGAGCGGCACCATGTGCCTCACCGAGCCGCAGGCGGGCACCGATCTCGCGCTGCTGCGCACCAAGGCCGAATCCCAGGCGGACGGCAGCTACAAGGTCAGCGGCAGCAAGATCTTCATCTCCGGCGGCGAGCACGACATGAGCGAGAACATCGTGCATCTGGTGCTGGCGCGCCTGCCGGATGCGCCGGCCGGTGTGAAAGGCATCAGCCTGCTGCTGGTCCCCAAGTTCATCGCCAATGCCGATGGCACGCCGGGCGAGCGCAACGCGCTGAGTTGCGGTGCCGTCGAGCACAAGATGGGTATCAAGGGCGCGGCCACCTGCGTGATGAACTTCGATGGCGCCACCGGCTGGGTCGTCGGTGAGCCCAACCAGGGCCTGGCGTGCATGTTCACCATGATGAACGACGCGCGTTTCCAGGTCGGCCTGCAAGGCCTAGGCATCGCCGAGCAGGCGTACCAGGGATCGCTGGCCTATGCCCGCGAACGCCTGCAATCGCGCGGACTGGCTGGCGCGCAGCACCCGGACAAGGTCGCTGACCCGATCATCGTGCACCCGGACGTGCGGCGCATGCTGCTCACCCAGAAGACACTGGTCGAGGGCAGCCGCATGCTGGCGGCCTATTGCGCCCGGCAGCTGGATCTCGAACACGGCCATCCCGAGCCGAGTTACCGCAAGGCGGCGAGCAAGCGCGCGGCGTTGCTGATTCCGATCGTCAAGGCGTTCTTCACCGATATGGGCCAAGAAGTCGCGAGCCTGGGCGTGCAGGTCTACGGCGGCCACGGTTATATCCGCGAATGGGGCATGGAGCAGCTGATGCGCGACAGCCGCATCACTCAGCTCTACGAGGGCACTAACGGCATCCAGGCGCTGGACTATATCCGGCGCAAGCTGCTCGGTGATGGTGGTGCGGAGCTTTCGGCGCTGCAGGCGGAATTCAGCGAGGTGTGTGATCGGCAGATCGACCGCCCGGCACTGCACGACATGGCCAGCAAGGTGCAGGCACGTATCGGCGAATGGCGCGAGCTGAGTGCCGAGATTATTGCGGCGACCGGGCGCGATCCGCAGGAGATCGGCGCGGTTTCGGTGGATTTTCTCCAGTACTCCGCCTATGTCTTGTTGGCCGGGCTTTGGCTGCAGGCCGCCGCGCGCGCGCAGGATGCGTTGGAGCAGGGCACTGGTGAAGAATCGTTCTATCAGGCCAAGCTGGCCAGTGCTGACTTCTATCTGCGTCGTGTACTGCCGCGGGCCAGTGCGCATCGTGAAGCTATTCAGGGTGGTGCCGGGTGTTTGATGGCGTTACCGGAAAGCGATTTCGCGTTTTGAGCTAATCGATCACAGGAGGCACCGATGCATCCGTTCAGCTTTGCCACAACCGCTCAATTGATCTGCGAGCCTGGCTCGTCGCGCCGGCTGGCCAGCCTCTGCAAGGAGCGCGGGGCGCGCTCGGTGCTGGTGGTGACCGACCCCGGCATCACTCGCTTCGGTCTGCTCAACGACGTGCTGCCGGGCTTCGAGACCGAAGGGCTGCAAGTCGCCGTCTACGATCAAGTGGTCGCCGATCCGCCGGAAAATATTGTGATGGCTGCGGTGGACCAGGCCAAGGCAACCCAGGCGGATCTCGTCATCGGCTTCGGCGGCGGCAGCTCCATGGACGTTGCCAAGCTGGTGGCGTTGCTGGCGCATCCGGCCTGTGCGCAATCACTGCAGGACATCTACGGCGTCGGCAATGCCAAGGGCCAGCGCCTGCCGCTTATTCAGGTGCCGACCACCGCCGGCACCGGCTCGGAAGTCACGCAGATCGCCATCATCACCACCGGCGAGACGACCAAGATGGGTGTGGTCTCCACGCTGTTGCTGCCGGATCTGGCATTGCTCGACGCCGATCTCACCCTTGGCCTGCCGCCTGCAGTCACCGCGGCCACCGGTATCGACGCCATGGTGCACGCCATCGAGGCCTATACCAGCGCGCTGAAGAAAAACCCCATGTCCGACCTGTTGGCCCGCGAGGCGCTGCGCCTGCTGGCGGCGAACCTCGACGAGGCGGTGCACAACGGCAGCAACCGCGAGGCGCGCCAGGCCATGCTGCTCGGTGCGTGCCTGGCCGGGCAGGCGTTCGCCAATGCGCCGGTGGCGGCGGTGCATGCCTTGGCCTATCCGCTGGGTGGCAATTTCCATATCCCGCACGGGCTGTCGAACGCGCTGGTGTTGCCGCAGGTGCTGCGCTTCAACGTCAGCGCCGCCACCACACACTACGGCGAGCTGGCGCCGATCATCCTTGGGGATCGTTTGCGCAAAGATGATCCCTCTACCTACGCCGAGCAGCTGATTGAAGAGTTCGAGCAGATGAGCGCCCGCGTCGGTCTGCCAACCCGCCTGCGCGACGCCGGTGTGCCGGAAGACATGCTGCCGCAACTGGCCAAGGAGGCGATGCTCCAGCAGCGCCTGTTGGTCAACAACCCGCGCGAAGTGACCGAGGCTGACGCGCTGGCGATCTACCGGGCTGCATATTGACCCCTGCGCTGCGTCGCGTTTGCGTGGCGCAGCGCTCTGCCAAACCAAGGATTTTCCAATGGCTGAACAACCGCAGCACCTGCGCGCCGACTACCGCCACTTCCAGCCCATCACCACGCGCTGGCATGACAACGATATTTACGGCCACGTGAACAATGTCGTCTATTACAGCTATTTCGATAGCGCGGTGAACGCCTACCTGATCGAACGTGGTGGCTTGGATATTCATGAAGGCGAGGTGGTGGGCTTTGTGGTCAGTTCGTCCTGCGACTACTTCGCCTCGATCGCCTTTCCGGATTTGCTGGAAGTAGGGTTGCGTGTCGGCAAGCTCGGCAACAGTTCGGTGCAGTACGAGCTGGCGATCTTCAAGGCAGGCGAGGCGCAGGCCTGTGCGGCGGGGCGCTTCGTGCACGTGTTCGTGGACCGCGCCAGCAACCGACCGACCCCGATTCCGAGTGGTTTGCGTCAGGCACTGGAAGCGCTGGTGGTCGTGGCTGAATGACTCCGCTTCTACAGGTATTCCGGATGTTTCCGTAGGGCCGAGCTGTGGCGGTCAGGAGATCTGACCCGCTCGGCGATACGGAGCGGCTGCTTAGTCGTGATGTTTGTGTTTGTGTTTGTGTTTCCAGTGACCCTTGGCCTTGCCAGGGTGGCCGTAATAACGGCGGTCGTCCCGGTAGCGGCGGTCGTCTCGATAGTCGTCATCGCCGTAGGCATTGCCGATAGCTCCACCTGCGCCACCACCCACGGCTGCGCCAATCAGGCCACCGGTACTGCCGCCGACACGCTGACCGATGACGTTGCCGCCCGCTGCGCCCAGGCCACCGCCGATGGCCGCTTCGGTACGGCTGCGCTTGTCGGCGCCGACCATGCCGCCCGCGGCACCACCGACACCCGCACCGATCGTGGCGCCCGTCGAACCGCCGATGTGCTCACCGACGACCGAGCCGAGCGCACCACCCAGTGCACCGCCGACAGCGGCTTCGGTATTGCTCGCCATGGCAGAACCGCCGCTGGCCAGGCCGAGGGAGAGGAGGAGCAACTGCAGAGACTTCATAGACACCTCGAGGACAGAGCCGCCTAGCGGCGAGATTTGCGCCATAGACTGAAGGAGCCGCGGGAGGTTCCCGCTTCGCTTGTTCCGCTCGCCAGAATTGGGAGGCGGCTCACGATTTCCCCACCACTTTTGAGCGACTCAGAGCAGGCTTTCGCGACTCCATTGCTCCACTGCCTGGGTAAAAGGCAGCACCTCGCCGGGACGGCTCAGGGCATAGCCTGGCAGACGGCTGATGCGTTCCTGGAACTCCGGGTCCTGTAGTACGCGCAGCAGCGCGGCCATTGCCGGAAGCTCAAGGCTGTCCTCGCGGCACAGGAGACAGTAGTGTTCGCGGGCCATGGGAATGAACGTAAGGCCGAACTGGCGCGCCGCCGCCTCGACGCCAAAGCCGACATCAGCCATGCCGCTGGCGACGTAGGCGGCGACTGCCGCGTGGGTAAACTCCTCGCTGTGAAAGCCTTTGATCGCTGTGCTATCCAGACCATCGCGGCGCAGCAGGTCTTCGAGCAGCAGGCGTGTACCGGAGCCCGGCTCGCGGTTGACGAAGCGCAGCTCGGCGCGCGCCAGGTCTGCCAGCGCCTTGATGCCGAGTGGGTTGCCGGGGGCGAGCATCAGACCTTGGGTACGCACGACAAAGGTGATCACCCGCTGGTCGGGGCGCAGCCAGGGCTGGATGCGGTTGATGCTCAATGCGCCGAGCGGCCCGGCCGGTACGTGCAGGCCGGCCACCTCGCAGTCGTGGCGCTGCAAGGCGATCATCGCCTCGCTGCCACTGCGAAACTGCACCTCCCACTGCCAGCTGGGGTCGCGTTCCAGCCACTCGCGCAGCGCCGCCACGGCGAAACCGTGACTGGCGTGGATGCGCAGGCCGGGTTTGCTGGCCTGCAAAACCCGGTTCAGTTCCAGTTCCAGCTCACCGGCCAGGTTGTCCAGCTGCGGCGACAGTCGCGCGCGGATGCGCTGGTCGGCCCACAGCAATTTCTCTCCCAGCGGCGCCAGGCGTGCGCCCTTGCCGCGTTTCAGATCGATCAGGGGGCTACCGAAGAACGCCTCCCACTTGCCCAGCAAATTCCACGCATGGCGGTAGGAATAGCCGACGCGGGCAGCGGCTTCGGTCAGCTTGCCGGTGTCGTGCACGGCCTGCAGCAGCGCCAGGCCCTGTGGGTCCAGGCTGCTGCCATCGTGCTGATGGAAGCGCCAGCGCGGCTGAATCTCGATTCTAATCATATGATATTGGCTTCATATTTGTTCAAGGTATGGCCCGTGCTAATTTGCGTCAACTGGCGCTCTGGTGCCTAAGTATAAGAACTTCAATTCATATTTGGCGAGCCTGCTGGGTTACGCCAGAGACAAGTGGCCCATCAGCCGTGATGTGTGGCGCTTGCCTCCGACAGTACCGGTTATAGCCGCCGGCTGGAGCTACGAACATGGCCATTCTTCCCCAGCGCTTCGCCCCCGAGCAGTGTCTGGCTGTCGCCCGCGAGGTGTTGGCTGCCCACCGCGACCAACCCGGTGCACTGCTACCCATCCTCCACGACATTCAGGATCGCCTTGGTGCGGTTCCGCCGGACCTGTTGCCGATGATCGCCGAGGAGCTTTGCCTGTCGCGCGCCGAGGTGCATGGGGTGGTCAGTTTCTATCACGATTTTCGCGCCAGCCCACCGGGTCGGCATGTGCTCAAGCTGTGCCAGGCAGAGGCGTGCCAGTCGATGGGCGTGAAAGCACTCACCGCCGAGCTGGAACAAAGGCTGGGCTTGCCGCTTGGCGAGACCCTCGAGGATGGCAGCCTGAGCTTCGAAGCGGTGTATTGCTTGGGTAACTGCGCCTGCGCGCCCAGCGCCATGCTCAATGGCGAGCTGCACGGTCGGGTCGATGCCGAAGAGCTGATGGCACTGCTGGCCGAACAGGAGACCCTCGCATGAATCCGTCCATTACTGTCTATGTGCCGCGCGACGTTACTGCCCTGAGCCTTGGTGCCGATAAGGTGGCCAAGGCGCTCGTGACCGAGGCTGCTGCACGCGGAATCGAACTGAATCTGGTGCGCAACGGATCTCGCGGGCTGTTCTGGCTCGAGCCTTTGGTCGAGGTGGCGACCAGCGCAGGGCGAGTCGCCTACGGCCCGGTCAAGGCCAAGGACGTTGCCGGTTTGTTCGAGGCCGGTTTTCTCGAAGGCGGGGCACATCCGCTGGGCCATGGCCTGACCGAGGAGATCGAGTACCTCAAGCGCCAGGAGCGCCTGACCTTCGCCCGTGTCGGCATCACCGACCCGCTGTCGCTGGATGATTACATCGCTCACGACGGTTATCGCGGCCTCAGGCGCGCCCTGGGCATGACGCCCGAGGCAATCGTCGCCGAGGTCACCGAGTCCGGCTTGCGCGGGCGCGGCGGTGCAGCGTTCCCGACGGGCATCAAATGGCGCACCGTGCTCGGCTGCGAGTCCGCGCAGAAGTACATCGTCTGCAACGCTGACGAAGGCGACTCAGGCACTTTCTCCGACCGCATGGTGATGGAAGACGACCCCTTCGTGCTGATCGAGGGTATGACCATCGCCGGCCTGGCCGTCGGCGCGACCATGGGCTACATCTACCTCCGCTCTGAATACCCGCATGCCGAGGCCGTTCTCAACGCCGCCATCGTCAGCGCCAACGCCGCCGGCTACCTGGGTGACGACCTGCTCGGCAGCGGCCACGCATTCCAGCTGGAGCTGCGCCGCGGCGCGGGCGCCTATATCTGTGGCGAGGAAACCGCCTTGCTCGAGAGCATCGAGGGCAGGCGTGGCACCGTGCGGCCGAAGCCCCCGCTGCCGGCCATCGAGGGGCTGTTCGGCAAACCGACGGTTATCAACAACGTCATCTCGCTGGCCTCGGTGCCCATCATCCTCGATAAGGGCGGCGCCTATTACAAAGATTACGGCATGGGTCGTTCGCTCGGCACCTTGCCCATTCAGCTGACCGGCAACATTGCCCGTGGCGGTCTGGTCGAGAAGGCTTTCGGTATCACGCTGCGCGAACTGCTCTATGAATACGGCGGCGGTTCGGCCAGTGGCCGTCCGATCCGTGCAGTGCAGGTCGGCGGCCCCCTCGGCGCCTATCTGCCGGAGTCGCAGTTCGACACCCCGCTGGATTACGAGGCCTTCGCCGCGCTCGGCGCGGTGCTTGGTCACGGTGGCATCGTGGTCTTCGACGACACCGTGGACATGGCCGATATGGCGCGCTACGCCATGGAGTTCTGCGCGGTCGAGTCCTGCGGCAAATGCACACCCTGCCGGATCGGCTCGACCCGTGGCGAGGAGCTGCTCGACCAGATCATCGTCGCCCGCTCCGAAGGGCCGCAGCCGGGCCAGATCGAACTGCTCAAGAGCCTATGCGACACCATGCTCGGTGCCTCGCTGTGCGCCCTCGGCGGCATGACACCCTACCCGGTGTTGAGCGCACTCAATCATTTCCCTGAGGATTTCGGCGACACCGCCGAAGTCCGCTGATCCGGAGGCATAAACATGGCCCTGTATCGTGAGCTCGACTATGGCACCCCTGCCCGCACCGGCGCCCCGGTAACCGTGGAAATCGACGGCAACGCCATCACCGTGCCGGCTGGCACCTCGGTGATGCGCGCCGCGCAAGAAGCGGGCATCTCGGTGCCGAAATTGTGCGCCAGCGACAGCCTCGAGCCGTTCGGCTCGTGCCGCCTGTGTACCGTGGAAATCGAAGGCCGCCGTGGCTACCCGGCGTCCTGCACCACCCCGGTGGAGCCGGGCATGAAGGTGCGCACCCAGAGCCCCAAACTCGCCGAACTGCGCCGGGGCACGATGGAGCTGTACATTTCCGACCACCCGTTGGACTGTCTGACCTGCTCGGCGAACGGCAACTGCGAACTTCAGGACATGGCTGGAGTGGTCGGCCTGCGCGAGGTGCGCTACGACCCGGTGAAGACCCACCTGGCCGAGGCCAAGGACGAGTCCAACCCCTATTTCACCTACGACCCGGCCAAGTGCATCGTCTGCAACCGCTGTGTGCGTGCCTGCGAAGAGGTGCAAGGCACCTTCGCCCTGACTATCGATGGCCGTGGCTTCGACTCGCGGGTCGCAGCCAGCCAGGCCGAGGACTTCCTCGACTCCGAGTGCGTGTCCTGCGGCGCCTGCGTGAACGCCTGCCCGACCGCCACCCTGACCGAAAAGTCGCTGATTGAGATGGGCCAGGCCGAACGCAGCGTCACCACCACCTGCGCCTACTGCGGCGTCGGCTGCTCGTTCAAGGCCGAGGTCAAAGGTAACGAAGTGGTGCGCATGGTGCCGAACAAAAACGGTCATGCTAACCACGGCCATGCATGCGTAAAGGGCCGCTTCGCCTGGGGTTACGCCACTCACCCGGACCGCATCAAGACCCCGATGATCCGCGACAGTATCAGCGACCCCTGGCGGCCGGTGAGCTGGGACGAGGCGATTGGCTATGCCGCCCGGCGCTTCAAGGAGATCCAGGCGCAGTACGGCCAGAATTCGGTTGGCGGGCTGACGTCCTCGCGTTGCACCAACGAAGAAACCTACCTGGTGCAGAAGCTGGTGCGTGCTGCGTTCGGCAACAACAACGTCGATACCTGCGCGCGGGTCTGCCATTCGCCGACCGGTTACGGGCTCAAGGTCACACTCGGTGAATCCGCCGGCACCCAGGACTTCGATTCGGTGCTGTCCGCCGACGTGGTGCTGGTAATCGGCGCCAATCCCACCGACGGGCACCCGGTATTCGGCTCGCAGCTCAAGCGCCGCCTACGCGAGGGCGCCCGGCTGATCGTCGCCGACCCGCGTGGCATCGATCTGGTGCGCAGCCCGCACATCAAAGCCGAGCACCATTTGCAGCTGCGTCCGGGTAGCAACGTTGCGCTGCTCAACAGCTTGGCGCACGTGATCGTCACTGAGAATCTGGTCAGCGAGGCCTTCGTCGCCGAGCGCTGCGAGGCCGAGCCGTTCGAGCAATGGCGCGCCTTCGTCAGCGAGCAGCGCAACAGCCCCGAAGCCATGCAGGAGCTGACCGGCGTACCGGCGGCCGAGGTGCGCGCTGCGGCGCGGCTGTATGCCACTGGCGGCAACGCGGCGATCTACTACGGCCTCGGTGTCACCGAGCACAGCCAGGGTTCGTCCACGGTAATGGCAATCGCCAACCTGGCCATGGCCACCGGCAACATTGGTCGCCCGGGCGTCGGCGTGAACCCGTTGCGCGGACAGAACAACGTGCAGGGCTCCTGCGACATGGGCTCCTTCCCGCATGAGCTGCCGGGCTACCGTCACGTTTCCGATCCGGTCGCGCGCCCGCAGTTCGAGCAAGCCTGGGGCGTCACCTTGCTCGATGAGCCAGGTCTGCGCATTCCGAACATGCTGGCGGCGGCGCATGCCGGTACCTTCAAAGGCCTGTACATCCAGGGCGAGGACCCGGCGCAGTCGGACCCCGATACCCAACACGTCACCGGTGCCCTCATGGCCATGGAGTGCGTGGTGGTGCAGGACCTGTTCCTCAACGAAACCGCCAAGTTCGCTCACGTGTTCCTGCCCGGTGCTTCCTTCCTGGAGAAGAACGGCACCTTCACCAATGCCGAGCGGCGCATTTCGCCGGTGCGCAAGGTGATGCCGGCGCTGGCTGGCAAGGAAGACTGGGAAGTGACGGTGGCGCTGTCCAACGCCCTCGGCTATCCGATGAACTACACGCATCCATCGCAGATCATGGACGAGATCGCCCGCCTGACGCCGACCTTCACCGGAGTCAGCTACGCCAAGCTCGATCGCATGGGCAGCATTCAATGGCCATGCAACGACGAGGCGCCGGAAGGCACGCCGATCATGCATGAGGAAGCGTTCGTGCGTGGCAAGGGCCGCTTCATGATCACCGAGTTCATCGCCACCGACGAGCGCACCTCGCGCAAGCGTCCGCTGGTGCTGACTACTGGCCGGATCCTTTCGCAGTACAACGTGGGCGCACAGACCCGACGTACCGCCAACAAGGCCTGGCACGCCGAGGATATTCTCGAGCTGCACCCAGTGGACGCCGAGGACCGTGGCATTGAGGATGGAGACTGGGTCGGCATCAACAGCCGTGCGGGTGAGACGGTGATGCGCGCCAAGGTCACCCAGCGGATGCAGCCCGGTGTGGTGTACACCACCTTCCACCACCCGGAATCCGGTGCCAACGTGATCACGACCGACAACTCGGACTGGGCGACCAATTGCCCCGAGTACAAGGTCACCGCCGTGCAGGTGCGTAAGGTCGAGGTGCCCTCGAAGTGGCAGCAGGAGTTCGACGCCTTCACCCGCGAGCAGGTGAACCTGCTGCCCGTGGTGCAGTTGTGAGCCACTTCGAAGCGACAGCCGTCGGCGGGGTGCGCCATGCGCCCCCGTGCCGCGCCTGGCAGCCAGCCGGTGCGGTTTCCTGGTCGAACAGCGGAGTACGTCCATGGGCATGAATGCCACGCAACTGATCAAGATGGCCAACCAGATTGGCGCCTTTTTCGCATCCCAGCCCGACGCCGAGCAGGCGCGCATGGACTTTGCTTTGCATCTCAAGCGCCAGTGGGACCCGCAGATGCGTACGGCGCTTTTTGCGCACCTGGATGCCACGGCCGGCGAAGGGTTGAATCCGTTCGTCCTGAGTGCTCTGAGCGGGCTGCGTGACCAGATCGAACCGCAGGTACACGCCTGAGTCGAATATCCTTACAGCTCGACTGCAAGGAATACCCTCATGCCGCGTCCTGCGCCCCTTAGTACCACCATGCCCGTCATTAGCTCCGCGCCGGACGCTTATACCTATGTCGAGCTGGATGACGCGGCAGGTTCGGGCCGCGCGGTATTGGCGGAAGAGTGCGCGCTGGCCATCGCTTATAACGGCATCAGCCATGCGGTGATGATGGTCTCGCCCAGTGCGCTGGAAGACTTCGTGGTTGGCTTCAGTCTGAGCGGTGAAGTGGTTGGCGGTATCGAAGACATACATGACATCCAGCTCAATCGTCGCGGTGACGCATTCAGCGCCGAGGTGCAGATCGGCAATAGGGCGTTCTGGGCGCTCAAGGAGCAGCGGCGCAATCTGGCCGGGACCAGCGGCTGCGGGCTCTGCGGTGTGGAGGCCATCGAACAGGCGCTGCCGAAACTGACCACGCTGGCGCCCAGCCCGCTGCCTCCGGCCGCGCATCTGCACGAGCTGCGCGATCGCATCAACGACGCGCAGCGCCTGGCGCGCCAGAGCGGTGCACTGCATGCCGCGCTGTTTGTCGACGAGCAGGGCGAGATCGTGCTGTGCCGAGAGGACATCGGTCGCCACAACGCATTGGACAAGCTGATCGGTGCGCTGCGGCGGGAGGGCCGTGACGGCCGTCTGGGCTTCGCGGTAGTTACCAGCCGTTGCAGTCTCGAGTTGATTCACAAGGCCGTGCGTGCGGGTCTGTCGACCCTGGTCAGCCTCTCGGCACCGACCGACCTTTGCGTGCGCTGGGCGCGTCAGCACCACCTCAATCTGATCCACCTGCCGCACCACAACGCACCGCGGGTCTACAGCCCTCTGTAACAGAACCTGGCCGGGCACTGCTTGCAAGTAGCTGCGGCAAATCCCGCAGCTTGGCCGGCGCAGATCAGGGTAGCTTCAGCGACCGTCTATGTTCAGGTCATTGCTCTGTAAAATCGCCGGGCGCCTCCCGTTAATGTTGCGCATATGGATCTGACCGCACGCGCCCGCTAGGGCATGTCTACGAGCATCTTGCGTACCCGTGCCGCCAATTGATCGATGGTGAATGGTTTGCTGATCAGGTCCATGCCGGCATCGAGAAAGCCGCTGCTGATCGCCTGCTCCGCGTAGCCGGTCATGAACAGCACACGCAGCCCAGGGCGGTGCTCGCGGGCGACATCCGCCAGCTGTCGGCCGTTCATTCCCGGCAGCCCGACATCGGATACCAGCAAGTCGATACGCTCGTCGCTCTGCAGCAACTTGACCGCCGCGTTGGCCTCGGCCGCCTCCAGTGCGCAGTAGCCGAGCATGCCCAGCACGTCGAGCACCAGCAGGCGTACGGCAGGATCATCCTCGACCACCAGCACGGCCTCGCCCCGCGCCGCATGTGTGGTCTGTGCAAGCGGCGGGACCGCTACCTCGGTCGCCAGCAATGAATGGTGTGCCGGTAGATAAAAGATAACTTCGGTACCGTTGCCCGGTTCGCTGCGCAGCTGGACGTGGCCACCGGCCTGCCGCGCGAAGCCATAGATCATCGACAATCCGAGCCCGGTGCCCTGGCCGATGGGTTTGGTGGTGAAAAAGGGCTCGAAGGCCGCCGCCAGTACCTTGGGTGTCATGCCGCAGCCGCTGTCGATGACGCTGAGACTGACATAACGTCCGGCTGGCAGCTCGCCCACCTCGCCCTGCTGCAGGGTCACATTGGCCGTCGCGATATAGAGGCTGCCGCCGTCGGGCATGGCGTCGCGTGCATTGATCACCAGATTGAGCAGGGCACTTTCCAGCTGGTTCTCATCGCTGTTGGCCGGCCACAGGTCCGGCTGCAACAGCGCATCGACCAGAATATGGCTGCCCAGCGTCCGTACGATCAGATCGCGCATCGAATCGACCAGCTCGTTGAGGTCGACTCGCTTGAGATTCAGCGGCTGTCGCCGCGCGAAGGCCAGCAAGCGATGGGTCAGCGCCGCGGCACGGTTGGCTGAGGTGACGGCGGCATCGATGAAGCGCTGGGTCTCGCCATGACGGCCTGACTGGTTGTAACGCTGGATGAGGTCCAGCCCACCTATGATGCCGGTAAGCATGTTGTTGAAATCGTGCGCGATGCCACCGGTGAGCTGGCCGACAGTTTCCATCTTCTGTGCCTGACGCAACGCCTCCTGGGCCTGTTCCCGGCTGGCCATTTCGGTCAGCAGACGTTCGTAGACTTCGGCTAGCGCAGTGGTGCGCTCCTGAATGCGGCTTTCAAGGGTATCGTTGAGCTCGCGCAGCGCCTGCTCAGCCTCCCAGCGTTCGCTGACGTCTTGAGCCAGCACCACGAAACCCAGCACGTCACCGCTGTCGTCGCGACGCGGCAAGTAATGTATGAGTGATTGCCGCTGACTGCCATCCTGGTGCGGCATGAAGGCCTCGAAGATCACGTCTTCGCCCGCGAGAGCCTTGGCGATCTCACATGAGCGCGCGTTGAAGGCGCGCTCGCCAACAACATCCACCAGATGTTTGCCATACAGCCAGGCGGGGGAATGGCCGAACCACTCTTCGTAATGGCGATTGTTGTAGCGGTAACGCAGGTCTTTATCGACGAAGCCGATAAGCACCGGCAGCGCGTCGGTGATCATGTTCATTTCGACTTCGCGGCGTCGAAGTGCTTCGTCTTCGCTGGGCCGCAAACACAACAGCTGGCCAGCGACGCCACTGCCGTTGCGGATGGGGCTGATCGACAGGTCGAACCACTGACCTGTCCCGTGCTGGCCAGGTCCCGGAAGATACTGATGGCGAAGCAGGCAGGCTTCGTCGCGAACGAGTTTCTGGTAGGCCTCCAGCATTGCCGGCCACGCCTCGCGCGCGGTGTGCTGTAGCGGCATGCCTAACGCGCCCGGATGATGATTTCCGATGGCAGCGGCATGGGCATCGTTGTACAGCTGCAGGCCGGCTTCGCCCCACAGGATGCACATCGGCAGTGGCGCGTCGAGCACGGTGTCGAGCAACACACTCAGGGTCGTCGGCCAGTGCTCGATCGCGCCCAGCACCGTTGCGCTCCAATCGCGCCGGCGGATCTGCCGGCCCATTTCGCTGCGTTCGGAAGGCCAGGATCCTGCGTCTAAAGCCATAGTTCATCCATTTGAGCGAGCCGGGTGGGCCACAGTTTTGCACTTAATGTAGCGTTCGTTTGCAAGGTGCACATCGGTCACCCGGATAGCCCTTTTTACCATCCGCTCACCATCTCTCTAAGGCGGAAACACATGGGCCTGAGTTAAGCACGCCAGCCACTTTCGGTCAGGACGAGAAACCCTGCAGGCTGCGAATCAGCTCGAGGTAATCGTCGACAGCTGTGAATTCTTCGGTTTGCTTCTTGCCGCGGCGGCTGTCCGGTTCGCTGATAGCCAGCAGGTGGGCGACGCCGTAAGCCCGCGCGCTGCGCAGGACGGGCAGGCTGTCGTCGATGAACAGGGCGGTTGCCGGATCGAAATCGAGGTCCGTCTTCAGTGCGTGCCAGAACTGGGCCTGCTCTTTGGGAAAGCCATAGTCATGAGAACTGATCAGGCGATCGAACCAGGGGGCCAGCTCGATGCGTTCGAGCTTCAGCGATAGCGAATCGCGATGGGCATTGGTGATCAACACCACGCGCTTGCCGGCGTCGCGCAGGGCTGCGAGAAACTCGTCTGCAGCGGGCCGCAGCGCGATCAAATGAGCAATTTCGCGCTTCATTTCGCGGATCGGCAGGTTCAGCTCGCGGGTCCAGAAATCCAGGCAGTACCAGGTGAGCTTGCCCTCGTGTTCGTTGAACAGTGGGGCCAGCTCCAGCTCGGCCATGGCGCGGCTGATGCCGTGCAGCTCGGCGTAGCGCTGCGGCAGGAAGTCGAGCCAGAAATGGTTGTCGAAATGCAAATCCAGCAAGGTGCCGTCCATGTCCAGCAGGACGGTGTCGATATCGGACCAGGGCAGTGAAGCGATCATGGCAGACTCTTGTTCGGCGGTTGGCACAATGGTGCGACAGCGGTCGGCTCGATGCAAAGCGTTCGCAGCGATCACAAAAAGCCGGGTTATGATTGGCCTTCGCGTTTCAAGGATATCCCCATGCGCCAGAAACCTACCGTACTTGCCCGTGAGATCGTCGCCAGCAGCCGCCTGTTCCGTGTTGAGGAACTGCAGCTGCGGTTTTCCAATGGCGTGGAGCGTACCTATGAACGGCTGGTGGGCAAGGGGACCGGTTATGGCGCGGTGATGATCGTCGCGCTGGAAGCCGACGGCCGGGCGTTATTAGTCGAGGAATACTGTGGCGGTACCGATACCTACGAACTGTCGCTGCCCAAGGGGTTGATCGAGCCGGGCGAAGACGTGCTCGACGCGGCCAACCGGGAATTGAAGGAGGAGGCCGGTTTCGGCGCGCGCAGTCTGGAGCTGCTCACCGAGCTTTCGCTGTCGCCGGGCTACATGAGCCAGAAGATTCAGGTGGTGTTGGCGCGCGATCTCTATCCCGAGCAGCTGCCGGGGGACGAGCCGGAGCCGATGCGCGTCGATCGGGTGGATTTGCGCGAACTATCCAGCCTGATCCAGAACCCGCAGTTCAGCGAAGGACGCGCCCTCGCAGCGCTGTACCTGGTGCGTGACCTGCTCAGCCAACGGGGCGAATTCGATCAATGAGCCATCCCTATCTGGCACCCGTCATCGATCTGGTCCGCGCCGCGGGCGAGGCGATCCTTCCGCACTGGCGCAACGATGTGCAGGTGCATGAGAAGGCCGATGCCTCGCCCGTTACCGCCGCTGACATGGCGGCCCATCACCTATTGGCCGATGGTCTCCGCGCGCTGGATGCGGCCATCCCGGTTTTGTCCGAGGAGGACTGCGCGCTGGGCCTCGCCGAGCGTGCCGATTGGACGCGCTGGTGGTTGGTCGATCCGCTGGACGGCACCAAGGAGTTCATCGCCGGAAGCGAAGAATTCACCGTCAATGTCGCGTTGATCGAGCAGGGGCAGGTGCTGTTCGGTGTGGTCGGGGTTCCGGCCAACGGCCGCTGCTATTACGGAGGGGCCGGGTTCGGTGCCTGGCGTGCCGAAGCCGATGCTGCGGCGCAGCCGCTGCGGGTGCGGCATCAGGCAGCGGGCGGCTTTACCGTCGTTGCGAGCCGTCGCCACTCGAGCCCGGCGCAGGAACGCTTGCTCGATGGCTTGCGGCACCGTTTTGGCGAGCTCGCGTTGGCCAGTGTCGGCAGCTCCCTGAAGTTCTGCCTGTTGGCCGAGGGGGCCGCCGACTGTTACCCGCGGTTGGCGCCGACTTCTCAATGGGACACGGCGGCTGCCCAGGGGGTACTGGAAGGCGCTGGTGGTGAGGTGCTGGATATCGCCGGTGCAGCGCTGACCTACGAAGCACGGGAGAACTTCCTCAACCCCTCGTTCCTGGCGTTACCTCGTGACGCGGAATGGCGGGCCGACCTGATGGAACTGGCGAGGCGTTGAGAAAAGGGCGCTCCGAAGGCTGGTTATTCGCGCGGACCTCCGGGTAAATCGGCCGCGCTCACGGCCATGCTAGGATTCGGGGCGTGAGCAAGCCAAGCGCTTGAATCGGAACGCTGGAGCCGCGCTGTGTCGAGAAACCCAACTGGGATACGCCGATGGATCTGGCGTGCCTTCGTTCAGACAACGCTGATCCCACTGGTACTGGTCGAGGTCGTGCTGATCGCGGCCTACCTGCTGACCAACAGTGCCATCCGCGATGCGCAAATCGAGCACCTGCGCGAAACGGCGCTGTCCGAAGTGCAGACAGCGGTCGCTCGTGAATCTCGGGTGATCAGCCAGCAGCTGCAGGAAGTGGCGAACGCGGCCACCCTGTTTCGTAACCTCACCGTTCGTGCGCTGGAAGACGACAGCCCGATAGCGCCGGTGCCGCTTGAACTCAACGCCGATGGGGTTCGCTATAGCCCCCGCGACTCGGGCGGCGCCGCCAGCTTCTACTCGGGGCTGACACCACCGGAGCGCCACGATCTGCAAAAGGTTGCCAAGCTTCATCGGCTCGACCCGCTGATGAAGGAACTGCACGCCAGCAACCCGCTGGTCGCCAGCCTCTATTTCAACAGTTGGGACAGCTACAACCATATCTATCCCTGGTTCGACACGGCCCGGCAGTACGCGCCGGATGTGAACATTCCCAGCTACAACTTCTATTACCTGGCAAATGCCTGGCACAACCCGGCGCGCAGGGTGGTATGGACCGACGTCTACCTCGATCCGGCCGGGCAGGGCTGGATGATGTCGGCCGTGGCGCCGGTTTACCGGGGTGACATGCTGGAAGGTGTCAACGGTATCGATATCACTGTTAGCGGCATCCTCAATCAGATCAGCGGTCTGCGTGTGCCCTGGGATGGCTATGCAATGCTGGTCAGCCGCGACCTGAGCATCATGGCGCTGCCGGAGTCGGGTGAACGGGAATTCGGGCTCAACGAGCTGACCGAGCACTACTACGACGACGCCGTGCGCCAGGAAACCCTCAAGCCTGAAGATTTCCGGCTCGATCGTCGCGGTCAGACACGCGAACTGGCAAAGGCGCTCGCTACCCAAGGTGAAGGGGTCATGAGCCTGGAGCTCAAAGGCAAACAGCGGCTGGTGGCCTGGACAACGGTGCCGCAAACCGGCTGGCACCTGCTGGCGGTGGTCGACGAAAATGCCGTTTTCAGCCAGACCAACGCTTTGGCCAGTCGCTTTCAACAGATCGGTTATCTGCTGATTGCCGGGCTGGTGTTGTTCTATCTGCTGTTCTTCGCGTACATGTGGCTGCGCGCGCGCCAGCTCAGCCAGGCACTGCTGAAGCCAATCGCGGGGATTTCTCAGATGATGGGCCAGATCGGTCTCGGTCGGTGGCGGCCAGATCCCGTCTCGTCAGAAATCCGCGAGCTTGACGATCTGGCACAGCACACCCAGGCCATCGGCGCCCAGCTGGAAGACAGCGAGGCCCAGCGTGCGGAGGCTCAGGAGCATCTCGAGCTGGTACTCGAAAGCGCGACTGAGAGCCTCTGGGAAAACGACATGCGCCGCGGCGTGATGCAGCTTCGTGGACGCCTGCCTGCGCGCTTCGGGTTGTCTTCGGCGCAGCTGAGCGAGGCTCAGTTTCTGCAGCGCATCCATCCGCTCGATGTTGCTCAGGTGCGGGCCGAACTGGACCGGATGCATGAAGGGCAGGCGTTGCATTATGAAAGCGAGTTCCGTTTCGCGGATGCACTGGGCGAGTATCACTGGCTGCTCAGTCGCGGCCGCGTGCTCGAGCGGGATCCTCGAACAGGCGAAGCGACGCTGGTGGCCGGTACTCATGTGGATATCGATGCGATCAAGCGGGTCGAGGACGATCTGCGCCAGGCCATCCAGCAGGCGCACGCGGCCAACGAGGCCAAGACTCATCTGATATCCAGCATCAGCCATGAGCTGCGTACGCCGCTGAATGCGATCCTCGGGTTTGCCCAGCTGATGCGTATGGACTGCTCACCGGATGCGCAGCCGGAAGCCGCTGATTACCTCGATGAGATCCTGCTGGCCAGCCGGCACCTGAACCAGCTGCTCGGCGACATTCTCGACTGGTCGAGCCTACAGGCCGAACGGCCCCGGCTGACGCTCAAGTCTGTCGAAGTCACCGCCTTGATGCGTGAGTGCGCCGAGCTGGTGGCGCTTGATGTTCAGCGCCACGGGCTGCGGTTGGATTTCGATCTGCCGCCAGGGCCCGTCGAGGTGCAGGCCGAGTCACGCCGGTTACGTCAGGTGCTGCTCAATCTGCTTTCCAACGCCATCAAATACAACAAGCCAGGCGGGCAGATTGTGCTGCGGATCGAGACGGTTGCCGGCCAGGTGAGGCTGGTGGTCGAAGATACCGGTCTCGGAATCGACGAAGGCCTGCAGGCGCAGCTGTTCGAGCCGTTTCGCCGGCTTGGCCGTGAGAGTTCGAATATTCAGGGCGCGGGAATCGGCCTATCGCTATGTCTGGAGTACGCCAAACTGATGGGCGGCAGTATCGGTGTGAAGAGCGCGCCTGGGATCGGCAGCCGTTTCTGGATAGCCCTGCCTCTGCTTGCCACGCACAGCCAACGGCCGCTTCGCCATCGGCCTCGGATTGTTTATGTCGAAGACGATCCGGCCAGCCAGCTGCTGGTGCGCAAGGCGCTGGCCGATCTGGCTGAGGTCAGCGTAATCGGCAATGGGCGGGTGGCGTTGGAGCACCTGCTGGCCGATCCGCCGGATTTGCTGTTACTGGACCTCAATCTGCCGGAGCTTGACGGGGAGCAGCTGCTGCGTTTGCTGCGTCAGGCCCCAGCTACCCGGTACCTGCCGGTGATCGTGCTGAGTGCGGTGAGTGAGTTGAAAGCCAAGCTCGAATGCCAGGGGTGGCTGAGCAAGCCACTGGACCTCGACGAGCTGCGCCGGCGGGTCCAGGACTGTCTCCAGGAACTCGATCTCAACCCGAGTTGAGCCACCGATCAGTCGACGCGTTCGCCGCAGAGGTCGAGTGCGAACCAATGCTCGACCTCGGTCTGCGACAGCCCGGCACCGAGCAAGGCGAACAACTTGCCCAGCGCGGCCTCCCGGGTCATGCCGCCGCCTGACATCAGTCCGCTGGCTTCCAGCTTGCTGCCGGCGGCGTAGATGCCGAACTCGACGTGGCCCTGCGGGCATTGGCTGATGGCGGCCAGGACGATGCCGCGCTGATGGGCGTCCTGTAACGCCTGCAGCAGCTCGGTGTCATCGGCGGGACCGGTGCCGCTGCCATAGCACTCGATCAGCACCCCCTGCACGCCACTGGACAGCAGTGCTTGCAGCTGCGCCGCCTGGATGCCTGGATAGAGCGGAAGCACCGCCAGGTTCACCTGCTGACGGGGGTGGCGATAGTCGAGCGCTGCGGGAATGCTGGGTGCGCGTTGGCCCTGACGCAGCCGCGGCAGCACGCCGAACGCATCGAGGCTGGCGGTACCCAGTTTGCTGACCCGGGCGCCGTGCATGAGTTTGCCGGCGAAGTAAAGGTGCACACCAGGCTCGACGCCAGCGTGCAATGCCTGCATCGCACCGAACAGGTTGTCCCAGGCGTCGCTATCGGGCGCACCGGCGGGCAGCATCGCCCCGGTCAGCACTACCGGCACCTCGAAGCCCAACAGCAGGAAGCTCAAGGCAGCAGCGCTGTAGGCGAGGGTGTCGGTGCCATGCAGGACCAGGACGGCGTCACAGCCATCTTGCTCGACGCCGGCCCGAATGGCCTCAACCATTGCCAGCCAGTGGGTCTGGTTCATGTTGGCGCTGTCGATGGGCGGTAGCAGTTCGCGGAACTGCCATTCCGGCACGGCCAGTTCGGGGTGCTTGTCCTGCTGGTCGCGCAATCTGCTGGCGAAGCCAGAAGCGGGCATCAGCCCTTCGGCGCTCTGTTGCATGCCGATGGTGCCGCCGGTGTACAGCACCAGGGTGTTTCTGGAAGCCGACATAGGGGTCTCCTATATGAAAACAGGGGCCAGCGGCCCCTGTTCAAGCGACGCGGACCAACTTAACGCTGAGGTGCCTGACTGGCAGCGGTGGCGTTCATGACCGGAGACTGGTCGCCCACTCTGGCTGGCCAGACGCTCGGGTCCAGATCCAGGTCGGCAAAGTTCTTCGGATCGAACACCGGTGACTCCACACCGGCCTTACGCTGGCTATCGTAATCGCGCATCAGGCGCAGGCCTACCTTGAACAGCAGCGCCAGGGCGATCAGGTTGCAGATCGCCAGCAGACCCATGGTGACGTCGGCAAAACCGAATACCGTGCCCAGGTCCTGGATCGAGCCCCACATCACCAGAGCAATGACCATGACCCGGTAGACCAGAACCGGCCAGCGCTTGCCGGTAAAGAAGCCCAGTGCGTTCTCGCCGAGGTAGTAGTTGTAGATCAGGGTGGTGAACACGAACAGCAGCAGTGCCACGCTGATGAAAACCCGGCCCCACTCGCCGACGACGGCGGCGACGGCGGTTTGCGTCAGTACAACGCCGGCCATCTCGCTGCCCGGCTCGAACACGCCGGAGAGGATGATGATCAGCGCGGTGCAGCTGCACAGCACGATGGTGTCGATGAACACGCTCAGCGACTGCACGATGCCCTGCGCCACCGGATGCTTGACCTCGGCGACTGCCGCGACGTTCGGCGCGCTGCCCAGGCCGGCCTCGTTAGAGAACAGGCCGCGCTTGACCCCCATGATGATCGCCGCACCGATGCCGCCGGCGAAGGCGGGCTCAAGACCAAAGGCGCTGCGGAAAATGGTGCCGAAGGCTTCAGGAATGGCGCTGGCGTTGCTGCCGATGACGAAGACGGCCATGGCGATGTAGGAAAACGCCATGATCGGCACGAGTACGTCGGCGAACTTGGCGATGCGCTTGATGCCACCAAAGATGATCAGGCCGATCACCACCATCAGCACGATGCCGCTGATGTAGGTCGGCACGCCAAAGGTGTCGTTCATCGAGCTGGCGACGGTGTAGGACTGCACGGCATTGAAGCCGAAGCCGAAGGTCACCAGCAGCAGCAGCGATACCACGATGCCCAGCCAGCGCTGGCCGAGGCCGTGTTGGATGTAGAACGCTGGGCCGCCGCGATAGCCACCGTCGCTCTCGCGGCGCTTGTACAGCTGGGCCAGGGAACATTCGAAATAGCTGGTGGCCATGCCGACCAGCGCGACGATCCACATCCAGAAAATCGCACCGGGTCCGCCAAGCATGATGGCGACCGAGACACCGGCGATGTTGCCGGCGCCGACGCGACCGGCGACGCTGAGCATCAGCGCCTGGAATGAACTGAGTTGGCCCGGCTGCCGTTTGAAGGCCTCGCCGAAGATCTGAAACATGCTGCCGAAGTAGCGGAACTGGACGAAGCGCGAGGCGATGGTGAAGTACAGGCCTAGGCCAATCAGCATCACGATGAGCAGCTTGCTCCAGATGAGATCATTGAGAAGATCGAGCATGACGGAAGGGTCTCTCTTGTTGTTTTGACAAATGTTGAAACACAGGGCCGGAATGGTTGGCCAGACTCGATGGTCATGCAATTGCGCGGGTCGCGGCGATCTGGCGCGAGTTGATGCTAGAATCGCGCCGCTCGCATCACAGGGATCGATCATGCAAGACCACCTCGGCGCCAATCTCAAGCTGCTCTGCAGCCATTACCGCTCGATCGCCGAGGTCTGTCGCAAGCTGACGATCAACCGCGCTCAGTTCAACAAATACCTGAATGGCCAGAGCCGCCCAACCGCTCACAACCTCAAGCGCATCTGTGATTTCTTCGGGGTCGAAGGCTACGAGCTGAGCCTGCCCAGCGACCAGTTCACCCAGCTGATCGGCATGCGCAGCCATGACCAGGAACGCATCGCCGCCAGCGACCCGCTGCTCGAGCTGTTCCAGCCGATGCGCGACAACGCCAACAGCCTGTCGCGTTACTGCGGCTACTACTTTGAATACGCCAACTGCATGTCCGTGCCAGGGCAGATCCTGCTGTCGCTGGTGCATTTGCGCGAGGACCGTGGCAGCTACGTGTTCGAGCGACAGGAACGTCAGGAGCAGTCGCGCCCCGACAATCCCAAGCAGGAGGACTGGGTCGTGCGCTGCCGCTACCTGGGTGCGGCGTTCTATCTTCAGGACCGTTTGTTTCTCATCGACTACGAGTCGCTGACGGGAAATGAAATGAGCCAGACCATCCTCATTCCCAGCTTCAAAAGTCGCATCAGTCGTCTTAACGGATTGAAGACTGGTGTTTCCAGCGGTGACCGCCGCACCCCGGCCTGCACCCGGGTGGTCTGGGAATACCTGGGCCGTGAGATTAACCGGGTCAATGCCTATCGGCAGGTGATGCTCTATGGCCTGGATGATCCGCGCATCGACCCTGAAATCCGCGAGCGACTGGCGGCGGTATCGTTGCGCGACGGGTTGTTCGAGATCGAGTGAGGGTGGGGTGCGCTGGCGGGCGATCGATCAGGGTTGATCCAAGGCCGGCTGAAATCTGGAGCGAAGAGCGGCTTGGTGGGGTGTTGCACGTTGCGATGGCGCGCCTCGCGCCATCGACCCGGTGCTGGGTTCAGCAGAGTTCAGGATGCTTGACGCAGGTGCCGTAGCCTTCGGTCTTCATCTCGTCCAGGGCGTTCTGCAGGCGGGTAACCACTTCATCCGGCGTCTCCTTGTTCAGCGCCAGGTACAGCGGTGCGGAGTTGAACACCAGCACGGTATTCAGCCCGCCCACCCCTTCCTGCTTGGCGTAGTAGCGCCAGACCGGGTCGGAGGTGGCCCAGAGGTCGATTTTGCCGCTGAGTAGCTTCTGCAGATTTTCCTGGTCACGCAGCGAGTTCACCGGCGTCAGGCCCTGCGCTTCGACGCGTTGGCTCACCGCGCTGCTCTTGTAGGCACCGATGGTGTAGTCCTTCGCTTGTTCGAGGCTGGTCAGCTTGAGGGTCGAGCCGGGTGCCGAAAGCAGGACGCTTTCGTACTGGGCGATAGGACCAACCCATTTGAACAGTGGGCGCCGGGCATCGGTCATCGACGTCGAAAACAGGCCGTGATTCGGCGAGTCCAGGGTCGCCTGGTAGATGCGATCCCACGGAAAGCGCAGCGTCATCGAGTAGGCGATGCCGGCGCGCTTGAACATTTCCTGAACGGTTACGGCGCTGATGCCCTGGATGTGCTCTTCCTTGGCGAAGTTCTTGCCACCGTCAGCCATGTTGAAAGGCGGGAAGTTCTCGGTCTGCAGTACCACTTCGTAGCCTTGCGGGAGCTCCGCATGAGCGAGCGGCGCGCCGATGATCGAGCTGAACAGCAGGGTGATGGCGAGTAGTCTGCGCATGGGGCCTCCGGGAAATCGGCGGAGTCTACGCAAGGGCGGAAAACGGTGGCTTGTGCCGCATCACGCTTTGGCGGGTACGCCTGCGCCGCCTCGTCCGAAGGCGGCGCAGGCAGTGCTGGCGGCGTTACGCCTTCAGCGGCACCAGCCGTGGCGCAATCATGTTTTCCGGACGCAGGATGTCGTCGAGGGTGGCGTCGTCGAGCAGTTGCTCCTCGCGCACCAGTTCCAACACGCCGCGGCCGCTGAGCAGTGCCTGGCCGGCGATGCGGGTGGCGTTCTCGTAGCCGATGTAGGGGTTCAGCGCGGTGATCAGTCCGATGGAGCTTTCCATCAGCTGACGGCAGCGATCCTCGTTGGCTGTGATGCCAATGATGCAATGCTCGCGCAGCATGTCCATGGCGCGCTGCAGCAGGCGGATCGAGTCGAACAGTTTGAAGGCAATCAGCGGCTCCATGACGTTGAGCTGCAGCTGCCCGGCCTCGGCGGCCATGGTCAGCGCCAGGTCGTTGCCGATCACCTCGAACGCCACCTGGTTGACCGCCTCGGGGATCACCGGATTGACCTTGCCCGGCATGATCGAGCTGCCTGGCTGACGCGCAGGCAGGTTGATCTCGTTGATGCCAGTGCGTGGGCCGCTGGACAGCAGGCGCAGGTCATTGCAGATCTTCGACAGCTTCACCGCCAGGCGCTTGAGCATGCTGGAGAAGGTGACGAAGGCACCCATGTCAGAGGTGGCTTCGATCAGGTCGGCGGCGGGTTTCAGTGGGTGGCCACTGATTGTCGCCAGGCGTTGCACCGCCAGGTTCTGGTAGTTCGGATCGGCATTGATGCCGGTGCCGATGGCGGTGCCACCTAGGTTGACCTCGACCAGCAACTGCGGGGCGATCAGGCGCAGGTGCTCGAGGTCTTCGCCGAGGGTGGTGGCGAAGGCGCGAAATTCCTGGCCAAGGGTCATGGGCACCGCGTCCTGCAGCTGGGTGCGGCCCATCTTGAGGATATGCGCGAATTCGGCGGATTTACCGGCGAACGCCTGCACCAGGCTATCCAGGCTGGCCAGCAGCGTGTCATGCCCCAGTAGCAGGCCGAGGCGGATGGCGGTGGGGTAGGCGTCGTTGGTCGACTGCGCCATGTTCACGTCGTTGTTCGGGTGCAGGTGGCGATACTCGCCTTTGGGGTGACCCATGTATTCGAGCGCCAGGTTGGCGATCACCTCGTTGGCATTCATGTTGGTCGAGGTGCCGGCACCGCCCTGAATCATGTCGACGACGAACTGGTCATGATGCTCGCCGCGGATAAGGTGCGCGCAGGCCTGGCTGATCGCGGTGTGCTTGGCATCGCTGAGATGGCCTAGCTCGCGGTTGGCGTCCGCCGCCGCCTGCTTGACCATGGCCAGTGCCACCACCAGTTTCGGAAAGTGCGAAAGCGGCACGCCGGAGAGGTGAAAGTTGCGCACGGCGCGCAGGGTCTGAATGCCGTAATAGGCGTCAGCGGGTACTTCAAGGGGGCCAAGCAGATCTTTTTCGAGGCGGAACGATGCAGCGGAGGACATGAGGGTTCTCATCCGAGAGAAAAGCGGCGATTGCCGCGAAGGCCGCTACCATAGGGGTTGAGCGGCTTTATCGGCCAATGCCGTTAAACACTGGGTCATGCCAAATCGGCATAGGCGTGGTGTGACGCGGTTGCGTTGCCGAGCGTTATTTCGCTGTGTGAGGGACCATCCCCAGGCCCGTCAGGAGTCGGCATGAACATCGAAACCAAGTGGCTGGAAGATCTGGTCGCCCTGGCGGCGACGCGCAGTTTTTCTCAAGCGGCAGAGCGGCGCTTCGTCACCCAGCCCGCGTTCAGTCGACGTATCCGTAGCCTAGAGAACTGCCTCGGCCTGACCTTGGTGAACCGCGCCAAGACGCCGGTTGAGTTGACCGAGGCGGGGCAGCTGTTTCTCGTCACCGCACGCAACATGATCGATCAGATGGGCGAGGTCGTTCAGTACCTGCACAACCTTGAAGGTCAGCGCGGCGAGGTGCTGCAGATCGCCGCCGCGCATTCGCTGGCGCTAGGCTTCTTTCCACAATGGCTGGCGCGCCTGCGTCAGGATGGGGTGCCGGTGAACAGCCGTCTGGTCGCAACCAATGTCGGCGAGGCGGTGCATTCGCTACGCGAGGGCACCTGCGATCTGATCCTCGCCTACTACGATCCGGATGCCGCGTTGCAGATGGATCCCGAGCTATTCCCCTCCCTGTCGCTCGGGCGTACCGAGATCGTGCCTGTCTGTGGAGTCGATGCGGCGGGCGAACCGCTGTTCGATCCGGACAGCGGCCAATCCGTCCCGCTGCTGGCCTACAGCGCCGGTGCCTCGCTGGGACGTTCGGTTAACCTACTGCTACGCCAGCGCGGTCTGCGATCCTCGACGGTGTACGAAACCGCCATGGCCGATAGCCTGAAAAGCATGGCGATGCAGCGGCTCGGCCTGGCCTGGGTGCCCCGGTTGAGCGTGACGGCCGAGCTGGAACGCGGGGAGCTGGTGGTCTGCGGCGGCGAGCACTGGCGCGTGCCGTTGGAAATTCGCCTGTACCGCTGCGCACTGGTGCGCAAGGCGCCGGTCCGCCTGCTTTGGCGCAAGCTGGAAGCGGGTGCGGGGCAGGGCGTGGAGGGGTTGCTTGTGGAGTGAGCCGCCGTCCGCTGGCAGCGTTATGTTTACGGCGGCGATTGCCCAATCGTAGGTCGCTCAGTTGCGTTTATCGCCAGCAAGCTGGGCTCCTACAGGCTGGCGCTAGGGCCGTGCGGGCCTAGCGCGTTGCTACATGCTCATCACGATCCGGCCTTCGATGGTGCCGGCGCGCATCTGGTCGAAGATCTGGTTGATGTCGTCCAGCTTGCCGCTGTGGATGGTCGCCTTGACCAGGCCTTCGGCGGCGAAATCCAGTGCTTCCTGCAGATCCGCGCGGGTGCCGACGATGGAGCCGGTGATACTGATCGCCTTGAGCACCACGTCGAAAATCGGCGTTGGGAAGTCGCCCGGCGGCAGCCCGACCAACGCGACGGTGCCATGCCGCCGCGCCATGCCGATGGCCTGGCCAAACGCGCTGTTGGACACCGCCGTGACCAGTACGCCATGGGCACCGCCAATATCGCGCTGGATGACTTCAACCGGATCTTCCGTATGGGCGTTGATGGTCAGGCTGGCGCCGAGTTTTTTAGCCAGTTCGAGCTTGGCGTCGTCGACATCGACCGCCGCCACGTGCAAGCCCATCGCCTTGGCGTACTGCACCGCAACATGCCCCAGCCCGCCTACACCGGAAATCACCACCCACTGTCCCGGTCGTGCGTTAGTCACTTTCAGCCCTTTGTAAACCGTCACGCCCGCGCAGAGGATGGGTGCGATTTCGTCGAAGGCCACCTCTTTGGGCAGAAGGCCCACATAGTTGGGGTCGGCCAGGACGTACTCGGCATAACCGCCGTTGACCGAATAGCCGGTGTTCTGCTGCTCGGCGCAGAGGGTTTCCCAGCCCGTGAGGCAGTGTTCGCAGCAGCCGCAGGCGCTATACAGCCAGGGCACGCCAACGCGGTCGCCTTCCTTGACGCGGCTGACCCCACTGCCGACTGCTGCGACATAGCCGACGCCTTCGTGACCTGGAATGAACGGCAGGGGCGGGCGTACAGGCCAGTCGCCCTCGACCGCGTGCAGGTCGGTGTGGCAGACGCCGCACGCCTCAATCTTCACCAAAATCTGTCCTGGGCCGGGTAGGGGCACCTTTACTTCTTCGATGCGCAGCGGTTCACCGTAGGCATGGGCCACGGCGGCTTTCATGGTCTGGGTCATGGCTGTCTCCTTGCGATCGGAAGGCCGAGTCTGCACCCGGTCAGACGTCGTGGCCATTGACCTCGGGCAATCCGGGAACATTTGCCAGCCGTTTCAGATGACCGGTCGCAGGTGCTGGGGGCGGGGGCCTGCGTTATACTGCGCGGCCTTTGGTCGGACCGGTTCCGACCCTGTTCCTGCACGGCCGCGCTGTTTTCAGCGCGGCCGTTGTTCCTGATGCGCCTAGGCGCCGAAGAGAGGCACGACGATGACCGCACTGGTAGGCGTGATCATGGGCTCCAAGTCCGATTGGTCCACCTTGAGCCACACCGCAGACATGCTGGAGAAGCTCGGCATTCCGCACGAAGTCACCGTGGTGTCCGCACACCGCACGCCCGATCTGCTGTTCCAGTACGCCGAACAGGCCGAAGCTCGGGGTTTGCGGGTAATCATCGCTGGCGCCGGCGGTGCTGCCCATCTGCCGGGCATGTGCGCGGCCAAGACGCATCTTCCGGTGCTCGGCGTACCGGTGCAGTCCTCGATGCTTTCCGGTGTCGATTCGCTGCTGTCGATCGTGCAGATGCCGGCCGGCGTACCGGTGGCCACCCTGGCTATTGGCAAGGCAGGCGCGATCAATGCCGCGCTGTTGTCGGCCAGCATTCTCGGCCACGAATTCCCTGAATATCATGCCGCGCTGAAGAAATTCCGCGACGAGCAGACCCAGACCGTGCTCGATAACCCGGACCCGAGGGACGCGTAAATGAAGATTGGCGTGATCGGTGGCGGCCAGCTGGGCCGCATGCTCGCCCTGGCGGGAACCCCGCTGGGCATGAACTTCGCGTTTCTCGACCCGGCCCCGGACGCCTGTGCGGCGGCACTCGGCGAGCATCTGCGTGCGGATTACAGCGATCAGGATCACCTGCGTCAGCTGGCCGATGAGGTCGACCTGGTGACCTTCGAGTTCGAGAGCGTGCCGGCTGAAACCGTCGCCTTCCTGTCGCAGTTCGTGCCGGTTTATCCAAGCGCCGAGGCGTTGCGTATCGCCCGTGATCGCTGGTTCGAGAAGTCGATGTTCAAGGCGCTGGCAATCCCGACGCCCGAATTTGCCGACATCCAGTCCCAGGCCGATCTAGATGCAGCGGCCGCCAGCATTGGCCTGCCGGCCGTACTCAAGACCCGCACCCTGGGGTATGACGGTAAGGGCCAGAAGGTCCTTCGCAAGCCATCCGACGTCATCGCCGCCTTCGCCGAGTTGGGCAGCGTGCCCTGCATCCTCGAAGGCTTCGTGCCTTTCACCGGAGAAGTGTCGCTAATCGCGGTACGCGGGCGTGACGGCGAGACCTGCTTTTATCCGCTGGTCCACAACACCCATGAAAACGGCATCCTGCGGTTGTCAGTGGCGAGCAGCAACCATCCGCTGCAAGCGCTGGCCGAGGATTACGCGGGGCGCGTGTTGGCAGAGCTGGAGTACGTCGGCGTGCTGGCCTTCGAGTTCTTCGAAGTCGACGGCGGGCTCAAGGCCAATGAGATTGCGCCGCGCGTGCACAACTCCGGTCACTGGACCATCGAAGGCGCCGAGTGCAGCCAGTTTGAAAATCATCTGCGAGCGGTAAGCGGTTTGCCGCTCGGCTCGACAGCCAAGGTTGGCGAGAGCGCCATGCTCAACTTCATCGGTGAAGTGCCCGCCGTGGCCAAGGTGATCGCCGTCGAGGACTGCCATCTGCATCATTACGGCAAGGCGTTCAAGGTCGGACGCAAGGTCGGCCATGCCACGCTGCGCTGCCCGGACCGCTCCACGCTGGATCGGCAGATCACAGCCGTTGAGTCGCTGATTGCCCGCGATTGACCGTCCGGCCGTCTGGCTTGCTGCTTTTGGCGGCGAACTGGCTGGATCGCCTCAGGTCCGAGAATACGCAACGCTTATTTTCGGACTTGAGGAGATTGCCCATGGGCATCATCGGAACCATTATCATCGGGCTGATCGTAGGCCTCATCGCTCGCTTCCTGAAGCCCGGCAACGACAGCATGGGTTGGATCATGACCATCCTGCTGGGTATCGGCGGTTCGCTGCTGGCCACTTACGGCGGACAAGCGCTCGGTCTGTATAAAGCCGGAGAAGGTGCAGGCTTTATCGGTGCGGTCGTCGGTGCGATCATCCTGCTGGTCATCTACGGCATGGTCACCAGCCGTAAACACTGATTCGCCCCGGGGCCGTGCCCTGCGGCCCCGTTCTCTCATCTCTCGGTTGTCATGCGCGCCTTAATTCTGTCCCTCCTGCTTTGCTGTGTATCCATTGCCCATGCCGCCCCGGCGGAGCTCGACTGGCTTGAGCTGATGCCTGCTGAGGATCGTCAGGCGCTGGAAGAGATGCCGGAAATCGAGCATGACTCGCCGGAAAACGACGGTTTCAGCGATCAGGGTGGTCTCAAACAAGGGGCTGGTCTGCCCGCGGTGATGTATTCGGCCAAAACCGTGCCGTCACTCAACGGCAAGCAGGTCCGTCTGGGTGGCTACCCGGTCCCGCTGGAAACCGACAGCCAGGGCCGCAGCACTGAGTTCTTTCTGGTGCCTTATCCGGGCGCCTGTATTCATGTCCCACCGCCACCTCCCAATCAGATCGTGATGGTCCGCTACCCGGCCGGGATCATGCTGGACGATATCTACGCGCCGCTCTGGGTCGACGGCGTGCTGCAGATCGAGCCCGTGAGCAATGATCTGGCCGATGCGGCCTACACGATCTCGGCAGCCGAGGTGAAGCTGGTGGACGAAAGCGACCTCTAGCCGATGTCCAAGCCGCTGCCCGTTAAACCGTCACTGCGCCAGGCCTTCCGCGAACTGGCAGTTGAAACCGAGGGTATCGACGAGGCGGTCTACGAGGCGTTCGATAAAGACCCACTGGAGCCGATCATCGGCCTCGGACCGGCGGACGCGCCCCTTGCGTTCTTTGGCCGCGATCCAGGGCGCGAAGAAGTGCGCCACGGTGAACCCTTCATTGGCGGCGGTGGCCAGCTGGTCCGCCGTGCTCTCTATCGGCATGTGCATGGCGACGAAATGCCGGATTTCGAGGCCAGCCGCGCCATCGGTGACGGGTTATTCTGGATCAACACCGTGCCTTACAAGCCGCTCGGTAATCGCGCATGGTCGATGGCGGTCAAGCGTCGCTTTCATCCACTGATGCGCCAGTTGTTGCTCGACCACTGGCAGGGTCGCGACATCATCACGCTAGGCCGTGAGGCGTTTCTCTGGTTTGGCCTGGAGCAGCCCCGCGACGTGCGCCAGCAACTCGAGGCGTTCTGGCGGCGAGACGATCGTTTCACAGCGCATTTCGATCTTGGGCTGGCGGCGGAAGAGGGCGGTCAGAGAACGTTTCACCTGCATCCACTGCCGCATCCCTCGCCACGCAACCTGACCTGGTTCAAGCGTTTTCCAGAGTTGCTGGAGGCGCGTCTGCAGCAGTTACTCGGCTGACCCCTTAGCTCTCGGCGCTGTGACGGCGCACGAAGCGGCGATCGAGATGATCCTTCAGGTCACCGAGCATTCGCCCTTCGACCGCCACCCCGCCCCAGCTCAGCAGCGCGCCATGTTGGCCATCGGCCAGCAATGCGAGGCTGTGCGCCTGCGGATGATAGTGGCGCAGCGGTTGGCCGATCGATACACGAGCGAGGTTGGTGGCGAGCACGCGCCCCTGGCGCACCGCATGTACGCCGTTATGAACGGCGCCGGGTAGGCTGGCGCAATCGCCGCTGGCGAACACATGGGGGTGTGAGCGACTCTGCAGGGATGGGCAGATCTCGATGAAGCCACGTCCGTCCACGCGCAGGCCCGACTCGCGCAGCCAACCCAGCGGGCTGGGACCTGTGGCGACGATCAGGCGTCGCCCGCGCCAACGCACCTGGCCGTCGCCGATCAGGGTACTGCCATGCACGGTCTGGATCGGGGTGTGCTCATGAACGTGCACCTTGGCATCTTGCAGGTGCCGCAGTGCCAGCCGTCTGAGGCGAGGCGGATGACCGGCAAGCAGCTCGTCTGAGCAGAACAGATCAGTCGCTGGAACACGCCCGGCCACGGCCAAAGCCAATTCGATGCCCGCCGCACCGCCGCCAACTATACCCACCGCTTCGGGAATTTCCTGCCACTGTTGCCAGCGGCGGATGAAGTCGGCGAATGGCTTGACCGAGAGCAACTCCATGCCGTCATCGGTCTGTTCCGGCAGCCAGGGCAGGGAGCCCAGGTTCAACGACAGCCAGGTGCTGCGCAGCGTCTCGCCGGTCGCCAGAAGCAATTCAGGCGTTTCGGGAAGCAGTGCGACCAAGGTGCCCTGGATGAATTCCACTTCGGCTGCGGCACACAGCTTGGGCAGCCCAACGCGGCAGTCTCGCGTCTGGTAATGCTCGGCAACCAGCCCGGGCATCATGCCTGAATACCAGGCGTGGGGTTCGGCCGAGACCAGTCCGATCCGGCCCGCTGGCCGGTCGCGACTGGCCCACTGGCGCAGCACCCCGAGATGGCTGTGTCCGCCGCCGGCCAGTAGGAAATCGAAGTCGGCGTTCATAGCGCATCAGAGCTGGGATGATGCAGACGCGGCGAGGGCTGGCGGGGGACCGTCTTTAGCGGCGTGGCTTCCATGGCAGAAGTCCTCCAGAGCATTGCAACTGGCCGGCAGGCTTGCATCAGCGCCCCCGGCCGTCGACCGGGTGGGGATGGTGCTCGCTTGCAGTATAGATTCAATACGTCTCGTTGCCCGGATCCTTGGCCAGCCGTTCGCTGCCGGTCGGGTCAGATGCTTTCGGCGCTGATCGAGACGCTCAGCGTGTGGCTGGCGCTGGGCTCGAGCTGGATCACATCATCCATTACGTTGGCCGTCTCGATGCACAGCATGCGTTGCCAGGCATCGTCGGCAAACTGCGACAACCGCTGTGCCTTGGCGATCCAGGGGTTCCACAGGATCGCCGAGCGTGAACCTCGCGTCTCGAGAAGGATTTGTCGCTTGAGGCCCGGGTCGCGTAGGCTCAGCCTGGAAGGCAGATCCCAATAGATACGATCGGTCTCGCCGCCGAATACCAGGTCGCCCTGTTGCTGTAGCTGCTGCCAGTCGTCCAGGGTTTCGATATAGGGACGCCCATCCAGTCCCTCGACCGTCACCTGATGGATGTCGCTGATGGCGAAGTAGCTGTGTAAGGCCTGAGACAACGCGATTGTCGTGTCGCCGCGGTTGTGGCTGGTCAGCGACAGGTGCAGGCCCTTGCTGTCCAGGCAGATCTTCAGGCTCAGCTCGACGGCATGCGGCCAGCCGGGCAGCTCGCGGTTGCAGGCAAACGCCAGGGTGACACTCTCGTCATTGCTGTCGCTGCGTGCCATCACCCAGTCGATGTTGCGCACCAGCCCGTGGGCCGGCGCGGGCTGGCTGCCCTGGTAGGTGTCTTGAACCGGCTGCGGGTTGCGCGCCAGATCGCCAAACCAGGGCCAGCAAACCGGCACGCCGCCCCGCACCGCCTGTCCAGCTTCAAACGCGGCTTCTTCGCTGAGCCAGATGATCGGTGCCGCCTCGCCCTGTCGATAGCTAAGTACCTGGGCGCCTTGCTCGGCGACGATCACTTCGGCGTCTCCGTGACGAAGGCGCCAGCAGCTGAGTTGGTCCTTTTCGATGCGCTGAATGTCGACGGGCATGGGCTGTCTCGTTGGCTATGGGATGGTGTGTTGAGACCCTGCCGTGGCTCAGGGATTCCGCGAACGGCCGTGCGTGGCGAGCGAGGGGGCCGGGCCTGTGCCGAACGGCCCGCGGCGCACGGCCGCGGGCTCAGGCGAGTAGGGCTGAGGGTTCAGCGCCCTTGGCAGGCGTCGACACGCAGCCAGCGCTCCAGCAGCTTGAAGCCCTGCATCAGCACGAAAGCAATGATGAGGTAGATCAGGCCGGCGGTGAGGAACATCTCTTCGTGCATGTAGGTGCGCGCAGCGATTTTGCGCGCCATGCCGGTCAGCTCTAGCAGGGTAATGGTGCTCGCTAGGGCGCTGGCCTTGAGCATCAAAATCACTTCGTTGCTATACGCAGGCAAGCCGATGCGGGTTGCCCGCGGCAAGATGATATGGCGCAGAGCCTGATAGCGTGACATGCCTAGCGCGCGGGCCGCCTCGACTTCCCCGGCCGGTACGTTCTGGATCGCCCCACGCAGGATCTCCGCAATGTAGGCGGCGGTGTGCAAGGTCATGGTGATGATCGCGCACCAGTAAGGATCGCGTAGGAACGGCCACATCCAGCTTTCGCGGACGGCCTCGAATTGGGCCATGCCGTAGTAGACGAGGAACAGCTGGACCAGCAGCGGCGTGCCACGGAAGAAGAAGATGTAGCCATAGGGCAACGCGCGCACCGCCAGCAGGCGCGACGACCGTGCGATGCCCAGCGGCAGTGCGAGAAACAGGCCTGCTACCACCGAGACACCAACCAATTGCAATGTCAGCCAGGCACCTTCGATAAAGTCGGGCAGCCACTTGATGAACAATTCCCAGCTCATGCGGCACTCCTGATAAAGCCACGACCTGCGCGTTTTTCAAGGAAATACATGCCAGCCATGGCAATGACCGTCAGCCCCAGGTAGATGCAGGCAGCCACCACGAAAAAGACGAAGGGTTCTTTACTAGCCGTCACGGCGATTTGTGAGGTCCGCATGATCTCTTCCAGGCCGATGACTGAGACCAGCGCGGTGTCTTTCATCAGGATCATGAACAGGTTGCCCAGGCCGGGCAGGGCCAGGCGCCACATTTGTGGAAGGATCAGTCGCAGGAAAACCCGCCGTTTGCCCAGGCCCAGTGCGAGACCGGCTTCGCGATGGCCTTTGGGAATAGCCAGCAAGGCGCCACGGAACACCTCGGTGGCATAAGCGCCGAAGCACAGGCCGAGGGCGATAGTACCGGCAGCGAATGGGCTGAGCGCCAGATTCTCGATGCCGAAGAGCTCGCCGATGCCGCGTACCAAGCCGATGGTGCCGAAATAGATCAGCAGTACCCAGAGCAGTTCGGGAACGCCGCGAACGATGGTCGAATAAGTGCCGCCCACCCAGCGCAGGGTGGCGTATGGCGATGTCTTGGCAAGTGCGCCGAGCAAGCCGAGCACCAGGCCCAAGGCCAGGGATGCTACGGCCAGCTGAATGGTCATCCAGGTACCGGCGATCAGCGCCGGACCGAATCCGTGAAGGTCGGGAATCATATAGGCTCAAACACCAAAGCCCGGCCTACCATTATTGGTGGCCGGGCTTTGATTCAGACGGATCAGTAGATGTTGAAAGGGAAGTACTTAGCGTTGATCTTCTCGTAGGTGCCATCGGCCCGGATTTCAGCCAGCGCCTTGTTCAGCTTTTGGCGCAGCTCATCGTTGCCCTTGCGCACGGCGATAGCGATCTTGTCGTTGTCGAACACCGGCTCACCCTTGAACTCGAAATCCTTGCCGGCATCGCTCTTGAGCCATTCCCACTGCACGAAAGAGTCGGCGAGGATGCCGTCGACGCGGCCCGAGGCCAGGTCGAGGTAGGCATTTTCCTGGGTGTCGTAGAGCTTGATGTCGACTACGTCGTCCATGTTGTCTTCGAGCCAGGTACCGGCGATGGTGGCCCGCTGAGCGCCGATGGTCTTGCCTTCCAGGTAGCTTTCGTCAGTCTTGAAATCGACCGACTTCGGCGCCACGAACTGCAGCTTGTTGGTGTAGTAGTGATCGGTGAAGTCGACGGCGTTCTTGCGTTCCTCGGTGACGGACATCGAAGCCGCGAGGAAATCGAACTTGCCGGCGTTCAGGGCGGGGATGATGCCGTCCCAATCGGAGGTCACCACTTCGCATTCCACTTCCATCTTGGCGCACAGGGCGTGAGCGATGTCGAGGTCGAAGCCGACCACCTGGCCGCTGGAGTCGATCAGGTTGAAGGGTGGGTAGGCACCCTCGGTACCGATGCGCAGCTTGTCGGCGGCGAAGGCGTTGGCGCCGAGCATCAGGGTGGCGGCGGCAGTCAGCAGAATCTTCTTATAGCTTTTCATGCGGTGTGTTGCTCCATTAGCGATGGCTGGACATGAACTGTTTACAGCGTGCCGATTGGGGGTTGTCGAACACCTGCTCCGGCGTTCCTTGCTCTTCGACCAGGCCCTGGTGGAGGAAGACCACCTCACTGGAGACCTGCTTGGCGAAGTTCATTTCATGAGTGACCAGCAGCATAGTTCGGCCCTCATCGGCCAGCGACCGGATCACTGCAAGCACTTCTTGTACCATTTCCGGATCGAGCGCCGAGGTGGGTTCGTCGAACAGGATTACCTGGGGCTGCATCGCCAGGGTGCGCGCAATCGCAGCGCGCTGCTGCTGGCCACCGGACAGCTGGTTCGGGTAAACGTGGCGCTTGTCGGCTATTCCCACCTTGGCCAGCAACGCCTCGGCCGTTTCGGTGGCTTCGGCCTTGCTCTGGCCCAGGACGCGACGCGGCGCCTCGATGATGTTGTCGAGCACGCTCATGTGCGGCCAGAGATTGAAATTCTGGAACACGAAGCCCAGCTTGCTGCGCATCTGGTTGATCTGCTTGGCGTCTGCAGCGACCAGATCACCGTCTTTGGCGCGCTTGAGGCGCAGCTGCTCGCCCGCGACGATGATCTCGCCCTCGTTGGGGTTTTCCAGCAGGTTGATGCAGCGCAGGAAGGTGGATTTCCCAGAGCCGGACGAGCCGAGGATCGAGATGACGTCGCCATCGCGGGCGGTCAGCGAGATCCCTTTGAGAACTTCCAGATCGCCGTAGCGCTTGTGCAGATTACGAATTTCCAGTGCAGGTATGGCCTCGGCCATAGAGCTTCCTCTTCTCGAACCCGGTCATTGCCTGGCTCGTTTCTATGTAAATTGCGCTCCGGCCAACTGCTCGCCGTCCTGGCGAGGCGCAAACCTAGCATGCGAGGGGGCATGCGCCAAGCGCGGCGCGGCCCCGAGCGCAGTGACCGGTCGGTCACGGTATCTGCCAAGGCCAATGTGCCCTTACCTATATAGATGAAATTGACGTCACCCGCCTGATACGGCGGCAGGTTCGGGTGACAAACGGCTGGCCGGCCCCTGCTTGGTGGGCCGGCGACTAGCTGTTCGAACCCTTTAGGTCGGGTCGCTCTTCGGCAGATCGGGATCGCCGGTGAGCATCTCGTCGTGCTCGCCCATTTTCCAAGGCAGGCTGCCGGGTGAGATATGCAGGAAGTGCAGGTACTTCTCGAACTGATCGAGGATGTCGCTGATGATGTCAGCCTGGTCGTACCCGTAGATGTCGTAGTGCTGACCCCCGCGGCGCAGGAACACCTCGGCGCGGTAGTACTGCTCGTCCGTGTCTGGTCCCTCGGACAGGGCGAACGCCGGCATGGCGTAACCGACCGCGCGGATCTCATAGACGAAGTCCACCTGGTCCTCCTTGATTACTTCCAGATACACCCGCGAGTTGGCTTCGTCGGTATGCACCTCGGCGTTCCACTCCTGGCCGCCAAGCTCACGCTGCACACGGCGCATGGCCTTGAGGACGGTACTGCTCATGAACGCGTCGACGTGCCCGCGATCGGGAAAGCTGACCATGCCGGCCAGACGCTTTTTCCACAAGCCAGGGCCGGCATTGCTGGCCAGTCGGCTGCTCTGCATATGGTTCTGCAGGCTGGTCTCATGGTGCCCTTCGATCACCAGCGCACGCCACATGCCCAGCGCCGCAATCATCATGATGATGGCAAAGGGTAGGGCACTGGCGATGGTCATGGTCTGCAGGGCGCTGAGCCCGCCCGCCAGGAGCAGCGCAGCGGCGACCACGCCTTCGATACTGGCCCAGAACACCCGCTGCCAGACCGGTGTGTGACTGGCGCCGCCTGCCGCCAGGGAGTCGATAACCAGTGAGCCGGAGTCGGACGAGGTGACGAAGAAGGTAATGATCAGCACCACCGCCAGGAACGAGGCGATCGACGTCATTGGCAGCAGCTCGAACAGCTTGAATAGCGCGATGGCGTTATCGGCCTGCACGTCAGTGATCAGTGAGGTATAGCCTTCGACCATGATCAGATGCAGCGCGGTATCGCCGAATACCGAGAACCAGAGAAAGGTGAAGATGGTCGGCACGAACATCACGCCGAAGACGAACTGGCGGATGGTCCGGCCGCGGCTGATCTTGGCGATGAACAGACCAACGAAGGGCGACCAGGCGATGGTCCAGCCAAAGATGAACAAGGTCCAGTTGCCGATCCAGTCACTTCGCGAATAGGCCTGGAGGTTGAAGGTGCGTTCGATGATGTTGTTCAGGTAACTGCCGGTGTTCTGCAGAAATGTCTCAAGGATGAAGATGCTCGGACCGACCAGAAAGACGAACAGCATCAGGCCTATCGCCAGGATCATGTTCAGCAGCGACAGGTTCTTCACGCCCTTGTCGAGACCGGCGACCACCGAGCAGATCGCCAGACCGGTGATGATCGCGATGGCGATGATCTGCACGTTGATGCTGATCGGAATCGAGGGCCAGAGGTAATTGATACCTGCGTTGATCTGAGTGACCGACAAGCCGAGCGTCGTGGCAATGCCGAACAAGGTGCCGAGAATGGCGAACACGTCCACCACGTGACCGATCGGGCCGTAAATTCGCTCGCCAATGATCGGGTACAGCGCCGAGCGCATGGACAGCGGCAAGCCGTGGCGGAACGAGAAATAAGCCAGCACCAGCCCCGTCAGCCCGTAGATGGCCCAGATGTGGAAGCCCCAGTGGAAAAACGCGATCTGCATCGCCTGCTTGGCGGAGTCGACAGTCTCCGCCGCGCCAGCCGGAGGCGAGGCGTAGTGCAGCACCGGTTCCGCGACGCCGAAGAACAGCAGCGCGATGCCGTAGCCTGCGGAGAACAGCATGGCGAACCACGCCGGGAAGCTGTATTGCGGCTCTGCGTGATCCGGTCCTAGCTTGATGTTGCCCCAGGGCGTCATCGCGATGCCGACGATGAACACCAGGAAGAACGCCACCGAGAGCATGTAGAACCAGCCGAAGTTGGTGGTGATGAAGGCCAGCGTCGAGCTGAACACCTCGCCGGCCAGGTCCGGGTTGCTGATCGTGCCGACCACCAGCAGCAGGGTGACGACCACCGCTGGAATGAACACGGGAAAGAGAATGATGGACCTGGGTAGCTTTTTGTCTGCTTCCATGAGGATGCTGGCCTCCGGTTGGCGGGTGGGATGGAAAACGCGCTATGGCTCCCAAAGCGAAACTGCTATCTGAAAGGGTAGACGGCGATTTGGCGGCGAATACTCACCAGATCATGTTCATGCGGAGGAATTGTCTTGCAGAGTGCAGCACTGACGACGTAGTAGGCCGGCTCGCCTGCGACGTCACGCTGTTGCATCGGCTGAGTTGCTAGGGTTTGGCTCAGTAGGCGGGTTCGAGCTGGTGACGGCGCAAGATCGCGGGCACCGTACCGTCGGCAATCGCCTCATCCAGTGCTTGCTCGAACGCCTTGAACTGCGCCTCGCTTATGGTGCTGCGTGACAACCCGATGCCATAGGTGATCGGGCCCATCTCGCCAGCCTCACGCACGCCTGTAAGCTGCTCATCATCGATCAGGTGCCAGGCAACATCCTGATTGAGCACCGCCAGACCCTCCTTGCCGAAACGTCCGGACTGCAACATGCGCAGCAGGCGGCGGTTATCGGCAGTGAGGTGCAGGCGTACGTCAGGCACCGACTTGAGGCGCTCGGATAGCACATAGGACGTCCCGGAAGGCCCGTAGACCCCGACCAGCCGGCCAGCTAAGTCGCTCGGTTGATTGAAGACAAAGCTGCTGTCGGTGCGGGCGAAGACGCTGTAGCGTGACGTGACCAGCATCCGACTGATGTGGAAAATTTGCTCACGTTGCGGTGACCGTACCAGCGTGAAAATGCCATCCGCCTGTCCCTGCTCGGCCAGCCGCAGTGCACGCCGCCAGGGGTATAGAGCGATCGAGCAGTCCTGCTGCAAACGGGCGCAGACTGTTTGTACCACCTCCACCAGCGGGCCGCCGGCATTGGCTCCTGCAGCGGAGCTGACCGAGCCTTGCGCAGGGTAGGTGAAGGGCGGGAAGTCCTCGGTCACGAAGCGCCACTGCGCCGCACCGGTTTGAGTGGCGATCGACAGCAACCCGATCAGCAGAATCGAGAGAACCCTTTGCATGGCTTGCTCCTTGCGAGGTGTCCGGCCTTTCCTTGGCGGCTGCATGGCAGCCGGGGCAGGTTTGCGACCTGCGCTGTCGTCGCTGTTAGCCTAGCCGAGATTAAGTCGGCGCATCTATGTTTGGTTCGATACCTGCCCTCCAAGCAGGCAGCAGGCCTGAAGCAATGGGCGCAACCAAGCGGGCTTCCAGGCAAGGGTCAGCGCGAGGCTAAAGGCTGCCGCGCTAGCCAGCAGTACCCACAGGACTGTACCGAAGCCCCCGCCCTGTCCGGCTAGCAGCAGCGCCAATGCCGTGAACAAGCACAGGGTCGCGCAAAGCGCTCGCATTCGTTGGCCGCCCGCAGTCGGGATGCAAGCGCTGGGGTCGACTCCCTTGCGATGCGCCTGCTGACAGAGCGCTAGTAGTGCGAAAGCGAGATAACACAGAAAGAACGCCAGCACCGAGCCGAGCCAGTCAGGCATGCCGGTGCGCCTCAGGTTCAGGAGGATTATTCGACTGGCGTGCCTGACTGGTCAGGCGAATTCGTCGTGCCGCTAGCAGGCAGGAGCCAGCGAGTGCCAGCAGCATCAGGTCCATGCCAGCGATGGCAGCCTTGCCGTGCCACAGGCTATGGAGCAAATGATCGCCGGTTGTGAACCCGTTCAGCAGTACGCAGGCGATGGCCAATCCGCCGACGGCCTGCAACTGACGGCACCATGCCTGGGCCGGGTACCACGCGGCGTGGGCCATGGTAGTGAGCCAGCTCAAGAAGAACACCCAACCCTCCAGCACTGCGCGCTGATTGCCGGTTACCGGCCCGTCCAGTGGCAGCAGGCGATTGGCAACAAAAAAGGTCAGGGTGGCAATGATTAGCCCGGGGCCCGCCGTCACACTCAGCGCTTCGACCAGGCGCGCCCCGATCCGTCCTTGACGCTCGTGCCTGGCCCGCCGCGAGCCGGTCCAGAACAACAGGCCGCTACCGATCAGCACACAGCCGGCCAGACCGCCGGCGAAGTACAGCCAACGCAGCGTCCAGTGATCGAACTGGATGAAATGCAGGCCCGTCAGGAAGCGTTGAACCCCGGCGATGGGAGCCGCCGAGTGCTGGTAAAGCAGCGCGCCGGTGGTCACATCGAAGGTCAGCCGGTCGGCATTCATCGTTACAGCCCGGGTATGAGCACGGCGGATCTCGACATGTCCGTTGCGATCAAAGGGATTCCGGACGCGGACCAGATAGGCCTCGCCAGGCTTGCCTTGGCTCGTCCAGATCGCCTGTGCACTGTCCAGCATGGTGTCTAGCGATGCGATGTCAGTGGACGGGCCCGACGGCGGGCGGAAATAGGTGCCCAATCCCTCAAGCTTCAGCTGCGCCTGGTCGCTCGGGTAGAGCGCCTGAGCGACGCTGGGAAAGTAGATCAGGCAGCAAATGACCAGTCCGGACAGGCTGATCATGAAATGAAAAGGTAGTACCACCACGCCGGTGAGGTTGTGCAGATCGAGCAGGCTGCGCTGCAGTCGCTTGCGGGGGCGAAAGGTGAAGAACTCGGCAATCAGCTTTCGGTGCGCTACGACGCCCGACACCAGCAGCACCAGCATGCCCATGGCAGCGGCACCGACCAGCCAGTAGCCGACGCTGCGCCAGTTCAGATGCAGGCTGAAATGGAACGGGAAGATGAAGCGGGTACCGCCCCAGCTGCCTTGGTCGACAATCAACTCGCCGGTGTGCGGGTTGATGTAACGGCGCACCCGCCCATGCTGCGGGTCCTCATAATCGAGTTGCAGCACCGGTACGCGTGGGGTCGGCAGGTTAATCGTCCAGACTGGCGCGTCAGGGGCCAAGTTTTTTGCATGTGGCAGAACCAGCCGATCGAGCGACAACTGCGGTGGCGGCTCCGCCAGGCGAGTACCGGGTTGCATCCAGCGGTCGATTTCCCGATCGAACACTGACAGCGAACCGGTCCAGAAGATTGCTAGCAGCAGGCTACCGAGCAGTACGCCCGCCCAGGTATGCAGCCAGCTCATTGATTGGCGAAAGCCTTTGCCTGGCGCCATCATCAGTACTCGACCAGCGATGGAGCCAGCCCGTAAGACAGCCCCACGCCTATCACGATGCCTACCGACAGCCAGGCCCAGACCCGCCAGACGCTAGCCTCCGTAAAGCTCCACAGCAGCAATGCGAGGTACAGGACAAACCCCAGCATGGCGACCAGGAACACCGCTTCGCTGCGCGCCATACCTCCGGCCAGCACCAGCAGTTGAGCGCCAGCGGAGGCCAGCGATGCCGTGCAGGCATAGCCGCCACCAATCGCTGCGACGACACGTAGCATCAGGGTGCCGCGTCCGGTCCGGCGGACCGCGGCGGTCTTCACGTTTTGCTTCTGCGTCGCCGCGCCCATCGCTTAGAAACTGACTTGGTATCCGAGCGTGAGGGTGCGCCCGCGGCCGTTGAATACGCGACCGTCACGGGTGACTTTCGAGCCGGTATTGGCGGCCTGCGAGTAGTACGTCAGATAGTCACGGTTAAGCAGGTTCTCAACCCCTAAGCTGACTTCGCCGAGCGGCAAACGATAGCCCACGTAGGCATCAACCAGCGTGTAGCCCTCGAACTCCAGGCCGGGCGTGTCGAAATCACGGCTGGCGTAGTGGTTGGCCTGCAGCAGGCTATGCAGCTCGTCGGTCCAGTTAGCCTGCCAGCTGGCGCCGTAACGGTTCGGTGAGATGTTGGCGCCGTTGAGGTCGGTATCGACCTTGCCGTCGCCATCGGTATCGGACCGGCCATCGACCTGGGCGTACATCAGCTTCAGGCGATGCGCGTCGTTGACCTGCCAGCCGCCGGTGAATTCGACGCCGTCGATTTCGGTGCGCTCGCGCCGAATCTGGTAAACCCCGCCCACGCTGTCCAGGCGCGATCCGAGCTCGGCGTCGGACTCGTAGTAGCTGATCTCGGCATCGAACGGACCATGGTTCAGGCGAAAGCCGATCTCGCGGTTCTCAGTGACCACTGGTTGCAGGTCGAGAAAGTTGTCGACGCTCGTGCCAGGCGTGCCGATGCCGCGCAACACGCGGCCCACATCCGGCATGCCGAACCCTTCGGAGTAGTTGCCGAACAGCTGGACCCAGTCGGTTATCTGCCAGACCAAACCCGCGTTGTAGAGGGTTTCTTCGAAGGTCGGATTGCCGCCTTCAACGTCCACACCTCCGAGGCCCGGGTTGGTTGAGGCGATGGTGCTAAAGCTGTCCACATCCAGATCGGCGAACTCGTGGCGAACCCCGGCGAAAAGGGTAAGGTCTTCCAGCGCTCTGATTTCCGCCTGAAGGAAGGGGGCATAGTTGCGGAAAACGGTTTCCGGCACCCACTCGCGATCGGTCAGGATCAGTTGCTGGCTGGTGGTGTCTTGCAGCACATCGAGACCGCCGGTGAGCATCAGGTGGTTGTCGAGCAGGCCGTCACGGCTGAGCGTCAGCTTGCCGCCGATCTTGTCCGACTCGTTCTGTGATTGGTCGAACAGCGTGCCGACCGGTGCGATGCCGGCGTCCTGAAAGGTGCCGTTGGTGCCACCGCCGAAACGTGCGCGGAAGCGCTGGGTATATAACTGCAGGCCCAGCTCGTTGCCGTACAGATCGGCATGTTTGTAGGAGAGGCTGGTGGCCAGCACTTCGTTCTGTGGCGCCTCGCCCTGAGGGTCACCCTTGCGCGAGGTCGCGGGAATATCGGCGTCGGCATCGCCGGGCACGTTGACGTATTCGTGCTCGCCTTCGACCTCGTAGCGATTGACCATCAGGCCGATGTTCTGGTTGTCGTCGAGCCAGTAGCCGAGCTTGACCAACAGGTCGGTGCTGGTCGAATCCATCACATCGCCCTGGGTATCGTCGACGCCGATCAGGTCGCCATTCGCGTCGTAGAACATCCCCTGGGTCTGCCAGCTGGTGCCGACCAGATAGTCAAAGTTGCCCTGTGTGCCCTCGACCCGATAGTCCAGCTTGTAGCCAAGCCCTTCTGACTCGTAATCGGTAGGCGCGGTGAAGCTGATCCCGGCGTGCTGGCGCAACGTTCCGCTTTCGGGGCGACGGGTAACGTAGTTGATGATGCCGCCGGTGCCGCCGAGACCATGCTCGGCACTGGCGCCGTGAATCACCTCGATGCGTTCTACCATCGAAAGATCAATGGTGTAGCCGTCACGCTGACTGTCACGCAGAGGGGTCGATTGCGGTACGCCATCGATTAGGATCAGCGCCGAGCGGCCACGAAAGGTTTCGCCCGCGCTGCTCATCTTCTGACGGCTCGGCGAGTAGGAGGGAATCAGGTTGCTCAGTACTGCGCCGTGGTCCGAGGTGATCGCCAGCTGCTGTTCGATCTGCTCGCGATTGATCACTGTGATCTTTTGCGGCGTCTTTCCAGCTTCGCTTCTGGCACGTGTCGCACTGATGGTGACAGCTTCCAGCTCGGTGGCGTCATCGGCCAGCGCAGGCATCGACGAGAGTGAAAGGGTCGCTAGGGATACGGACAGACACAGACAGGTTTTGCGAAACACGTGAAGGCTCCCGATGTTGGTGTTTTTCGTGGGGAGCGAGAAGTTAAACTAAATGCAAATGACTTGCATTAAGATTGTGTTGCTAGTTGTTTGCGTTGTGCGTTAGCTGTTACGCCGGTCAGTTATGAGCGATTTGTATCAACGGCTGCTGCGTTGCTGCTCGCGCCATTCCCACGGAGGCAGCTGATCCGCTTTGGGTAACGACCACAGGCCCCGCCCAAGCTCGCGCGCGACTGCCTCCAGATTGAGAAGCGCCCGGTCATCGAGGTGGCCGCGGTTGGCCCATGCATTCCCAGTCCTGACCAATTCAGAATTGATCTCACTGTCACCGGCCCTAACCCGCGCCAAAGTCCGTTCCGCATCGTCGCGACCCTTAGCTGTCAGCGTCACGGTTTTGCCGAAGATATAACTGGCAAGTGCTTGGCGCGCCTGGCTCCCATAAGGTTGTCGGAGCTCCGGGGTATCGATCTCGGCTAACTTCACCCTGACATGCTCACCTGAAGCATCAAGGCAGCTGAAGGTGTCGCCGTTGGCAATACCTGTCACCCGGCAATCGAACGACGCCGCAAATGCAGGCAGGGCTGAAAAGAGCAAAGAGGTTACTAAAGCGCGCAGCATGACGGCATCCGTAGGGATCGGGCGGGCGCGGGAGCGTATCAGCCGGATTGGTTGCCGAACCGGAGCCATGTCTCATGAGCAAGCCGGAGTCACGTTCGCAAATGACGAACCGTGAACTGAATCAGGCCAAGTGCCGCTGGGATTGAAGGCTGATGGATGGGCATGTTTTCTGGGCAACAAAAAACCCGCACTAGGCGGGCTTCTTGTGGGCTTTCGGGTGGTTTTGGCACCACCTGAAATTAATAGATGGTGCCAGGGACGGAACCGAACTGTGCGCTGAAACCTGCGTGCCGTAAGGGTTTCGCTTGTGTGCGGTAAATAATCTACGCACAAATCTACCCGCTTTTTCTTTTGCTGCCCCTGTTTTGGGGTTGCTGGTCGCTGTTGTGCCTTGGTGTTTTCTTAGCGTCCTCCGGCCTGCTGTCAGCGTCGGAATCTAAACCCTATCTACTTTGGAAGAGGTGCCGGGGCGCTTGATAGCCATTGATTGTTTTTTAGCCTCCCCCCTTGGGGCAAACTTGGGGTTCCTACCCGTAATCGCCCCGTCACCCTTGCTAGAACCTTGCTGTGTCGCCTTGCGCTAATCGTCCGGCTACGCCATTGGCTCACCGTGTCCTTACCGTTTCGTCTTGCGGTGATCTTGGGGTTACCTCGCCCTAATCTCGCCCTCGTCTTACCGCTCCGACTCGTCACCGGGGCTGGTCACCCTTGCCCTAACCTTGCCGTCCGCCTCACCCTGATATCACCCTCGTGGCCTCGCGTGCGTGCGCGTACTGGTCACCAAACCGGCTTTCATGGGGTTGATTCCACGAAACGGGGTAGTGCGTGGAAAGTGCGCGTGAAAAATGCGTGCCTTCCGTGCGTACCAGCTTGCGCGCCAGGACTGCGAACCAATAGCGCGAACATTGCGAACCGCTGTCGTGATCGGCTTATCGGGTCATGCGGGGAATGCGGATTTTGGGGAAACAAGAATGTAGCTCCCCCTATCGTTCGGGAAAGCGAAGCGATGAACTTTCAACCCACCCCCTCCCCGCAACGGGTCCTTCCGGTAGGGCGGCAGGGGTGCGGGTGATTCGTGCCGTGACCTTTCGCTATGTACGGAGCTGGCTGGCGGGTTGGTTGTTGTTTCGTTGGCTGGCTCCAGGCTTCGCAGCTCGGGCGCTGTTGCTGGGTAATAGGCCAACTTGCGCCGGTCGTTTCCGCGTGGCTGGTAACCGTTGCGGGCTTGCTGGCGGGGCTTCCAGCTGAAAGCGGAACCGGAAGCGGTGGAAGCCCCAAAAAATCCGTATGAAGCGAAAGGGCGGGGCACGAATCACCCCCATAGGCCCACCCCGTCAGGAGGACCCAAGGCCACCCCTCTAGCTATCGGCAAAAGGCGTCGCGTTGTAGATGGCGCGAAGTTCGGTGCCGGTCTGGCAGTAGCGGTTTGTCGGCGCATAGCAGGCCCGGCAGGACATAAGGTGGCTCATGTATTGGTCACGACGCTGACGCCATTCAGGTGCTGCCGTGGCGGCTGTAACAATGTATCGAGTCGGGTAGGTGGGCTGCGCGGTTGCGGCAGCGATGCCGTCCGCATGGGCTGGTGCTTCCAGTGCGGCGGGTAGGGCTTGGGCGCTGGTTTGTTGCTGCGGATCGTTGGCGGCAGGATGGACGGGCGCCGTGTCTGGTAATGGCTGCTGGTCGCTCGATAATCCCAAGTTCTCGGCAAGCTGGCGAAGTGCGCTCATTTCACTTTCCTTTCGTGTTTTGCCGTGGGGACAGAGGGGACAAAGGGGGCAGCCAGTAACGGCGCGGGCTGTAGCTGTCCCCTATACCTTTCGTTGGGTGGGGACAGTGGGGGCAAACTGCCCGGCCTGTCCCCACTGTCCCCTTGCCTTTGCAGCGGGTGGGGACAGTCCCAGCCCTTGCGGCACTAGGGCGCCCCCACTGTCCCCGGTGTCCCCAGCGGGATATGCAAGGTTCGTTTACTGTTCTGGCTCTAGCCTGGCGGCGTCGATCCAGTACAGTTTTTCCTTGCGCCCGCTGGGTAGCCGCTTGGTAGCTTGTGCGCGGCCCGGTTCACGTTTGGCAATCGCCCCGACCGATTCCAGCGCCAGCACTGCGCGCCCCAGGTCGTAACCCTTCGCGGCTTCCTCCAGGCCGGGGCGGTTGAACAGGTACAGGCGTCCGCTTGGGCTGTCTTCCCAATATCCGGCGCGGTCCCTGGCTTCGCCTTGTGGATCGTCGGCGGATGAAAACCGGGTGTCGCCGTGGCGGGCTAGGAAATCAGCGACGGCGCGCAATATCTGCCGATCCTCGCTTGGGCCTTGCCCCCGGCCTGCTCGCCATACTTCAAACAGCCCCAACATGGCATCTCGGGCGGTTCCGACCGGAAGGGGCAGCACGCCAAAGCTGATAGCCAGTTCGCCAGCCATTGCCACCAGGGCGAAGCGTTCAGCGGCTCGGCTTTCTTGGCCGCTGGTGCTGGGGTACTGCGCGCAGAATTGCGCCAGCAGCGCGGGTAAGTCGTCCTGCTCGCCAAGCTCCAGCAGCTTGCGGATGAACTGCGGCCCGGCGTGCCCGTAGTGGGTCACGCTGGCGCGTTGGATAGCGTCGGAAAACTCCCGGCCCCCGGTCATGCCGTGCAATTGATCCCAGGCACCGAAAGCGCGGCGGGCGGGTATATCCAGCAGGCGGATCTCCTGCCCCGCCCGGCTGCGCTTGCCGCCTTCGGCCATCAGCGCCGATAGCCCTAGCTCACCAGACGAAAACAGCATGACGCGCCAGCGCTTCGCAGCCCTTGCCGAACCGTTGCGGCTGGCTCTGGCCTTGCCGGTGCCGTTCGCCATCGCGTAGACCACAGCGCCGATTTCTCGTGGGTCGGCTTCGCCTATCTCATCCAGCGCCAGCAGCGTGTCATTGCGTTGGCTGGCGATACCTTCCAGGCCGTTGCCGGTAGCCCGCCAAGTGCGTTTGAAGTCCTCGCCGTGCCCCCATACCGAAGCCCCGGCCAGAATGGCGGAACTCTTGCCGGTGCTGGAATCGCCGACGATGTGAAAGCCCCCGCCTTGCCGTTGGACGTGGTACAGCAGCGGCCCCGCCAATGAAGCGCACACGCTCAGCACCAGCAGCGGGTTGCCTTCGCACTTGGTCCCGATGTTGTCTTGCCAGCCTTCCAGTGTCCCGCCTTGGCGGTAGTCGTCACCGTTTGCGGCTTCGCTCTGGAATATCGCTTTGCCCTTGCCGATGTTCTGGCGCGGCATGATGAATAGCTCTCGCGTATGCCATCCGGTAGACGTGGCCGCTATCACGCGATCTTTCGGGTATTGAGCGGCGATGTACTGGCAGACCTTGGCGCGGCGCTGGTAATCAACGTCCAGGCCCATGCCCAGCAGAACGGACAGGATCGAATCGGGCTTGCCCGCCAACAGCTCGTTGGGCATTGCCCAGGTCAGTTCGCGGCGGTCGGCATTGCGGAATCGCAACAGGCGTCCGTAGTCGCCGTCCTGGCCTTCGTTTCTGGTGACGGCTTCGACATGCAACGGCCCGCACAGCCACTCATCGAATGGCAGGAACTCCCCGCCTTGCTTGTCTTGCCGGTGGCCGTGATGCCAGACCCCGGGGCGCAGCTTCACGCCGTCCAGGGTGATGGTGTGGTCATAGACGCGATAACAGGGGCGCTCTATAGCTGGCGCGGCGGCTTCCGGCACAATCGGGGTAACGGTGGCTGCGCTCATGGTGCGGCCCTCCAGTTGGCTAGATCGTTGAAGTCCGAAAGCTCCAGCGGGGCATCGGCGGGGAAGGGGGGCAGCACCAGACCACAGCCCAGCACGGCAGCGGCTTGAGTGGCTGCGGTGCGTCCGGGGTTGCCTTTGCCGTCAGCCTCGGTCTGGCGGTCGTCATCCCCAGCGATAATCAATGGGCTGTCCGGGTGGTGCCGTTGAAGCTGGCGCCCGACTTCCAACAGGTTGCCCGCGTTCATCGCGCAGGCCACGGCAGTGCCGGTTTCGGCATGGATGGTTGCCCCGGTTGCCCAGCCTTCGCAGACGTACAGCGGCTGGCCTGCCTCCAATACGCCGATGGGCGAATAACAGCCTTTCACCCGGCCACCAGATAGGAAACGTTTACCGCCGTCCGCAGCGATGCGTTGCAGGTTGCATAGGTAGCCATCGGCATACAGCGGCACCAGCAGAACGTCACCACGTTGGCGCAGGCGATGCGCGACGGTTCCTTTACGGGTCAGATAGGGGTGATCCGTCGCAGCCGGTTGGGCCTCGCTCCAAAGCGTGCCCGCATAGCTGGCTGTCGCAATCTGGCGCCGGGTCTGGTCCGCTTCGCGTTGCTCCCGTGCCTGCTCAACCCGCTGGCGGATCAATTCGGCCTCCATTGGATCGGCGGGCTTGCGGCTGGTCCAGGTGCTCGAGCCTCCCGCTTTCCAGCTTCCGAACGCACCCGACGCGATGCCGTCCAAGTGCAAGACATACCAGCCATTTAGCGTGCCGGGCTTGTCGTCTGGCACGCGGAAACGGTGAATGGTGCCGTCTGCTACAGGCAGCCAATCCAGCGGCCCGAACGTCGCTTGCAGGGCGTCGCGAAAGGCCAGTTCGGCTTTCTCCAAGCAAGCCGATCCCCTCGGCGAATGGACGCCGTTTTGAATGGTCATGGTTTAGCCCTCTGCGGTCGGGGTCGGTGCGGTGGACTTGCGGCGCTCTAGTTCGTACTCGGCGCCGTTGGCTACGTCCACAAGCCTGCCGGACAACATGCCCAGCGACTTGATAAGCCAGCCGATATCGCGGGCGGTATCGTCCATTAGCTCGCCAGCGTCAGCCGTGAAGGCCAGCAGCTCGCCAATGGCGGCGATGCCGTGCGTTACCGTCATGGCCTCACATTCAGCGGTGCGCTCGATGGCTTCCAGCTCGTCGGCGGCCAAGGGGGTGAGGCGCGAAGGGTCGGGCAGTAGGTGATTCCAGCAGGCGGCCTTCATTTCAGCCCCTCCGCACGCTTGATGCGCTCGGCTTCGCAATCCATGTAGTTGCTTAGGTCATCGGCCAAGTACTGTCCCAAGCCAGCGAGTGCGGCAACGTTGTGCCCTTTGTTGTGTCTTGCATCGAGTGTGATTGAGCGCATAAGGGCGGCAAGCCAGGTGCCGTGTTCGCGCGAATAGGTCGCCAGGTCGTAGGCGTCGATTGCGTCCACTTTCTCGACCGTGCTCATCGCGCACCCCCTACGGTTTCCAGGGTACGGGCGCGGGCCATCGCTTCGTTGTAGCGGCGCAGGCGGACGGACAGGGACGAATCTGCGCGCAATGCGGCAAGGGCGCGGGCCTTCCAAGCGGCGGCATGGGTGGACGGGGTGCGGGTGGTTTGCATGGGTGGTGCTCCTTTTGCTGGGGAGCTGTCACCGTTCGCGGCCAAGCGAATTAGGGTGGCAGCTGTACGCGGGTTGGCCGACCGGGGCAAAAGGAACCCGGCATACCCGAAGGTATCCCACGCACAGCCGCCATAACTCGATACGGCAGGCACAAAAAAAGCGCCTGCTATCGGGTCGGGGCGCTTGAGCGCCTTTTGCTTGTTCGACCGGCCAAGGTCGGCCACGGGATTGACCGTGACGGACGAACCATAGCGCCGCTGGCGCTGGCTGACAAGGCAGAGATGGGGCGTTGAGGCGGTCATGCGGCAGCGCTCCCTGCTTCAGATGTGGTCCGCAGGTAATAAAGCGCGATACCGCTGTGATTGCGCCCGTGGTCGTCAATCAAGGTGATGCGCTGGGTTTCGATAGGGAAGCCCGCTTCGCGTAGCTCCTTGATGCGTGCGGCTGGCATCAGAATATTTAGCTCTCGACGCGCCGTGATCGTGTCGATGGGGCCAGCCTTCAGCCTGGCGAGCAAGCGGGCGCGTTGCGCTTCGGAGCTGGTATTATGGTGCGCTGTATTCTTGGGGCTGGCCTGTTGGTCGGCCTTTTTTTTGTCGGTCATTTATGCAGCCTCCCCGCGTTGGGCGGCCATCTCATCGCACCAAGCCAGGATTTCCGACTCGTCCCAGGCTACGGATTTCGGGCCGAGCCGGATTTGCTTCGGGAAGGTTCCGGCAGCGATGCGCCGGTAAAGTTCGGATGTGGAAAAGCTGGTGTAGTACTTCACCTTAGGCAGCTTGATAAAGCGGCGGGGAAGTTGGGCGGGGTTGGTATGTGCGGCCATATCGTGTGCCTCTCGGGCTTTGTTGAACACGATTGGCATTGAATACAACAACCAGAGCGGTTTCGATCCGAGTTTCAGTGAGCGAAAGTTTCCGGAAAGTTTCAGAGACCGGAAGTTTCCGTTTCGGCTGGCTTTTTGGAGAAAGCTACAGCCCTAAGCCCTGACAGATCGCGCATTAAATCCGCTGCTAACGGGGCGATGGTCTTGCGTAGGTTTGCCTCGCCTGCGTCATAGTGGCTTATGGCTGCGCTCATGACACGATCAGGTATGTGGGTGTGGGTCTCCATTCCCCAGATCATTAGGTCAAGGTAAGGCAGCAGCCCATAACGCGCCCAGCGGCCATAGAGTGGCTTTTGGCGCTTTCCGGAATCACTCTGGCGGAATGACCTAGCCTCTTTTAGCCAAGCGGTAAAGGCGTCTCTTAGCAGTGAGTCGGGCGAATTTAGATCGACCTGAATGACCGCAGCAGGCAAGGCATAAGGGCTGTAGAAGTCGATTTCGACGGGCAGCCCTGCAACGCTCATCGCAGAGTTTAAAGGATATTGCGAGTCCCCTATGGCAGCCCAACGGCTTGCCATCTCGTCGGACCCACGCCCATCCTTGTTTGCTATTTCGTCTCTAATTCTTTGCATCAGCAGATCTGCCACATTCACGTTTCGAACTGGCTGAATGTGTAAGTCTGCGTATTCATTCCGTGACGGGTCGATAGGCATTTCCCTAATCGAATCGGCAACCCCCGAGTGAACCGCAACCACAAGGTCGCTCTCCCACATCGGCATTGCTCCGAGGGATTGGTAAGCCCGAAACAATGTCCGCCGCATTTCTAGCTCCGCAAGCCAGTCGGTCGCACTAAGGTTTTCGCACTCGCGGTATCTATCTAAATTGAACCATTCTGGTAGGTCTTCTACTCGGTCAATCTTGGCCACCGCTCGCCCTCCCAGGCGCCCACTTCCTGAATAATCGGCTGGTCAGGCGGGTGGGAAGTCCGCTTTTCGCTCCGTCGAGCTAGGCCAGCCAAAAACCGTTAAGCCTTGCGCTTGATGCTCACCACGTTGGTGCCGCCACATTGCGCGTCTATCGAATCAGCCCAGGCTTGCATCATTTCCCGGCGCTGCTCCAGGTAGGTGGCGTGGTTGTAGGTGTCGCGGATTTCGTCGTTGTCGCCGTGCGCTAGCTGGCGTTCGACCCAGTCGCGGTTATAGCCGCGCCCGTTGAGTTCGGTGCTCAGCAAATGGCGGAAGCCGTGGCCGGTCTGGCGCCCTTCGTAGCCCATCAGGCGCAGCGCCTTGTTAATCGTGTTCTCGCTCATTGGCCGGTCGGGGTTTTGCTGGCCTGCAAACACTAGCGGGTAATCGCCTGTGATTTCCTTGAGCTGGCGCAGGATGGCAACGGCTTGGCGGGGCAGGGGCACCACATGCGGGCGGCGGGCTTTCATGCGCGCTTTCGGAATGGTCCAGGTGGCGCCGTCCAGATCGAACTCCGACCACGGCGCTTGGCGCAGCTCACCAGGGCGAACGGCAGTCAGCACCAACAAACGGATGGCGCAGCGGGTCAGGGTGTTGAGCGTGGTCGATTCGATCTTGCCCAGCAGCTCGGGCAATTCGGCAAAGGCAACGTGCGGATGATGGCGGGTCGCTTTTGGCGGTGCGGCTACCACGTCCAAATCGGTGGCGGGGTTGGCTTCGACTACGCCACTCGCCAGACCGAAGCGGAATATCTGGTGTAGCCACTGGCGAATCTTGCCAGCGGCATTCAGGGTGCCCCGCGCTTCGACCTTGCGCACGAGTTCGACCAGTTCCGGGCGGGTGACGGCTTTGACCGGGCGGGCACCGATGCCGGGTATCAGATCGTTTTCCAAGTACAGCTTGGCTTTGTAGGCCGTGCTTTCGGCCCAGCGTGGCGCGTTGTAGGCGTACCACTCCCGCGCAAGCGTCTCGAATGTCACGCCATCGGCCCGTTGCGCCTGTCTGGCGGCTTTTCTCTGCTCGCCGGGGTCGGTGCCCTCGGTTAGCAGCTGGCGTGCCTCGTCGCGCCTCTGGCGGGCTTTCTGGAGCGTGACGGCAGGATAGGTGCCAAGCGCCAGCATCTTTGCCTTGCCGTCGAAGCGGTAGCGATAGCGCCACAGCTTGGAGCCGGTCGGCGCCACTTCCAGGCATAACCCGTTGGCGTCCGTGAGCCGGTATAGCTTTTCCTTCGGCTTGGCGGTGCGGATGGTGGTATCGGATAAGGCCATTGCAATTCCCTCGCAAGCCGCGCCAGTCGGGCGCCCCATTGTGCCGCTGTGAGTAGATTTTTAGACCGAACCGGCTCTACTCACGAATCTACGCACTATTGTTTGGGCTTACAAGGGAAGGGTAGGGAAGTGCAGACAACAAAAAACCCGCACTAGGCGGGCTTTTTGTGGGCTTTCGGGTGGTTTTGACACCACCTGAAAACGAAAGGTGGTGCCCAGGGACGGAATCGAACCGCCGACACGGGGATTTTCAATCCCCTGCTCTACCGACTGAGCTACCTGGGCAACGGGGCGCTATTAGACGGATTTGGCTTTTGTCTGTCAAGCACGGCTTTGGAAATATTTAGCAAGAACGGGCATTTAGCGATGCATGCCAGCGTTTGTGGTTAAAACGGTTGGCCTGGGTTGGGTAGGACGTCGCTGAGCATGTCACCCCAACCCCGCGCCTCATTCACTTGGTGGTACGTAGCCTTCGGCCTGTGCGTACTCTTCGCCCGAAAGGAATTTGTCCATCTCGGTTTGCAAGAACTTGCGGTCTTCGGCGTTCATCATGTTCAGCCGGCGTTCGTTGATCAGCATGGTTTGATGCTTCTGCCAATCGTCCCAGGCCTTTTTCGATACGTTGTTATAGATGTCTTCGCCCTTGGTGCCGGGGTAGGGAGGGCGCTCTAGGCCGGGGAGTTCTTCTTTGTACTTGCGGCAGTTCACGGTGCGGGTCATGACATCTCTCCTGCGTTCAATTCGGCAGCGGCGCGCTTGAGCAGCGTCTTTACCGGGGCGGCAAGCCCCAGTCGCGGCGGGGTGGCGAGGTTATACCAGAGCCAGTCTGGCTCGGCCACGGCGTGGGCCTCGGACTTGACCCTGATCAGCCAAGGCTCAATGGCTAGTTGGAAGTGGCTGAAGGTGTGGGTCAGGCCCGGCAGCTCGCGACGTTCTTGAAGTTGTAGGGCGTGGCGTTGGGCGAGCGGGTCGAGCGCTGCTAGGTCGTCCAGCTCCGGCAGGCTCCAGAGCCCGCCCCAGAGACCCGTCGATGGGCGACGGTAAAGGAGGATGGCGCCATCGGGATTGGCCAACAAGGGCATCAGGGTGCGCTTCTGTGGCAAAGCTTTGCGAGGTTTAGGCACCGGGAATTCGGTTTCCCGGCCCAGCAGATGAGCGCGGCAGCCTGCCTTCAGCGGGCAGAGCAGGCAGCTGGGTTTGCTGCGCGTGCAGAGTGTGGCGCCCAGATCCATCATCGCCTGTGTGTAGTGATTGACCCGGTTCTGCGGGGTCAGCCGTTCGGCCACTTCCCAGAGTTGCTTGGCGACTTTCGGTTCGCCGGGGTAGCCCTGCTGAGCGACATAACGTGCCAGGACGCGCTTGACGTTGCCGTCTAGGATCGGTGCCCGCAGGCCCATGCTCAGGCTGGCAATGGCTCCGGCAGTGGAGCGTCCAATGCCCGGCAGTTCGGACAGCTGTTCCACGTCTCGAGGAAATTCACCGCCGTGCTTGCCGACGATCAGCTTGGCAGTCTTGTGCAGATTGCGCGCGCGGCTGTAGTAACCGAGCCCGGTCCACAGGTGTAATACTTCATCTTCGTCGGCATTAGCCAGTGCCTCCACCGTCGGCAGCGCATCCATGAAGCGATCGAAGTAGCCAAGCACGGTGCTGACCTGCGTCTGCTGCAGCATGATCTCCGATACCCACACACGGTAGGGCGTGATGCCTTGCTGCCAGGGCAGATCCTTGCGCCCGTGGCGGTCGTACCAGTCGAGAACGGCAGCGCCGAACTGCTCGTCGCCCAGTGCTTGTGATGTCATCGATTGAACAGGCCTTTCAGTGCGTCCTTCAGCTCAGGACTGACTTTGTCGCCCAGCTTCTCTTCGATGGTCTGATTGAGCTTGTCACCCGCGAGCCGGGCGGCGATTTTGCCGAGGCGGTCATTGTCGAAGCGACAGGCCTTGGCGCCCAGTTCCAAAGGCCCGCGGCAGCGCAGCGGCCATTCGATGCCGACGTAGCGCTCGTTGACCGCACAGGCCGGGTCTGGCATCTCGCCCTTGTCGCCCTCGATGACGATGCCGACGCGGTAGTCCATGCCAAGTACCCGCAGGTCCACATCGCCGTTGCCGTTTACCGTGAGGCCGGGAATGCTGACTTTCAGGTCCGGGTTGCTGGCGACGCCATTGCGTAGGGTGAGGTTGCCTTTCAATTCGCGGAACGGCGTGTCCTTGCCGCGCGGCTCGCTGCCAAGCGGCTTGCGATTGAGGGTGGCGATGGCGCGGCAGAGCTGCTGCTCGAGGTTGGCGTCGACGAGGACACCGTTGTCGATGAGGAAGCCGATCTTGCCGTTGAGGTTGTCGATCCAGGCTTGCTGGCTGTTGCCCTGAGTGCGTAGATCGCTGTCCAGGTTAAGCAAGCCCTTGATCACTACCTGTTCGCCCTGGCTTTGCAGCAGACCTTCGATCGGGACGTGTGCCATGCGGGTCTGGGCAGTGAGCAACGGTACCTGTGGTCGAACGTCGAGGCTTGCCGAGGCTTCCAGTCGGCCGTTGTAGAGCCCTCCGCGCAACTGCTCTAGGGTTAGCAGACCGCCCGCAGTGCGTGCCTTGAGGGCAAAGTTATCGAGCGGCAGCTTCATTGCAGTGAGGTTGTCGATGTTCAAATTGACGCGCGTATCCAGGCTGCGCAGTGAGCCGACCGGCAGGACGGTTGCACTGCTCCAGGCTTGCTGGGTTGGTTTGTCAGGCAGCGGAGTAGTGCCGCTGCCTATCACAGCCGCTTCGGTGGCCTTGACCTCGCTCTGGCGCGCGGCGGCAGCCGCATCATCCTTTCCTGGTGGGGGGAGGTAGCGATCGAGATTGAACTGGTCGCCACTGAGGTCGACTCGCAACGATTGCTTGGCGAAATCGCTGACTGCGATCTGGCCGGTGAAGGTGCTGCCGTCCAGCTTCAGATTGAGCTCTTCGAAGGTCAGGCTAGTCGGGGTGCCGGCAAGACGGGTGACCAACTCGGCCTTGCCCAGCGCGGTGTTGTCGGCCATGGCCGGGAGCTGTTGGCCGATACTCTCGAGGAATTCGCGCAGGTTGAATTCCGCAATTGACAGTGCCCCGCTGATCTTCGGTTGGTTCTGCAGGTCGCGGGCTTTCAGCTCGCCAAGACCGCGTAACTGGTTGGCGGTGAACTTAAGGCTGGTCCACTCGGCGATGTCGGCCGCCAGGTCGGCCAGCAGCTGGCCTTGTGCGCTAAAGGAGAGAGTCTTGCCCTGTAATGGCTCGCCGGAGGCCTCACCGCTCAAGCGCAGGTCCTCCAACTGATAGCGCTGCAATTTGGTATCGAAGCGCAACGCGCCCTGCAATTCGGTGCGGGCGCGCATCACCGGCTTGTTGCTGCCGAAAAAGGCGTTGAGCTTGATTGGAATCGAAGTGCCTTCGCGAATGGCCCCCGTGGTTAGCTCGATGCCTTCGGCGCTGAACTGCTGCCCGCTTTGTGCATCATGGTAGGTCACCCTTGCATCGCTGATGGTCAGGCTGTCGATGTCCAATTGCAGTGGACGCCTGGTGTTGTCGGACGGCTGTTCGTCGGTGGAGGGCTCGGCCGGTTGCGCTGCTGCATTGTCGGGTGGCGGTTCGCTAGTGGTCGGACGGCCAACACCTTCCCAGTTGCCGCGGCCCTTCTCGTCGCGGTTGAGCGTCAGATTGAGTCCGTTGAGCGTGATGTCGCTCATCTGCACTTCGCGGCTCAGCAATGGCAGCACCCGGACCGAAAGACCCAGCATGCGCAGGTCGGCAAAGGGTTGTTCGGGTGTTTGCACGCTGGCCAGGGTGGTGTCGTGCAATTCCAGGCCGAGCCAGGGGAACAGGCTCCAGCCGATGTCGCCGGAGATGTCCAGTTCGAGCCCGGCCTTTTCGCGAGCAAGTGCACGGATCTCATCTTTATAGTCGTTGGGGTCGAACAAATGCGTGAGGGCAAAGCCCAGTGCGACGATAAGGAGCAGCAACCCGAGGATTACCAGGCCCAGGATCTTGCCGAGCGATTTCATGGACAGGTCCTTTGTGTTTGGTATTTCAAAAGCAGCGAGTATAACGCCGGGCGCCATGGCTGTTTGCCGTGGCTGGCGTTGGAGTGGCTAGCGGCGCCTGGGTTCCTATGCGCGCCGGTGGCACTGGCACGCACCGTGTCGGTTGCGGCTTCGCGACGAAACGCTGATCGATCACTAGATGGAGTCCAGCGGCAAATGTGCCCGTGCGGCCAATGCTTGAGCTTCTAGGTGATCTGCCGGTGCCGCCAGATGCAACTCCTTTCCGGCTTCCCGAGCTAGGCGCTGGCTCTCTTCGAGGATCCGCCTGCCCACGCCGCGACGGCGCGTGATCTCGCGCACGCACAGATGCGAGAGGCACCAGTGGTGCCCGTCGCGCTGCAGCAGGGCGGCGCCGAGCAGGCGGTCGTTAAAGCGACCGGCGATAAGGCTGCGATCGGCCAGTCCCGCCTCGATCAATGCTGCGGCGTCTGGGTGGGGCGCCAGTAGCCAGCTCGGTGCATCGGCAAAAATTTTCACCAGATCGGTGCGGTCTTGCTGGCTGGGCTCGGTTACGGCTTCAACTGATACGGGCATGGTGACCTGCGGTGCTGATTTGGATGTCCGCAGCATAACCGTGCCGGCTTACCGGCGCACGACAGCTGCCGGCGACTGGCTGTAGCAGCCGAGCCACTGGGCGCGTATCGACGAGGGTGGGTTTGGGCCTATAATGCGGCTCATTTTTCGCCCCACGATCAGCGGAGCTGTTGATGTCCGAACGTACGGCTTGCGTAGAGCGCAACACCCTGGAAACCCAGGTAAAGGCCACCATCAACCTGGACGGAACCGGCAAAAGCCGCTTCGCCATCGGCGTGCCTTTTCTCGAGCACATGCTCGACCAGATCGCCCGTCATGGGCTGATCGATCTCGACATCGAATGCCAGGGCGATCTGCATATCGACGATCACCACACTGTGGAAGACGTCGGCATCACCCTCGGACAGGCCTTTGCCAAGGCCGTCGGCGACAAGAAAGGCATGACCCGCTACGGGCATTCCTACGTGCCGTTGGACGAAGCCTTGTCGCGTGTCGTCATTGATTTTTCCGGGCGTCCGGGCTTGCAGATGCATGTCCCTTACACGCGCGCCACGGTTGGCGGCTTTGATGTCGATCTGTTCCAGGAATTCTTCCAGGGCTTCGTCAATCACGCCCTGGTCACCCTGCACATCGACAACCTGCGCGGGCACAACACCCACCATCAGATCGAAACCGTGTTCAAGGCCTTCGGCCGCGCGCTGCGCATGGCAGTGACGCTGGACGAGCGCATGGCTGGGCAGATGCCGTCGACCAAGGGTTGCCTGTAATGCAGACCGTTGCAGTCATCGATTACGGCATGGGCAACCTGCATTCGGTCGCCAAGGCGCTCGAGCATGTCGGTGCCGGGCGGGTACTGATTACCAGCGATGCGCAGGTGATCCGAGAGGCTGATCGTGTGGTCTTTCCGGGTGTGGGTGCAATTCGCGATTGCATGGCAGAGATCCGCCGCCTGGGCTTCGACGAGCTGGTTCGGGAAGTCAGTGTCGATCGGCCGTTCCTCGGTATCTGCGTGGGTATGCAGGCACTGATGGAGCGCAGCGAGGAAAACGGCGGCGTCGACTGCATCGGCCTTTTCCCCGGCCAGGTTCGCTTCTTCGGTAAGGATCTTGAGGAAGACGGCGAGCGCCTCAAGGTGCCGCACATGGGCTGGAACGAAATGGAACAGGCGATTGCCCATCCACTCTGGCACAACATTCCTGCCGATGGCCGCTTCTATTTCGTTCACAGCTATTACATCGAGGCTGGCAACCCACGGCAGGTAGTGGGTCGTGGCCACTACGGCAAGGACTTCGCTGCGGCGCTGGCCGATGGTTCGCGCTTCGCTGTGCAGTTCCATCCCGAAAAGAGTCACACCCATGGCCTGCAGTTGCTGCAGAATTTTGCCGCCTGGGATGGCCGCTGGTAATGAGCCGGGCGAAGCTCAAGGCACCGGTCCTTACGCTGGATACCGCTCAGGAGCAGGCTGCACAGCAGATCATCAAGCGCTTTCTGGAAGATCGCTTCGAGCTGGAGCTCGGCTCGTTCGAAGCTCAGGAAGTGCTCGATCTCTTCGCCCGTGACATTGCTCCGCTGTATTACAACAAGGCGATTTTCGACGTGCAGACGCACCTGAAAGAAAGGTTCGAGAGCATCGAAAGCGACTTGTGGGCGCTCGAGAAGAGCTGACCTTAACCGACACCCGATTTGAACAGGTTCAAGCCATGCTGATTATTCCCGCGATCGATCTTAAAGACGGCGCCTGCGTGCGTCTGCGTCAAGGGCTGATGGACGACGCCACGGTGTTCTCAGATGACCCAGTGGCCATGGCCGCCAAGTGGGTCGAGGCCGGTTGCCGCCGTCTGCACCTGGTCGACCTCAACGGCGCCTTCGAAGGCCAGCCGGTCAATGGCGAGGTGGTCACGGCCATCGCCAAGCGCTACCCGAACCTGCCGATCCAAATCGGCGGTGGCATCCGCTCGCTGGAAACCATCGAGCATTACGTTCGCGCTGGCGTCAGCTACGTGATCATCGGTACCAAGGCGGTCAAGCAGCCAGAGTTCGTCGGTGAAGCCTGCCGCGCCTTTCCGGGCAAGGTGATTGTCGGCCTGGATGCGAAGGATGGGTTCGTCGCCACCGATGGCTGGGCAGAAGTTTCCAGCGTGCAGGCGGTCGATCTGGCGCGCCGCTTCGAGGCCGATGGCGTCTCGGCGATCGTCTACACCGACATCGCCAAGGACGGCATGATGCAGGGTTGCAACGTTGAGGCGACCGTGGCCCTGGCCAACGCTAGCCGCATCCCCGTAATCGCCTCCGGTGGCATCCATAACATCGGCGATATCCAGAAGCTGCTCGACACCAACACCCGCGGGATCGTCGGCGCCATCACCGGTCGGGCGATCTACGAAGGCACGCTCGATGTTGCCGAGGCCCAGGCGCTCTGCGACCTGAAATACAAGGACGAGTGAATCGCTGATCAGTGGTGGATCGGTGAAACGTGATCCACCCTACCGCTACTTGCAGCTTGAAGCCTGCGGCTTGAAGAAGCTGCTTCCGGAGATAGCCCCATGGCATTGGCCAAACGCATCATTCCCTGCCTCGACGTGGACAATGGCCGCGTGGTCAAGGGCGTCCAGTTCGAGAACATCCGTGACGCCGGTGATCCGGTGGAAATCGCCCGCCGCTACGACGAGCAGGGCGCCGACGAGATCACCTTTCTCGACATCACGGCCAGCGTCGACAACCGCGACACCACACTGCACACCGTGGAGCGGATGGCCAGCCAGGTGTTCATTCCGCTGACCGTGGGCGGCGGCGTGCGCAGCGTGCAGGACATCCGTAACTTGCTCAATGCTGGCGCCGACAAGGTGTCGATCAACACCGCTGCGGTCTTCACCCCGGAGTTCGTCGGCGAGGCGGCCGATCGCTTCGGTTCGCAGTGCATCGTCGTTGCCATCGACGCCAAGCGGGTTTCTAAACCGGGCGAAACGCCACGTTGGGAAATCTTCACCCATGGCGGACGCAAGCCTACCGGGTTGGACGCGGTGCTCTGGGCGCAGAAGATGGAAGCGCTGGGCGCCGGTGAAATCCTCCTTACCAGCATGGATCAGGACGGCGTCAAGAGCGGCTATGACCTGGGCGTCACCCGTGCCATCAGCGAAGCGGTGCATATTCCGGTGATCGCCTCCGGTGGGGTCGGCAATCTGCAGCATCTGGCGGATGGGGTTCTGCAAGGCAAGGCCGATGCGGTGCTAGCCGCAAGCATCTTCCATTTCGGCGAGTACACCGTGCCGGAAGCCAAGGCGTACATGGCCAGCTGCGGCATCGTAATGCGCTGAACCGGCGCGTCGCGGAATGCTCAGAGCTGCACTTAAAATCATACAAGGACACAGCCGCCACATACCGCGGCTGCCGCATCAAGGAACTACGCCATGTTCAAGAACACGCTGTTGACGCTGGCCGTCAGCTTGTCGCTGATTACTTCTGCCGCACAGTCCGCGCCGGAACCGATCAACCTGCTCACCGAGAACTTTCCGCCCTATAACATGGCGGTAGACGGCAAGAACTTCGCGCGTGACGAAAATATCACCGGTATCGCCGCCGATATCGTTCGTGAAATGTTCAAGCGCGCCGGCGTCGATTACACGCTGACACTGCGTTTCCCCTGGGAGCGCATCTATAAGATGGCCCTGGACATGCCGGGCTATGGTGTATTCGTCACTGCTCGGTTGCCGGAGCGTGAGGACCTGTTCAAATGGGTGGGGCCAATCGGCCCGGACGATTGGGTGCTGCTTGCACGAGCCGACAGCACCATCAAGGTAGACGACCTGCAACAGGCCAGTCAGTACCGCATCGGCGCATACAAAGGCGATGCGATTGCCGAGCACCTCGCGGCGCAGGGGCTGGAGCCGTCGCTGGTTCTGCGCGATCAAACCAACGTGGATAAGCTGCAGAGCGGCGCGATTGATCTCTGGGCAACGGGCGATCCGGCTGGACGCTATTTGGCCAAGCAGCAAGGCGTGACCGGCCTTAAGCGGGTGCTCAAATTCGACAGCGCAGAGCTTTACTTGGCGCTTAACCTTGGTATTCCCGATGCAACTGTAGCCAAGCTGCAGGCTGCGCTGGAGCAGATGCGCGCTGACGGCACGTTAGACACCATCAGCAGCCGCTATTTATAGATAGTTTGCACGCCGACGTCCCCGCTCGCAGCGTAGTGGCGCTGCGATGCCCTGTATCGGAGCGCTTTCCTGAATCTCCTCAGCTTGCGCGCAGGGCTGTCCTTCCCCTGAGCCCTTCGTTTAGCGGCGTAGTTGTCGCTGATAGCAAATTGGCTCGATCGTTTGTGCGGCTCGTCACATTGCTGGGATAGCTACAGGGCGCCTGGTTCACAAGTTGCTAAACATCATAAAGGTGCGACACGCGCGTGGACGCTGCTTGGCAGTTGTCAGCGCTATGTCGCCTGGGATGTTTGCATACGGGGAGGGAGCGATGAGACGAATTCTAGTGGCCGGGCTGTTGCTGTTGATGGCTGCATCGGCCAGGGCAGAACTGCCCGATGACTACAAAATGGTGCTGCTGACCGAAAATTTTCCGCCTTTCAACATGGCGGCTGACGGTAAGAACTACGCGGCAGACCGCAACATTAGTGGGATTAACGCCGAGATCGTGCGCGAGATGTTCAAGCGTGCCGGGATCGCCTACAGCCTGACGCTGCGTTTCCCCTGGGAGCGCATCTACAACCAGGCGCTGGAACACCCGGACCAGGGGCTGTTCTCCACCACCTACACACCCGAGCGTGAACCACTATTCAAATGGGTCGGCCCGCTGGCCAGTACCGGCTGGGTACTGCTGGCCCCGGCCGGTAGCCCGATGCGGCTGAGCTCGCTCGACCAGGCGCAGCAGTACCGAATCGGTGCCTACAAGAACGACGCGGTTAGCCAGCATCTGGAAAGCAAGGGTTTCGAGCCGATCAATTCGCTTCGCGACCAGGAAAACATCAGCAAGCTGCTCAAGGGGCAGATAGACCTATGGGCGACAACCGACCCAGTCGGGCCGTATCTGGCCAAACAGGAAGGCGTAAGCGGACTGACCACGGTTTTGCGCTTTAACGACGCGCAGCTGTTCCTTGCGCTGAACAAGCAGACGCCGGATGAAGTCGTTACGCGGTTGCAGAAAGCGCTGAACGAGATGAAGAGCGACGGCGCTATCGACGCGATCATGCGCCGTTATCTCTGATGACTTATCGATACAGGCCGTTCGCGCCATGGGCGACCATGGCGCGGTTGCCCCGGGTGGCGATCATCTGACCGATGTCCACCCAATCGATACCCTGCGCTGCCAGCTTCGGCAGCTCGCGCTCCAACAGGGCAAGTGTGGCCGGGTGTGGATGACCGATCACCACAACTGAACCTTGCTTGCGGGCCAGCTGTACGGCCGCCCGAAACTGCATGGCAACGGCCTCGGGGCTGGGGTCGTCATCGAGAAAGATGTCACGCGACAGGCTCGCCAAGCCGATGCGTTGCGCGGTCGCGGCTGCAACGGTTGCCGCATTGGTACGGCTGTCGAGAAAGAACAGGTGGCGCTGTTGCAGCTGCCGCATGAGTGACGCCATGGGCTGCTGCCGGTCGGTCATCTGGCTGCCCATGTGATTGTTCACGCCGCTGGCATGGGGCACTTTTGCCAGGGCGCTGGTCAGTCGACGGTCAAGCTCGGCTGAAGGCAGCTGCGGTTGCCAGGCGTAAGGCCCGCCAGCGGGGGCCATGGGCAGATGCAACATGACGGTCTTGCCTGCCGCTTTGGCCCGCTCGGCCAAGTCCGTGGCGTTCCGGGTATCCGGCAGAATCGCCATGGCCACTGGGCCGGGCAGGGCCAGAACGCGTGCATCCCGTGCTGCGTTCTGCCCAAGGTCATCGATTACCAGCACCAGCTTCGGCATTCGCGAGACGGTTGCCAGGTGATCTGCTGCGGCTGTTTTACTGTCGCCAATCGTAGCCCCGCCGATTGCCGACAGCGGGACCAAAACCCCTACTAACAGAGCTAGAGCCCAAGGCATCCGCTACTGGCCGCGGGTGAGGTTCAACCCCTTGAGCAGATTCAGTGCCTGACCGAGTTGGTAGTCTTCGTCCTGAGGGCGCGGAGAGTCGCTGATGACCGGTGCCGTAGTAGGACGTTCCGCGCCGCCGTTGCCATTGCCGAGGTGCCCGGCCAGGTCGGCCTCGCGGATGCCTTCCGCAGCTTGTTCTCGCGTCAGTTTGGCGCGGGTGACCCGGATATCCGGCTCGATTCCCTGTGCCTGAATTGAGCGTCCGTTGGGTGTGTAATAGAGCGCGGTGGTGAGCTTCAGTGCACGGTCGTTGTTCAGTGGAAGTACCGTCTGAACCGAGCCTTTTCCGAAGCTGTCGGTCCCCATGACTACACCACGCTTCTGATCCTGCAAGGCCCCGGCCACGATTTCCGACGCCGAGGCGCTACCACCATTGATCAGCACGACCAGCGAAACGCCTTCGCTGGCATCGGCCGCGTCTGCGTTGAAGCGCAGCTCGGAGTTGGCGATGCGGCCTTTGGTGTAAACGATCAAGCCATCAGTCAGGAAATGGTCGGACACTTCCACCGCAGCCTGGAGCACCCCGCCGGGGTTGTTGCGCAGGTCGAGCACCAGCCCGTTGAGCTTCTTGCCATTTTCCTTGCGCAAGCTCGCCAAGGCCTTACCGACTTCCTCGCCGGTATTGATCTGAAACTGCGTTACGCGCAGGTAGCCATAGCCGGGCTCAAGCAGCTGACTCTTGACGCTGTTGACCTTGATCACCGCGCGGTTGAGCTTGACGGTGAACGGCTTGCCGCCCTCACGCACCAGTGACAGCGATATATCGCTGCCTGGTTTGCCGCGCATCATGCCAACCGCATCCATCATGGACATGCCCTTTGTCGGCTTGCCGTCGATCTTGACGATCAGATCGCCAGCCTCAATGCCGGCCTTGGACGCTGGGGTGTCGTCGATTGGCGATACCACCTTGATGAATCCGTCTTCGATCCCGACTTCGATCCCCAGGCCGCCGAACTCACCGCTGGTGCTCTCCTGCAGTTCGGCAAAGGCATCGGGTTCGAGGTAGGCGGAATGGGGGTCGAGGTTGCTGAGCATGCCCTTGATGGCATTTTCCAGAAGTGTCTTGTCGTCGACCGGCTCCACGTATGCGGCCTTGATCCGGTCCAGCACTTCGGCAAAGGTCCTCAGCTCCTCCAGCGGCAACGGCGCTTTTTGGGTCGCGGCGTTCAGCTGCAGCGGTTCTGGCGCGATCTCTGCGGGCAATTGCTGCGCCCAGGCGCTACCGTACATCCCTAGCATGACGGTCAGGGCTAGGGTGGAGGGTTGGGCGAAACGGCACAGGTGCAGCATGTTTGACTCCAGTTGTGAGGGGCGCGCTAACAGCCGGCTCGGCTTATCCCTGCGCACGACACCATTGTGCCGGATCGCTCGGGCGACCCTGTTGGCGAATGGCGAAATACAGTGCGGCAGCTTCTTGCCCGCCACTGGTTCCTACGGTGGCGATCGGATCGCCCGCCTTGACGATGTCTCCTGCATCACGCAGCAGGCTCTGGTTGTGCCCATAAAGGCTCAGGTAGCCGTTGCCGTGATCGAGGATCACCAACAGGCCGGCGCCACGCAACCAATCAGCGAATACCACCCGGCCCCCGTGCACGGCTCGGACCTGGGTACCAACGTCGGCGCCGATCAGCACGCCGTCCCACTTGGTTCGAGCGTCGCCACCGCGGGGAGTGCCATAGCGTGCCACCAATCTTCCGTCTACCGGCCAGGGCAACTTGCCCTTGGCCTTGGCGAAAGGACCGCCAAAATTCCCGCCAGCGCTTGAGACTATTGGGCCGGCCGGTGCTGATGGAGTGCGGCCGGCCTGTTGCTGGCGTGCCTGCTCTTCGCGGGCCTCGGCCAACGCGCGTTGACGCGCCTGCTCGGCTTCACGCGCCTGGCGAGCAAGGGTTTCTTCGATGGTCTTGAGCACCCGCTCCAGCTGCGCCTGCTCCTGCTTGCGTGCTTTGAGCTTCTGGTCGCGGCTGGACAAGTCTTTATCAAGTTTGGCCAGCGTTACCTGACGCTCCTTGCGGACTTCGGCCAGTTGCTCGCGGCGTTGTTTGAGGCCGTCCTGCTGTTCGGCTAGTGTTGCCTGCTGCTTCTGAATGCCGGCTTCTACGCCGGCCAGTTGGCGTAGCGTCTCGTTAAAGCTTTCGAGCTGCTCGAAGCGGGCTTTGCTGAGATAGTCATAGTAGGTCAGCGTGCGGCTGAATTTTTCTGGATTCTGTTGGTTGAGCAGCAGCTTCAGGTATTCCTGGCGGCCGCTCTGATAAGCCGCGCGCGCCTGAATGCCAATCAGGCGCTGTTGTTCGAGGCGCGCACCTTCAAGCGTGGCTTTCTCGTCGTTGAGGCGTTCCAGCTCGGCTTCGCTGCGATCGATTTCCTGCTGCAAAGAGTCGACCTGTTTCTCCAGCTGACCCATCTCGCTTTCGGTAGTCTGCAGTTGCTTCTGGACCGTGGATTTCTCCTGTTCGATCTGCTTGAGCAGCTTCTGCAATTCCGCGACGTCCTGGCGCGCCGCTTCGATCTGCTTGCGCGCATCGGCGCGCTCGTCGGCCATGGCTGGGCCAAGCAGGCAAAAAAGCGCTAATACAAGAAGAATACGGGGCATGAGAGGGCGTAACCGTGAGTTCAACGACTGCCGTAGTATGCCTAAAAACCAAGCTGGAAGCTTGAACCCCAGAGCTGGAGGTAACAGCCTGGCTTCCAGCTTCCAGCTTCCAGCTTCCAGCTTCCAGCTTCCAGCTTCCAGCTATCAGCTCAGCTCGACAATTGAGCGGCCGGTCATTTCTGCCGGTACCGGCATGCCGAGCAGCGTCAGCATGGTCGGTGCGACATCGGCGAGCACGCCGCCTTCTCGGATGGTCAGGTTACGCTTGCCAACATAGATGAAGGGAACCGGCTCGCAAGTATGGGCGGTGTGCGCCTGGCCGGTCATGACGTCCTCCATCTGCTCGACGTTGCCGTGATCGGCGGTGATCAACGCTTCGCCTCCGACCTTTTCCAACGCTTCAACGATCCGTCCGACACACTTGTCCAGGCATTCCACCGCCTTGACCGCGGCCTCGAACACGCCGGTGTGGCCAACCATGTCGCCGTTGGCGTAGTTGACGATGATCACGTCGTAACGCTGGTTCTCGATGGCCTCGACGATGCGATCGGTCACTTCGGGCGCGCTCATCTCAGGCTGCATGTCGTAAGTGGCGACTTGCGGAGACGGAATCAAAATGCGCTCTTCGCCCGCAAAGGGGTCCTCGCGGCCGCCGGAGAAGAAGAAGGTGACGTGGGCGTATTTCTCGGTCTCAGCAATGCGCAGTTGGGTCTTGCCGTTGTTGGCGAGATATTCGCCGAGCACGTTGGTCAGGCCTTCCGGGGCAAACGCGCTGGGCGCCGGGATGCTTGCTGCATATTGCGTCAGCATGACGAAGCCAGCCAGTTGCGGTACCCGGGCGCGCTGGAACTCGCTGAAGCCAGGCTCGACGAAGCAGCGCGTCAGTTCACGTGCACGGTCGGCGCGGAAGTTCATGAACACCACGGCATCGCCATCCTCGACACGGACCGGCTCGCCAATGGTGGTGGCCTTGACGAACTCGTCGCTCTCGCCGCGCTCATAGGCGGCTATCAAACCGTCAACAGCATAATCGGAGTGGTAGTCGGCTTTGCCGTCAACGATCAGGCTGTACGCCTGCTCGACCCGGTCCCAGCGGTTGTCACGGTCCATGGCGAAGTAGCGCCCGATCAGGCTTGCAACCCGCCCTTTGCCCAGACGGGTGAAGGTCGCTTGCATAAGTTCGATGGAGTGCTGGGCGCTCTTGGGCGGCGTGTCGCGGCCATCAAGGAAGGCATGCAGGTAGATTTTTTCGGCGCCGCGCTTTGCGGCCAGCTCAGCCATGGCAACCAGATGATCCTGGTGGCTGTGAACGCCTCCGTCGGAAAGCAGGCCGAGGATATGCACGGCCTTGCCTGCACCCACTGCCTTATCGACGGCGGTGCAGATGGTGGGGTTTTCGAAGAACTCGCCGTCGCGGATGGATTTGGTGACCTTCGTGAAGTCCTGGTACACAACGCGGCCCGCGCCCAGGTTCATGTGGCCCACTTCGGAATTGCCCATCTGCCCGTCCGGCAGACCCACATCCATGCCGCTGCCAGAGATCAGTCCGTGCGGTTGGCTGGCGAGCAGGCGGTCATAGACGGGCTTGTTGGCGGCGTGGATGGCATTGAATTCAGGATTGTCGCTGTGTCCGAAGCCGTCGAGAATGATCAATACCAGGGGTTTGGGCGCGGCGGGCATGTGTCTGGCTCCTTGCACGGGGTCGCGAAAAAAGGCGGCCAGTCTAATAGTTGGCCGGTTGGGCGTCACGATTCGCAGGGTTCAGCCTGGTGGGGGGGCTGTGTATACTGGCCCGCATTTTATCCCCCGGGTACCCTTTAGATGGTCGCTAACCTGATTGAATTTGTCTCTAACCACTATGTTCTTGTCAGCATCTTCTTGGTGTTGCTTGTGCTTCTCGCCATCACCGAGGCACGCAAGGGCGGCAAGAGCCTGAGCAACCGCGAGCTGACCGGTCTGGTCAACCGCGACGAAGGCGTGGTGTTGGACGTGCGCGCGAAGAAGGAGTTCGACGCGGGCCATATTGTCGACTCATTGAACATTCCCCACGAGAAGCTGGTCAGCCGACTGGGCGAGCTGGAAAAGCACAAGGGCAAGACCATCGTGGTCGTTGATGCCATGGGCCAGCACGCCGGAACGGCCTGCCGTGAACTGCAGAAGGCGGGCTTCACTGCCGCGAAGCTGTCCGGAGGGATTTCCAGCTGGCGCGGCGAAAATCTGCCAGTGGTTAAATAATTATGTCCAAAGTCGTCATGTACACCACCGCCTGGTGCCCGTTTTGCATCAGGGCTAAGAGCCTGCTTGATCGCAAGGGCGTCAGCTACGAGGAAATCCCCGTCGACGGTAAGCCTGCGTTGCGCTCGGAGATGGCGGCAAAGGCTGGGAGAACATCTGTCCCGCAAATTTGGATTGGTGACGAACACGTTGGTGGCTGCGATGAGCTGCACGCGTTGGAGCGAGCTGGCCGCCTGGACGCGATGCTTCAGGCGTGACTCGAATAAAACGGCCTGTCGGTAGCGGGTGAAACCTTGCTACGGGCGGCGCGACTCAAACTCGACATGCACAACAAGAAGGCTTCACATGACTGAACAAGCAAACAACGGTGCCGCCGCAGGTCAGGAAGAGCAGGGCGCGCAGTTTTCCCTGCAGCGGATCTATGTCCGTGACCTCTCTTTCGAAGCCCCGAAAAGTCCGGAAATCTTCCGCCAAGAATGGAATCCGAGCGTTGCGCTGGATCTGAACACTAAGCAGAAGTCGCTGGAAGGTGATTTCCATGAGGTGGTGCTGACGCTTTCCGTAACCGTCAAGACCGGTGAGGAAGTGGCGTTCATTGCTGAAGTTCAGCAGGCCGGTATCTTCTTGATCAAGGGCCTCGAAGCGCAGGCCATGAGCCATACGCTTGGTGCGTTTTGCCCAAATATCCTGTTCCCCTATGCGCGGGAAACACTCGACAGCCTGGTCACGCGCGGCTCCTTCCCTGCTTTGATGCTGGCGCCGGTGAACTTCGACGCGCTCTACGCCCAGGAAATGGCGCGCATGCAGCAGGGCGGCGAGAGTCCAGCTACCGCCCATTGATTCGGCGGCCGCTCGTTGCACACAGCTGTGGGCAACGAGCGGATCCTCTTTAGCGGACCTTCACGACCAGCTTGCCCACCGCCTTGCGCTGCCCCAGCGTATTGATTGCATCGGCTACCTGCTCCAGGGCAAATGTCTGTGACACCAGTGGCTTCAGCTTGCCCTCGGCGTGCCATGCGAAAAGCTGCTTGAAGTTGGCCGCGTTGTCGTGTGGCTGCCGTTGGGCAAAGGACCCCCAGAACACACCCACAAGCGAGGCGCCTTTCAGAAGTGGCAGGTTGGCGGGAAGCGATGGGATATCTCCTGCTGCGAAACCGACCACCAGCATGCGACCATTCCAGGCGATGCTACGAAACGCTTCTTCGAACAGTGCGCCGCCAACCGGGTCGTAGATGACGTCGACGCCCTGGCCAGCAGTAAGCTCTTTCAGCTTTTCCTTGAGGCTGGTTTCGCTGTAGTTGATGAGTTCGTCAGCTCCTGCTTTTTTTGCCACTTCCAGCTTCTCGGCAGTCGAGGCGGCGGCAATGACTTTTGCCCCCATTGCCTTGCCGATCTCTACGGCAGCCAGGCCGACCCCGCCGGACGCGCCGAGAACCAGCAAGGTTTCGCCCGGCTGCAGGTTGGCGCGCTGCTTCAGTGCATGCATCGAGGTGCCGTAGGTCATGCTAAAAGCCGCGGCGGTCTCAAAATCCATCTCCTGAGGGATCGGCAATACGTTGTGCCCAGGTACCGCGACCTGTTCAGCGAAACTGCCCCAGCCGGTTAGACCCATGACGCGGTCACCGACCTTCAGGTGAGTAATCTTTTCGCCTACGGCCGCGACCACCCCAGCCGCCTCGCCACCTGGGGAAAACGGAAACGGTGGCTTGAACTGATACTTGCCCTCGATGATCAGTGTGTCTGGGAAGTTGACGCCCGCTGCGTGCACATCGAGCAGCACGTCGCCCTTCTTGATCTGAGGGCTGTCGCACTCTTCTACGACGAGATTTTCGGCCGGGCCGAATGCTTTGCACAGGACAGCTTTCATCGAGTTTCCTTTTATTGTCGTATCTGGACTGATGGCACTCATGGCCTGGGTTGTGTCCGGTCAGTCTAGAAGGCTGCTCGGGCGACGCAACGAGCATGCTCGGCTCTGATGGCAATTCATAAGGCTGGGCTTGGGTCCGTGCGTATCACTGGGTATGCTGGTGCCAATAGCCTTAGGAGCAGCTCTGTGAAACGCATCATTCTTCTCTGTCTGGCCCTGGGCCTCGCGCTGCCCGTATTCGCCAACTCCCCCGAGCCCGAAGAGGGCGCAGCTGCAAAGACTATCTACTACGGGTTGGTACCCGCATTGGTCGGCAACTATGGCTCCGACGGTAAGCTCAAGTACTACAAGGCAGATATCGCGCTGCGAGTAACCGGCAGCGAAGCCGAGGCCAAGGTCAAGCACCATGAGCCGCTCATTCGGAATCAGCTGGTCATACTGTTTTCCCAGCAAACGGACGCCAGTCTCGGCTCGGTCGAAGCCAAGGAAGCGTTACGTCAGGAAGCGCTCAAACAGGTACAGGCGGTGTTGACTCAAGAAGAAGGCAAGCCCTTGGTCGACGACCTTCTGTTCAACAATCTGATCATTCAGTAACCGTGGTTCCAGCGGGCGGCTTGCTGAGTCAACGGAGTGAAAGCACGGCCTGCCATTCCGTCTCGGTAACAGGCATGACCGAGAGCCGGCTACCTTTCTTGACGAGCGGCATCTGCGAAAGCGCCGGCTGCGCTTTCAGTTGGGGCAGGGTCAATGTCACCGGAAAACGCTCGACGAAGCCTACGTCCACAGCATCCCAGGGATTTTTGGGCGTAGTTGCCTTCGCATCGTAATACGGGCTAGCAGAATCCAGTGCAGTTGGGTCCTGATAAGCGCTGCGGGTGATTTTTCCGATACCGGCGATACCCGGTACTGCGCAGCTGGAGTGATAGAAGAAGAATAGGTCCCCCTCGGTCATGTTTCGTAGAAAGTTGCGCGCTTGATAATTGCGCACACCGTCCCAGCGACCAGTTCCTAGTTGCTGTAGGTTTGCGATTGAAAACTCGTCGGGTTCGGACTTCATGAGCCAGTACGGCATGGTCTTTGCTCGCTGCTATCTGCATCTTGGGTCCTCAAGCGAAACTCCCCGACAACCGGTCGCAACGCCTGTTTGCGTGGCATCGGTGCATAGCGGAGAATGCCGCGCTTGAGGTTGGCATTGTCGAGTCTGAAAAACTAAAACGATACTGACTCGAATGAAACTATTCGCCTGGCAGGGGGAGGCGAAAACTATGAAACGCAAGCCAGATATTCTTTGGATATTGGTGCTGATCTTCGGCCTCGGTGTCGTCACTACCGGCTATACGCAGGGCCTTTGGGAGCAATCAGGAGATTCGTCTTCGATGGTTCCGATCAGTCACTCTCAGCAGCTTCAACGCTGATCGAGTCTGCCGCATGGATGCGGCTAGCGACACTCTCCGCATCACCCGCCTCATCCCCCGTACCAACTCTGGTCCGTCACGGTAGCCTGCAGACTCACATCCCAGGGTTCTAGCGGTAGTCTGTCCACCTTCTGGCACTCATGCGCGAGCCCAAGAAGTGTCGGTTTGTGACCATTTTTGCGCCTGCCGCGATATGCCAGGCTTCGGTCGTAAAAGCCGCCGCCCATGCCCAGGCGCCCACCGTCCTCGTCAAACCCCACCAAAGGCATCAGTACCAGATCGAGTGTCCAGATGCGCCTTTGCCGGTTCGGGCGAAGCGCGGGTTCTGCAATGCCAAAGCGATTCGGCGCCAGGCGCTCGTTCGGCATGAGCCGTTGAAACACCATGCGTGTCCGCGGCCAGGCGTTGAGCACTGGCAGATAGGTCGCCTTGCCGCGACGCTGCGCTTCAAGCATTAACGGGCGGGGGTCGATCTCGCCGTCGTTGGGCAGATAAAAGGCGATGTGGCGAGCCCGGCGAAAAATCGGGTGCTGGGCCAGTTGTCGGTAGAGATTTCGTGCTGCCCGACGTTGCTGAGTCGGAGAAAGCTGGCGGCGCGCTTGGCGCAACTGACGTCGCAGCGCCGGGCGAGAAAGGCCTTCGGCTACGATCATGAAATGAGGCTCCCCAGCATGCCGCTGCCCGCGTAGGCCCTTGAACCCGAGAGTTCAAGGTGGCGACTACAGAGTACCTTAAGGCTTTCCGTCAGGCGGACATGCACACCGGCACTACGTGTAGCCTCCATTGTGTTGCTTATCGGGAGAGGGTCATCGCCGACTGGCGAACATGCCAGGGAGTGAGCGGGATTATAACGCAATCTGGCTACCGTTCATCAGTTGCCGGTTGGGTTTGGATCGGCGGCCAGTGCGCTGTCGACTCGTTCTAGCAGGGAACGTACATGCTCCCGTGCGCTGTTGGCTTCGGCATCCAGTCGGTCGTGCTTATGTAGCAGCTCGTGAGTGATGTTCAGCGCGGCCATGACTGCAACGCGATCAGCGCCGATGACTTTGCCGCTGCTGCGGATCTCACGCATTTTGCGGTCCAGGTAATGGGCGGCGCCTTCCAGATTGCTGCGTTCTTCGGGTGGGCAGGAGATGCAATATTCCTTGTCCATGATGTGCACGGTAACGGTGTTCGGCTGGGTCATGAGTCCTGCTCCAGAGCTTTCAGGCGCGAAATCATTGATTCGACCTTCACGCGGGCCATTTCGTTCTTTTCGATCAGATGAGCGCGCTCCTCGCGCCACGCCTGCTCACTCTGTCGCAGGAGTCGATTCTGCGCCTTGAGTTGTTCGGTACGCTGAATCAGCTGCTCCAGCTTGGCAGTCAGCAATTGCAGGTCGGCGTCTTCCATGGGATTCCCGGGTCAGTGGCGCGAGCGCTGGGTGGGCCGGCTTCGATGGTCTTGGCTCGTATGCCGATGCTAGGATACAAGGCCTTCATTCTAGACATTAGCGCCTCTGCGCGCCTAGCTGCCAATGCCCATTCAGAACTCGCCTTACGCTGCTTTCGCTACATTGTTGGCCAGCAGTGCCCAACCCGTCACACCCGCCGAGCTACATGGACTGTTGCTCGGGCGCAGCTGCGCCGGCGCTGGTTTCGATGCCGAAACCTGGCTGAGCGATGCTGTCGAGCTGCTTGGTGCTGAACCTGACGAGCCGGTGCGCCAAGCACTTATCGGACTGCAAGAAATGGTCAAAGGCGAACTCGCCGGTGATGACATCACCATCGTCCTGCTGCTGCCGAGCGATGAAGCATCGCTGACCGAGCGTGCGCTGGCTCTGGGTCAGTGGTGCCAGAGTTTCCTGACAGGATTTGGCCTGGTCGCCGGCGATCGTGCGCTGAGCGGCGAAGCGATGGAAGTGCTTCAGGATCTGGCGGCCATCGCGCAGATCCAGGACTCGCTGGATGAGTCCGAAGATGGCGAGAATGACTACATGGAGGTCACGGAATACCTGCGCGTAGCGCCCCTGCTGCTATTCACTGAGTGCGCTAAGCCGGTACCGCCGACGCCCAAGCCTTCCCTGCATTGAGGACCGCTCGTCCATGACCCGTATCCCCAAGTCGGAATATGTCCGCCGGCGCAAGGCGCTGATGGCTGAGATGGAACCTAACAGCATCGCCATCCTGCCGGCCGCGCCGATGTACATTCGCAACCGCGACGTCGAGCACATCTACCGTCAGGACAGTGATTTTCAATATCTCTCCGGATTTCCCGAGCCAGAGGCAGTGATTGCGCTGATCCCAGGTCGAGAGCACGGCGAGTATGTGCTGTTCTGTCGCGAACGCGATCCGGCTCGCGAGTTATGGGATGGTCTGCGCGCGGGTCAGGATGGCGCGATTTCGGACTACGGCGCTGATGATGCCTTCCCCATCGGCGATATAGACGACATCCTTCCCGGTCTGATCGAAGGACGTTCACGCGTCTATTACGCGATCGGCAGCAACCAAGAATTCGATCATCGCTTGATGGAATGGATCAACACGATCCGCTCCAAGGCCCGTCAGGGGGCGCAGCCGCCGAACGAATTCGTCGCCCTCGACCATCTGCTGCACGACCTGCGCCTGTACAAGTCGGCGAACGAAATAAAGGTGATGAAGCACGCAGCGGAGATCTCAGCGCGCGCCCATATCCGTGCCATGCAGGCCAGCCGTGCTGGACTCTACGAATACCATCTCGAAGCCGAGCTGGATTACGAGTTCCGCAAAGGCGGAGCGAAGATGCCGGCCTACGGTTCCATCGTCGCGGCCGGAAAGAACGCTTGCATCCTGCACTACCGTGAGAACGACGCGCTGCTCAAGGATGGCGACCTGGTGCTGATAGACGCCGGCTGTGAAATTGATTGCTACGCCAGCGACATTACCCGCACCTTTCCGGTCAGCGGCCGCTTTTCGCCCGAGCAGAAAGCTATTTATGAGCTGGTCCTGGCTGCCAACGAAGAAGCCTTCAAGCATATCGCGCCCGGCAGGCATTGGAACGAGGCCCACGAGGCGACCGTTCGGGTAATCACAGCCGGATTGGTCGAGCTGGGATTGCTCCAGGGTGACGTCGATGAGCTGATTGCCGCCGAAGCCTACAAACCCTTCTACATGCACCGCGCCGGCCACTGGTTGGGCATGGACGTGCATGATGTCGGCGATTACAAGGTCGGCGGCGAATGGCGCGTGCTGGAGCCCGGCATGGCGATGACCGTCGAGCCGGGCATCTATGTTGCGGCTGACAATCAGGACGTGGCAAAGAAGTGGCGCGGCATCGGCGTACGCATCGAAGATGATGTGGTGGTCACCCGCAACGGTTGCGAAATTCTTACTGGCGGTGTGCCTAAGTCCGTTGACGAGATCGAGGCACTGATGGCGGTTTCCGCCGAGGTCGCGTAGATGGCAACGTTGGCGATCATCGGAGGTGGGCTGGTCGGCGCGAGTTTGGCGTTGGCACTGCAAAGTGGAGCGAAACAGCGTGGCTGGACGATCGAGCTGATCGAGCCGTTCGAGCCGGGCAACCACTACCAGCCCAGCTATGACGCGCGTTCTACCGCGTTGTCCTACGGGACCCGGCTTATTTACCAGCGCCTGGGTATATGGGATCAGATCGCCGAACGTGCAGAGCCAATCACCGATATCCATATATCGGACCGCGGTCGTGCAGGTGTCACCAGGCTTGACGCTAGTAGTCAGCGTGTCCCGGCGCTGGGTTATGTCGTGGAAAACGCCTGGATCGGCCATTGTCTCTGGCAAGCACTCGATGACGACGTAGTGGTTCGCCATTGCCCTGCTGAAGTCGAGCAGATGCGAGCCGTGCCGGGCGGCTATCAGCTGACATTGACCGACAGTCAGACGCTCGACTGTGATCTCGCGGTTCTGGCCGATGGTGGTCGCTCAGGGTTGCGTGAGCAGCTCGGCATCAAAATCAAGCAATCGCCCTATTGGCAAACGGCGCTGATCGCCAATGTTACGCCCGGTATGCCGCACGGGGGGCGCGCGTTCGAGCGCTTCACCGATGAGGGGCCGATGGCGTTGCTGCCGCTGCCGGATAACCGCTGCGCTCTGGTCTGGACTCGGCCGGAACGGGATGCAGCGCGTCTTGCCGCGCTCCCTGAAGCGGAGTTCCTCGAAGAGCTCCAGCAGGCGTTCGGCTATCGGCTTGGCGGTTTTCAGCAGGTTGGCGCGCGGCACCTCTATCCGCTTGTGCTGATCGAGGCTGAAGAGCAGGTTCGCTCTGGCCTGGTCGTACTGGGTAATGCTGCGCACAGCTTGCACCCTATCGCCGGGCAGGGTTACAACCTTTCCCTCCGTGACACCGAGGCCCTTGCGGTCGCGCTCTTGGGCAGTTCGGCGCCTCCGGGCGACCTGGGCGTATTGCAGGCTTACCATCAAAAGCAGCGCTCGGACCAGCGCGTCACGGTGGGTTTTTCCGATCAACTGACCCAGCTGTTCGGTGATTCGGGGCGCCTTTTCATTGCCGGGCGGAATCTTGGATTGCTGGGGCTGGATCTGCTGCCGCCCGCCAAGGCCTGGTTCGCGAGACAGGCAATGGGAATGGGCGTACGCGAGCGTTAGGGCCGCGTTAAATGCTCCGTCGATGCGCGACCAGTAGCTGCCACGCTGAGCCGTAAGGCACGATGCTCGAGCGAGCGTTAGCGCAGTCGAGCGGACCTACCAAATTTGCAGGCTAGGCGAACAGGAGAGAGCAGTAATGCAAGCGGACCTCATCATCGTTGGCGCTGGGATGGTTGGCAGTACCTTGGCCCTGGCCCTGCAGGATTCCGGCCTCACCATCAAACTGGTCGACGGCGGACCGCTGGAAGTGCAGCCGTTCAAACCCTCGGACTCCTTCGAGCCTCGCGTCAGTGCCCTGTCGGCTGCCAGTCAGCGGATTCTCCAGCGTGTGGGCGCCTGGCAGGGGATTGTTGATCGACGCGCTAGTCCCTATCTGGACATGCACGTGTGGGATGGCTCCGGCACTGGCCATATTGATTTCTCCGCGGCCGCGGTGCATGCCGATGTATTGGGTCACATCGTCGAGAATCGTGTCGTGCAGGATGCTCTGCTGGAGGCGCTGAAGAGCCGTGGTTCGGTGGAGCTCAAGGGCAACGCCCGTCTTGAGCAGCTGCAGCAGAACGATAACGGTTGGACGCTGACGATGGATGACGGTCAGCAGCTGAGCGCCGGACTTATAGTCGCTGCCGACGGCGCCAACTCTACGGTCCGCCAACTGGCCGGCTGCGAAACCCGCGAATGGGATTATCTGCATCACGCCATAGTCACCAGCGTGCGCTGTGTTGAGCCGAACCAGCAGGCTGCGTGGCAGCGCTTCACCGACGAAGGACCGCTGGCATTCCTGCCCTTACAGCGGGAGGGCGACGCCCATTGGTGCTCCATCGTCTGGTCTGTCACGGAGGCCGAGGCGCAGCGGTTGATGGCGCTGGACGATGATGCGTTTTGTCAGGCGCTTGGTCGCGCCTTCGAATATCGCTTGGGTGAAATAGTCGAGGCCGATCCGCGCTTATGCATCCCGCTGCGCCAACGCCATGCAAAACGTTACGTACAGCCCGGGTTGGCATTGATTGGCGACGCTGCTCACACCATTCATCCGTTGGCCGGGCAGGGCGTCAACCTTGGGTTGCTCGACGCAGCGGTGCTTGCAGAAGTGATCCAGGGCGCGGTATCGCGTGGTGTTCGGCTGGGTGACCCGCGGGTGTTGGGGCGTTTCGAGCGGCGTCGGATGCCCCATAACTTGGCCATGATGGCGGCAATGGAGGGGTTCGAGCGCTTGTTCCAAGCCGACCCACTGCCGCTGCGTTGGTTGCGTAATGCCGGGTTGAAAGGTGTTCAGGCTCTGCCCGCAGCCAAAGCGCTGTTCGTTCGCCAAGCGCTGGGCTTGAGCGGCGATATGCCGGAGCTGGCTAGGCTCTGATCGACTAGGGGTCTGCCGCTGGATGCGCGAATTGTCGCGTTGAGAAAGTAAATGACATTCACTACTATTCAGCCTCTTGAACAAATCTAAGAGGCTGATCCATGCAGGCAAGCAAAGGTTTACTCGCCGTTCTCGCGCTCACCGCGCTGTCGAGTGCTGTACAGGCTGCCGAAGAAGTAGTGGTCTACTCTTCGCGGATCGATGAGCTGATCAAGCCGGTTTTCGATGCCTACACGGCCAAGACCGGCGTCAACGTCAAGTTCATCACGGACAAAGAAGCGCCGCTGATGGCCCGCATCAAGGCCGAAGGCGAAAACACGCCGGCGGATCTGCTCCTGACGGTAGATGGTGGCAACCTCTGGCAGGCCGAGCAGATGGGCATCCTGCAGCCGATGAACTCGGCGGTAGTTAACGACAACATCCCTTCGCAGTACCGCTCCTCTACTGATGGCTGGACGGGTTTGTCGCTGCGGGCGCGGACCATCGTTTATTCACCCGAGCGTGTGGAAGAGGGTGAGCTGACGACCTACGAAGCCCTCGCCGACAAGAACTGGGAAGGCCGTCTGTGCCTGCGGACCAGCAAAAAAGTTTACAACCAGTCCCTGACCGCTACCCTGATCGAAACCCATGGCGCCGAGAAGACCGAAGAAATCATCAAGGGTTGGGTCAATAATCTTGCTACAGACGTGTTTGCCGACGACACCGCGTTGGTTCAGGCAATCGATGCCGGTCAGTGTGATGTAGGTATCGTCAACACTTACTACTACGGCCGCCTGCACGCGCAAAACCCGGATCTGAAAGCCAAGCTTTTCTGGCCGAATCAGGATGGTCGCGGTGTACACGTCAACCTGTCGGGCATCGGCCTGACCAAGCATGCGCCGCACCCCGAGGCTGCACGCAAGCTGGTCGAGTGGATGACCACCCCCGAAGCGCAAAGCATCTTTGCCGATATCAACATGGAGTTTCCGGCGAACCCCGAGGTAAAGTCTTCGGCTGAGGTCTCTGCTTGGGGTGATTTCAAGGCGGACACTATCCCGGTCGAAGTTGCCGGCAAGCGCCAGGCTGAAGCGATCATGCTGATGGACCGCGCTGGTTGGCGATAAGCAGCTTTTGGCTGGCCGCCTAGGCGGCCAGCCAGGCTCCGTTCATATCTGAATGCCTGGTTTTGCAGTTTGCAGCTACGGCTATAATCGACGCCCCCGCATGCCGGGGGCGTCGTCTTTTCTGCTTTTGAGGCTTGCGTGTCCCACCCCGTCGAGCGCCGCTGGTATCCCATCACTTTCGCAGTTGCCGCGCTGGTATTGCTGCCGCTGAGCGTCCTGCTGTTCAGTTGGAGCGATATCGACACCAGCATCTGGTCACATCTCTGGCAGACCCAGCTGCCGCGTTTGCTGGGCAATACGTTAACGCTGGTTCTAGGTGTTTCGGTGGGTGTGACCGTGCTTGGGGTCAGCCTGGCCTGGTTGACTTCGTTGTGTGAGTTCCCGGGGCGGCGCTGGCTGGATTGGGCGCTGATGCTGCCTTTTGCCATTCCCGCCTATGTGCTGGCGTTCGTGTTCATCGGGCTACTCGATTTTGCCGGGCCGGTGCAAACACTGGCTCGGGAGTGGTTCGGCAGTGGGGTGCGCTTTCCTCGGGTCCGGTCCACCGGCGGCGTCATCACCGTACTGGTGCTGGTTTTCTATCCTTATGTCTATCTGCTTGCTCGCTCAGCTTTCATTGCTCAAGGCAAAGGGCTGATGGAGGCCGCGCGGGTTCTGGGCAAGTCGCCCTGGAAAGCGTTCTGGACCGTCGCGTTACCGATGGCGCGACCGGCAATCGGTGCCGGGTTGGCTTTGGCATTGATGGAAACACTTGCCGATTTCGGCGCCGTGGCGGTTTTCAATTTCGACACCTTTACCACCGCGATATACAAGACTTGGTATGGGTTCTTCAGTCTCACCAGCGCCACTCAGCTGGCCAGCTTGTTGTTGTTGGCGGTGATGCTGGTGCTCTATGGCGAGCGCCGTGCGCGAGGGGCAGCCCGGCCCGCGAACGATCGGGCGCGCTCGGCGGTGCTTTATCGGCTTCGTGGCGTCAAGGCCCTGGCCGCCAGTAGTTGGTGTGGCCTGGTGTTTCTTTGTGCCTTCGTCATACCCGTACTGCAGTTGCTGGTCTGGCTCTGGCAGCGTGGGCGCTTCGATCTCGATGAGCGCTACACTGGCTTGATCCTGCATACCCTTTATTTGGGCGGCATGGCGGCGCTGATTACAGTGACTGTGGCGCTGTTGCTGGCTTTCGCCCGACGCCAGGCACCGCTGCGTCCGATAAAGATGGCAGTTGGGTTGGCGAATCTCGGTTACGCGCTGCCGGGGTCGGTGCTGGCCGTGTCGATCATGCTTGCGTTCAGCTACCTCGACCGCGAATTGGTTGTGCCGCTGTCCGGCTGGCTCGGCGGCGCAGGCAAACCGATCCTGTTGGGAAGCCTCGGCGCTTTGCTCCTGGCTTACCTGATTCGGTTCATGGCGGTGGCGTTCGGGCCGCTGGAAAGCGCGCTGGCGCGGATTCGGCCTTCTCTGCCGCAGGCCTCGCGCAGCCTTGGCGTGGGCGGGCCGGCACTGTTCTTCAGGGTCTACCTGCCGTTGCTATTGCCCGGAACACTGAGTGCCGCGCTGTTGGTGTTCGTCGATGTACTGAAAGAAATGCCTGCCACGCTCCTTATGAGACCGTTCGGTTGGGACACCCTGTCGGTGAGGATCTTCGAGATGACCAGCGAAGGCGAGTGGGCGCGTGCCGCGCTGCCTGCGCTGACGTTGGTGCTGGTCGGGCTGTTGCCGGTCATCTTGCTGATCCGTCGCTCAGCCCGGCGAGTCGGCTAAGCGCTCCATCGCCTCGCAGTGACCTGTCACGACCTTGAGGCTACAATGCGCGCCATCCAAAAATCGTCGGGCCTACTGCCCGGCTCTAATAAGCTCTACCCACGCCGCTTCGGCGACCTGCCCGGAAGGAGAAACCCATGGGTCAGCGTACTCCCCTCTACGATCAGCACCTCGCACTCGGCGCCAAGATGGTCGATTTCGGCGGCTGGGACATGCCGCTGCATTACGGCTCCCAGGTAGAAGAACATCATCAGGTGCGCCGCGATTGCGGGGTGTTCGACGTCTCCCACATGACGGTGGTGGACGTCCGGGGGGCAGATGCAAAGGCCTATCTCCAGCGCCTGCTGGCCAACGACGTAGATCGTCTCGGGCAGGTCGGCAAAGCACTCTATACGGCCATGCTCAACGAGCGTGGCGGCGTGGTGGACGACCTCATCGTTTATCTCGCTGAAGAGGGTTATCGGCTTGTGGTCAACGCCAGCACCCGCGACAAGGATCTGGCGTGGATGCAGGCGCAGGCTGAGGGGTTTACGGTTGAAGTGACCGAGCGGCCCGAGCTGGCGATGCTGGCCGTCCAGGGCCCACATGCGCGGGCGCGCACCGCTGAATTGGTCAGTCAGGCTCGAGCGGCATTGATCCACGAACTCAAGCCGTTCAACGGCCGTGCCGCAGGGGATTGGTTCATTGGTCGCACCGGCTATACCGGTGAGGACGGCCTGGAAATCATCCTGCCGGCCGAGCAGGCTCCCGATTTCCTCAGCGAGCTGGTCGGCGCCGGCATCCCGCCGATCGGGCTGGGTGCGCGTGACACCTTGCGCCTCGAGGCGGGCCTGAATCTCTATGGCCAGGACATGACCGAGGATGTCTCGCCGCTGCAGGCCAATATGGGCTGGACCGTGGCGTGGCAGCCGGTCGAGCGTGACTTCATCGGCCGCAGCGCGCTCGAGGCCCAGAAGGCACAAAGTGATCTGCCGAAACTGGTAGGGCTGGTGCTCGAGGAGCGTGGCGTGCTGCGAGCCCATCAGATCGTGCGCGTCAACGGCGTGGGCGAAGGAGAGATCACCAGCGGTAGTTTTTCGCCTACGCTTGGCAAAGCCATTGCGCTCGCGCGTGTTCCGGCCGGGACGGCTGATCGTGCCGAAGTAGAAATCCGTGGTAAGTGGTATCCCGTGCGCGTGGTGCAGCCGACTTTCGTGCGTCACGGCAAAGTACTGGTGTAAATTCGGCCAACTGCAATTTTGCAACGGGCCGCAGAGCCTGCTTCGTGCCCGCAACCGACAGCTTTTTTGAGGACCTACGAATGAGCGACATCCCCAGCGATCTGCGTTACGCCGCCAGCCACGAGTGGGCCCGTCTCGAAGCCGACGGTAGTGTTAGCGTCGGTATCTCCGACCATGCCCAGGAAGCGCTGGGCGATGTGGTGTATGTGGAGCTGCCGGAGATCGGCCAGCAGCTGACTGCAGGGCAACAAGCGGGTGTGGTGGAGTCGGTAAAGGCCGCTTCGGACATTTACGCGCCAATTTCCGGGGAGGTGGTCTCGATCAACGAGCAACTCACCGATTCGCCGGAAAACGTCAACAGCGAGCCCTATGGCAGCTGGTTCTTCCGGATTCAGCCGAGCGATGCCTCGCAACTGGAGAAGCTGCTCGATGCAGAGGGTTACAAGGCCTCCTGCGACGCCGAAGCCTAAGCGATCAAATCCAAAAGCCCCGCAGTGCAGGCGTGTGAAAACCGAGCGAAGTCGATTTTCATAGCAGTCCGCGTATCGGGGCTTTCCTTTTTCGAGAGAAGCAGTGATGTCTCAAGTGCCGCGCCTTTCCCAGCTCCAGCAACCTGACGCCTTTTTGCGTCGCCATCTTGGCCCTGATGCGGGTGAACAACAGGCCATGCTCGATGCGCTCGGCTTGTCCAGCCGTGAGGAGCTGGTCAAGCAGACCGTGCCGCCGGCGATTCGCCTGCAAGGTGACCTGGCGCTGCCGGCCGCGCTGGATGAACAGGAAGCACTGGCGCGCTTGCGAGGCTACGCGGAACAGAACCAGCTCTGGACCAGCCTGATCGGTATGGGCTACCACGGCACCATCACGCCGCCCGTAATTTTGCGCAATGTCTTGGAAAACCCGGGCTGGTATACCGCTTACACGCCTTATCAACCTGAGATCGCCCAGGGTCGTCTGGAGGCGCTGCTGAATTTCCAGCAACTGACCATCGACCTCACCGGGCTCGATCTGGCCAACGCATCGCTACTCGACGAAGCCACAGCCGCAGCGGAAGCCATGACCCTGGCGCGGCGGATGGCCAAGAGCAAGAGCAACTGCTTCTTCGTTGATGAAAACTGCCACCCGCAAACGCTCTCGGTGGTGCAGACGCGTGCCGACGCCTTTGGTTTCGATCTGGTAGTCGGTGCGCTTGAGGATATCGCTGGGCAGGAAGTCTTCGGTGCGCTGCTTCAATACCCCGACACTCATGGCGAGATTCGCGATCTGCGACCGGCGATCGAGGCGCTCCACGCCAAGCAAGCCCTGGCCTGCGTCGCGGCGGACCTGCTCAGCCTGCTGCTGCTGACGCCGCCTGGCGAACTCGGTGCGGATGTGGTGCTCGGTTCAACCCAGCGATTTGGCGTACCGATGGGCTACGGTGGTCCCCACGCCGCCTATTTCGCTACCCGCGACGCCTTCAAGCGCGCCATGCCCGGCCGTATTATCGGCGTGTCCAAGGATGCGCGCGGTAACACGGCGCTGCGCATGGCGCTGCAAACGCGCGAACAGCATATCCGTCGCGAGAAGGCCAATTCCAACATCTGTACCGCGCAGGTGCTTCTAGCCAACATCGCCAGCTGCTATGCCGTCTACCACGGTCCAGAAGGGCTCAAGCGCATCGCTCAGCGCACCCATCGGCTGACCTCGATCTTGGCCAGTGCGCTGGAAATGAAGGGCATCAAGCGCACCAACCAGCATTTCTTCGACACGCTGACGCTCGAGGTGGGCGGCGCACAGACGGCGATCCTCGAAAGTGCCCGGGCGGCGCGGATCAATCTGCGTATCCTCGGTCGCGGCAAGCTAGGTGTCAGCCTCGACGAGACCTGTAACGAGCAGACCGTGGAACAGCTTCTGGCGGTGTTCCTCGGTGCCGATCACGGACTGAACATCGCGACGCTGGACGCGGGTGAAATCCTCAGCGGCATCCCGAACGAACTGCAGCGCAGCAGCGCTTATATGACTCACCCGGTGTTCAACACCCACCACAGCGAAACCGAGATGCTGCGTTACCTTAAGCAGCTGGAGAACAAGGACCTGGCGTTGAACCAGGCGATGATCCCGCTCGGTTCCTGCACCATGAAGCTGAACGCCACCAGCGAGATGATCCCGATTACATGGCCGGAGTTCGCCAACCTGCATCCGTTCGCACCGCAGGAGCAGGCTCAGGGCTACAAGCTCATGATCGATGAACTGGAAGCTTGGCTTTGTGCGATCACTGGCTTCGACGCGATCTCGATGCAGCCCAACTCAGGCGCCCAGGGCGAATACGCCGGCCTGGTCGCGATCCGCAAGTATCACGAGAGCCGCGGCGAGGGCCAGCGTGACATCTGCCTGATTCCATCTTCGGCCCACGGCACCAACCCTGCGTCGGCCCAGATGGTCAGCATGCGAGTAGTAATCGTCGACTGCGACAAGGCGGGGAACGTCGATCTCGAGGACCTCAAACGCAAGGCGGCCGAGGCGGGGGATAAGCTGTCCTGCCTGATGATCACCTATCCGTCGACCCATGGTGTCTACGAAGAAGGCGTTCGGGAGATCTGCGAAGCGATTCATGCGCAGGGCGGCCAGGTGTACATGGACGGCGCCAACCTCAACGCCCAGGTCGGTCTGGCGCGTCCAGCCGATATCGGCGCAGACGTTTCGCACATGAACTTGCATAAAACGTTCTGCATCCCGCATGGCGGTGGCGGCCCAGGCATGGGGCCGATCGGTATCAAGGCGCACCTGCAGCCCTTCGTTGCCAACCATCCGGTGATCGAGTTGCAAGGCCCGAATCCGGAAAATGGCGCGGTCAGCGCCGCTCCTTGGGGAAGCGCCAGCATTCTACCAATCAGCTGGATGTACATCGCCATGATGGGGCCGCAGCTGCGCGACGCCACCGAGGTTGCGATTCTCAGTGCTAACTACTTGGCGATGCGTCTCGGCGAGGCCTTCCCGGTCCTCTACAGCGGCCGCAACGGCCGTGTAGCACACGAATGCATCATCGATCTGCGCCCGCTCAAGGCGCAGACCGGCATCACCGAGGAGGACGTCGCCAAGCGGCTGATCGATTATGGCTTCCATGCGCCGACCATGTCTTTCCCGGTGCCCGGCACGTTGATGATCGAGCCTACCGAGAGCGAGTCTAAAGCCGAGCTGGATCGTTTCGTCGAAGCGATGCTGAGCATTCGTGCTGAGATCGACAAGGTGGAAAGCGGTGGGTGGCCTGCCGAGGACAACCCGCTGGTACGCGCTCCGCATACGCTGGCCGACGTTACCAACCTGTGGGATCGTCCATACAGCATCGCCGAAGGCGTGACGCCGAGCGCCCACACTCAGGCGCACAAGTACTGGCCCGCAGTGAATAGGGTCGACAATGTTTTTGGGGACCGAAACCTGTTCTGTGCCTGCGTGCCGGTCGAGGATTACCGCGAGTAGTGCAGCTCCGCCCGTTCTGACCCTTGGGTGAGAGCGGGCGAAGTCTCTACCGAAAATTCAGCCTTCTTGCGAAGGCTCGTCGAGAGCCTCATCGCTATCTTCGCCGATCATCCCCAGCAGTTGCGCCAGCACCAGCTGGGCTTCTTCCACGCCCTGCCGCTTCGGCGCTGAGAACAGCTGTACGCTGACACCATCTCCCCACCCCTTGCGGATATCGCGCTGTATCGCCAGCAGCGCGTTTTTGGCTGCGCCGAAGGCAAGCTTGTCTGACTTGGTCAGCAAGATGTGTAGCGGCATCTCGCTGGCGTTGGACCAATCGAGCATCATACGGTCGAACTCGGTCAGCGGATGTCGGATATCCATCATCAAGAACACCCCAGCGAGACTCTCGCGGCTGCTCAGGTAGGCTTCCAAATGACGCTGCCAATGCTGCTTCAGGGGAATCGGCACTTTTGCATAGCCGTAGCCGGGAAGATCGACCAGGCGATGGTGTTCATCGAGACTGAAGAAGTTCAACAGTTGGGTGCGCCCGGGTGTCTTCGACGTGCGGGCGAGACTGGCATGGGTGAGCGTGTTCAGCGCACTGGACTTGCCCGCGTTCGAGCGACCGGCGAAAGCGACTTCCAGGCCCTCGTCAGCCGGGCATTGATCGACCTTGGCGGCGCTGGTCATGAACGTGGCTTGCTGGCAGAGGCCTAGAATCGGGTTTTTTGGGAGCATGGGCTTTCCGGTGAGTGCGCGGGGTGCGGCAATGGTTCATTTCCGTTTCAGGAGCGCCAGTATATAATGCCGCAGATTTTGTGTGCGCTTTGGTCTAAAAACGAGCCCGAGTAGCCGCTCTGCTAGCCGCTTTCGGCGACCGACCGGAAGCGAGCAAGGCGTTGCTCAAGCGCCAAGTCAGAGGTCACCCTGTTTATAACGAGCGTCGCCATGGCCCTAAGCGGTCGGACTGCCAAATAAGATTTCTTTAAACCCTTAGCCGTAGTTGGATGAGCTGATGAACAAAGTACTCGTGAGTCTGCTGTTGACCCTTGGCATCACCGGTATCGCCCACGCGGCTGGAAATGCAGAAGCAGGAAAAGAAAAGGTCGCCGTCTGTGGTGCTTGCCACGGTGCCGACGGAAACAGTGCCGCACCGAACTTCCCGAAACTCGCAGGCCAGGGCCCGAACTATCTGTTCAAGCAGCTGCAGGATATCAAGGCGGGCAGCAGCCCCACAGCCGAGCCGGGCGTCGGTCGCAAAGTGCTGGAAATGACCGGTATTCTCGATCCCTACAGCGATCAGGACCTCCAGGACATGGCCGCCTATTTCGCCAGCCAGAAGATGACGATCGGCACGGCCGACCCGGCTCTGGTCGCTCAGGGTGAGCAGCTTTTCCGCGGCGGCAAGCTGGAGCAGGGCATGCCGGCTTGCTCCGGTTGCCACGCGCCGGACGGCGTAGGCAACAACCTGGCGCGTTTCCCACGTTTGGGCGGTCAGCACGCGGCCTATACGGCCAAGCAGCTCACCGATTTCCGCGAAGGCGATCGCACCAACGATGGCGACGCGGCCATCATGCGCACCATTGCTTCGAAGCTGAGCAACAAAGACATCCAGGCACTGTCGAGCTACATCCAAGGCCTGCACTGATCGTTTTCCGATCAGCCTAAAAAGGGCGTTCAGGGCATGAGCCTGAACGCCTTTTTTTGTTTTCGGCCTCGCTATAATGATTGTCAAGATATTGAAAAGCGGCGGAAAGCGCTGGCGAGCAAGCATGAATTGCTGCAGCCTGTGGCGCTATCGGTTAGCCGTTCATTACAAGGGAGTCATCATGCGTAAACTCGTCGTCAGTGCCCTTCTCGTTACCGCCAGTCTGTTCGGCTTTTCAGCCAGTGCGGCAGATTTCCAAGCTGGAAAGGAATACGTCGAGCTGAAGAATCCGGTACCGGTTGCCGAGCCGGACAAGATCGAAGTGGTCGAGCTGTTCTGGTATGGCTGCCCGCATTGCTACCAGTTCGAGCCGGTGATCAATCCATGGATCAAGCAACTGCCTGACGATGTTGATTTCAAGCGCATCCCGGCGATGTTTGGTGGCGTCTGGAACACGCACGGGCAGATGTTCCTCGCGCTGGAGTCCATGGGCGTCGAGCAGAAAGTCCATGACGCGGTGTTCAACGCTTATCACCGAGACGGTAACAAGCTCGACACGCCGGAAAAGATGGCGGAGCTCCTCGAGGGGCAGGGTGTCGACAAGCAAGCTTTCCTGAAGGCTTATAACTCCTTTGGCGTGAAGAGCCGTGCCGAGCAGGCAAAGAAGCTGGCGATGGCTTACCAGATCACTGGTGTTCCGGTGATGATCGTCAACGGTAAGTACCGTTTCGATATCGGATCTGCGGGTGGCCCGGAGCGGGCACTGGATGTTGCTGACTTCCTCATCGAAAAAGAACGCGCGGCCCGGTAAGCCCGCGTGCTTCGTCGCTGGAGCTCACCACGCCTGGCCGGCCCCGGACAGGCGCAGGTCAATCCGCTTTGCCTGGATTCCAGCGGCCTGCCCTGTAATGGCCGCTTACGTCTGCTGAGTTTCAACATTCAGGTCGGGATCAGCACCGAGCGCTATCACCATTACCTCACCCGTAGCTGGCAGCACTTGTTGCCACACACCGGGCGCGCGCGGAACTTACAGCGAATCGGCGACTTGCTCGCCAACTACGATCTCGTGGCGCTGCAAGAAGCGGACGGCGGCAGTATGCGATCGGGCTATGTCAATCAAGTCGAGCATCTTGCGCAGCTCGGGGCTTTTCCGTACTGGTACCAGCAGCTCAACCGCAACCTGGGACGCTTCGCTCAGCACAGCAACGGCGTGCTGAGTCGACTGGAACCGCAGGGGCTGGAAGACCATCCGTTGCCAGGACCATCCGGCCGCGGCGCGATTCTGCTCCGCTTTGGCCAGGGTGAGAACGCCCTTGTCGTGGTGGTGATGCATCTGGCTCTAGGCGGTGGCGCACGCACCCGTCAACTGGCGTATATCCGTGACCTGATTGGTGGCTACCGCCATCAGATTCTGATGGGCGACATGAACACCCATGCCAGCGATCTGCTGGAGCACTCACCCCTGCGTGATCTTGGCCTGCAAGCACCACAAATCGAGGCGACGTTTCCCAGCTGGCGTCCGCAACGCTGCCTGGACCACATTCTGCTGAGCCCCAGCCTGACGCTCGAGCGTGTCGATGTGCTGGCCCAGGCAACTTCGGACCACCTACCGGTCGCGGTGGAGATCCGCCTGCCTGACGCGCTGCACAATGCTGACGCACTGCCTGTACCTACGGATAGGACCTGATGAGCGACGACGCGCAACGCTGGAAAGACAAATATCTGCACCAGTTGGAACAGCAGGAGCAGCTCGAAGGGCGCTGGAACACGCGGCTGGATCTGCTGCGGCGCAGTCTGGTGCGCAGCAGTTTTGCGGTGGACGGCGCCGATCCGGCGGTTGAGCGCTGCATGCGTGAGCTACGTGATGTGCTGCGCGACGATGTGCAGGATGACCGTCTGGGTGCGCTGGTCCCACGGCTCGAGCGCGCGGTCCTCGACACTGAGCGCACTAAACAGGAGCGCCTCGAGCGATTGACCGAGGCGCTCGACCGACTGGCCTCGCAATTACTCGAGCTGCGGCTGCCCAACGAAATCCGCAAGCCGTTGAAGCAGTTTTCACGGCAGCTTGCTAATCGAGCAGCCCAATCGCGTGAGCTGCCCACGCTATTGAGCGAGCTGGGTGAGTTACAGAGCCAGGCGCTGGCGGCTCAGCGACCATCCGGCACCTCCAACTCGGTAGGATTGCTTGGCCGTTTGTTCGGTCAGCGCGACCGCAATATTGAGGGCTTGGAAAAGCCCGACAACGATTCGCCATTGATTACGGCTGACCCGGTGCAATCGCTGCCAGGCCAGCCGCTATTTGATCAGGCCGAAACGCCTGAACCATTGCAAGGGTCGTCCGCTCCGGATTCTGGCCCTCAGGCGGCGGACGCACCGCAGGCTGTGATCGACATCGCGACGCCGCATAGCGATGCGATAGCCAACGCGACGCCACCAGAATCGACGCCGGAGAGCCAGTCGGCCGATCCGTATCAGTTACCGCCTTCGCCGGAGCAGGCCTACAGTGCCATTGCCGAGCGTGTCGAGTCGACACTGCTCGGTCTTCTCGAGAATCTGCGTCTGCCAGAGCACCAGCAGGAGCAGGTGCAGGCTATGCGCGAGCGGATTCAGCAAGGGCTGAATTGGTATGAGCTCGTACCGGTGCTTGATGACCTGGCTCAGTTGATGCTGGCCGTGGCTGATCAAGGGCAGCGAGAATTCGAACTCTACCTGAGTCTGCTCAACGAGCGTCTGGCCACCATGCAGGACAGCCTTGGCGCGGCCCGCGAAGGGCACGTGCAGAGCAAGGAAACCGCCCAGGCGCTTGACGAAGAGCTGCGCCAGCAAGTCGGTGGTCTGCAAGACAGCATGCTCGGCGCCAAGGACCTGCCGAGCCTGAAGCAGACTGTTCAGGCTCGGTTGGATGGGTTACTCGAAACCGTCGACGCGTATCAGCGTCAGCGTAGCGACCATGAACAGGCCTTGAGCGATCGCCTAAGCACTCTGGTCGAGCGGGTGGCAAGCCTTGAGCAGGCCGCAACGGGGATGCGCGAGCACCTCGAAGAGCAGCGGCAGAAGGCCCTGCAGGATCCGCTTACCAGCTTGCCTAACCGAGCCGCCTGGGATGAGCGCCTGGAGCTCGAGGTCGCACGTCAGCAACGCTACGGTGGTCAGCTGCTGCTCGCGGTTCTGGATGTCGATCATTTCAAGCGTATCAACGACAGTTTCGGCCATCTGGCTGGTGATCGAGTGCTGAAGATCATTGCCAACGAGCTGCGTAAGCGGCTGCGCAAGACCGATTTTATAGCCCGTTTCGGTGGCGAAGAGTTCGCGCTGTTGCTGCCCGAGACGCCCGCTGCGGCGGGGCTTAAGCTGCTCGATAACCTGCGTACAGGTATCGAAAGCTGTCCATTCCACTTCAAAGGCGCTCGTATCCAGGTCACCCTGTCTGGGGGGCTTGCAAGCTTCGCTGCATCTGATCGAGCCGAGCAGGTGTTCGAGCGCGCCGACTGAGCCCTATACCGGGCGAAGGATTCCGGTCGCAACCGTATCGAAGCGGACTGACCGACCGCGCTGGGAGCCCAAGGGTCACCCCGGTACAATTACCTTCTATGCTCTGGCGCCGACCCTCTCGGCGTTTCTCTGCGGGCCGCTGCTAGGTCCGATCGAATGTCCCAAGTCTGCGTCATCACGCTGTCGACCAGAGGCCCCGCATGAAAAGTTTGATCCTCGCCTTGTTTGGCCTGTTGCTCGCCGGCTGCGCCAGCGGTCCGCGTATCGATACCCGTCATACATCGCTGGGGCAGGACAGCCGAGCGCAGTTTATCGTTCTGCATTACACCTCGAGTGACTTGCAGCGTTCGCTCGACATTCTCAAGGGCGACGGCGTCAGCAGCCACTACCTAATCGGAGAAGCGCCCGCGACCATCTACCGTCTGGTCGATGAAGATCGTCGTGCCTGGCACGCTGGCGAAAGCCAATGGAACGGACGTACCTGGCTTAACTCCAGCTCCATTGGTATCGAGCTGGTTAACCGCGGTTATATCGAAAGCGCCGAGGGGCGTCTCTGGTATCCCTACTCCGATGAGCAGATTGACGCTCTGATCGTGCTGCTCAAGGACATCATGCAGCGCCGCGGTCTGAAGCCTGGCGCGATCATCGGGCACAGTGACATTGCCCCGCAGCGCAAGGTCGACCCGGGCCCGCTGTTTCCCTGGAAGCGGCTGGCGGACGCCGGTCTGGTGCCCTGGCCTGACGCCCAAGCTGTAGCGCGCCAGCGCAGCCTGTTTGCGACGGCAATACCGGATGTGGCCTGGTTCCAAGCGCAGTTGGCGGAGCAGGGATACAAGGTGCCCGAGCACGGCTATCTCGATCTGGAAACCCGAAACGTCATTGCGGCGTTCCAGATGAAATATCGCCCGGCACGCTACGATGGCGAACCGGACGCTGAAACCGCAGCGCTGCTCGCGGTGCTGAACGCAGCAGGCTGAGGCTTCGGCTCAGCTGCGAGGGTTACAGCCGATCAGCCGCGAGTCGGCGAGTGCTGCGGTACGGTGGATCGTGGCGGCGCGGTATTCCGGGTCCGCCAGCATTGCCAGAAAGGCTTCAGGCGAGGGATAGCGCACCAGCAGCACCTCGTCCCAATGCTCCTGCTCCGGCGCAATCAGCGCGACACGGGCGTTGGCCATGATCTCCACGTCGCCACCGGCTGAGCGCACCTTCTTGATGGCGGTGCGGCTGTAGACTGCATAGGCTTCTCTGCCGGAACAAGGCGGGTGACCGCTTTCGGCAGGGTAGGCGGCTTGATCGTTAAAGCGCAGCAAGTTGAGCATGAGGATCGGCTCGTTGGCCGGCATATGCTCGGCGAAGCGCTTCAGCTGCTCTTGGCTGGGGTTGAGGCTGGGCATGGTGGCTCCTTTTTATTCTTCCCGCCGTGCCAGGCTCAGATGGGCAGGGCGATATAGAAGATGGTGCCGTGGCCGATGCGCGAATGCACGCCGATACGACCACCATGCAGCTGAGCGATCTCTTTGCATAAGGCAAGGCCCAGTCCGGCGCCGCCGCGGCGTCGACCGATCTGCACGAACGGCTCGAAGATGCGCGCCTGCTGGCTATAGGGGATGCCTTCGCCATTGTCTTCGACACTGAGAATGACCCGTTCGCCGTGATGCCGCGCCAGTAGGCGGATCTCACCGCCGTCAGGTGTGTGCCGCAGTGCATTGCTGAGCAGGTTGTCGAGCGTCCGGTCCATCTGCTGCTGGTCCAGCAACAGGCTTGGCAGCGGCGTCTGTAGTTCAAGCTTGATTTCGATATGGTTCTGCGCAGCACTCGCCTGGAAACGCTGCCGTGCTTGCTCGAGGAGCACGGCCGGGTCGCACGGCACGCGTTCGAGTTTTTGCTGACCGCTCTGGTAGCGCGAGAAGTTCAGTAGATCGTTGATCAGCGTGACCAAGCGTTGCATCTCTTCATGCACGGTGGTGAACAGGTCGGCTTCGCGGCTATTGTCCGGATAGTGCGTTCGTTCGCGCAGCAGACTGAAGGCCATTTGCATGCCTGTCACGGGGGTGCGCAGCTCATGCGAGGCACGCAACACGAACTCGTTGCGCACCCGTTCGAAGGTTCGTTGGTCGGTTACGTCGTGAAGCACCATCACCGCGCCGCTGATGCGGCCGTCGTGATGGTTCACTGGGCTCATGCGCCATGACAACAGGCGGCGCTCGCCGTCGGCCTCGATCACCAGATCTTCCGGCGGCCCGGATAGGGGCGTATCGGCCAGCACTTGCTGAGCGGCCTCGTCCAGCTCCGGATAGCCGAGGGCCTGGCCAAGCGTCGACCCCAGATGCTCTGTCTCCCAGGCCAGTTGGCGCTGCGCAACCGGGTTGGCATGTTCCAGACGGCCCTGGCGGTCGATGATCAAAAGGCCGTCATCGATGCTGTCGAGCAATGCCTGCAGCCTTTGCTGGCCATCGACCAGCGCTTCGACATTGGTTTGCTTGAACTGGTGCAGGGCCTGCGCCATCAGACCGAAGCGACGAATCAGCGACGATAGCTCAGCGATGGGCGAGGTGGGCAAATTGATATTGAAGTCGCCGCGGCCGATCTGGTCAGCCACGCTGGACAGTTGCTCGATGGGGTCACCGAAGCGCCGGGCGAAACTGTGCGCGGTGACGAAGCCGATCAGCAGCACCGCAATACCGGTCAACCCGAGCAGCCCGGCGAGCAATTGTGCCCGTTCGCGGCTGCGAATCTCGGTGTCACGAATCTGGTTGTAGGCGGACTGTTGCATGTCCACCATTAACTCGCGAACGCGGTTGAAGGATTGGCTAAGGGGATTATCCTCGAGCAGTGTCACGTTCAGGTTGGAGGGTGTTTCCAGCTGCACGGCAAAGCGCGTATAGGCGTCGCCGATGGCTTCATAAGCTTTGCGGTCCTGCTCGTCGTTGGCGTTCGCCATACCGCGCGCCAGAGCGCCCAGAAAGATTTCGCGGTATTCGTTCAGGGCTTCAGCGTCGCGCTGTTCACGGACCAGCAGCAGTAGCTGGTTTCCCAGGGCCTGGCGCAGCTGCTGGTTGGCCTCGATGACACCGAAGTTATCGCGAATGAGATTTTCCTGGCTCTTTGCCATTTGCACGACGCTAACCAGCGCCAGCAGTAGCCCAAGCAAGGCCACCGTCATCAATGCCGAGAAACCCAGGAACAGCCGGGTTCTCAGCTTCATCTGGATTTTCATAGGCCGTATTGCTTACGTTTTCGATAAAGCGTCGATGCGTCGATGCCTAGAATTCGGGCGGCTTGCTCAAGCGTGTCGCTGGTGCTCAATACGCCCGAGATATGGGCTTTTTCCAGCGCTTCCAAACTGAGCGGCTCACCGATGCGTGGGGCGTTGCTGACGGCCTGATCGGCCAGGCCAAGATGGCTGACTTCGATCATGTCTTGCGGGCAGATGATGCTGGCGCGCTCGACCACGTTGCGCAACTCACGGACGTTGCCTGGCCAGCGATAGGCCTTCAGTGCGGCAACCGCGTTGTCGCTGAAGCCGCGCGCTGGTCGGCCATAGCTTTTTACGAAGAACGCCAGGAAGCGCTCGGCGAGGGTCAGCACGTCTTCCGGGCGCTCGCGCATGGGTGGAAGGTTTAGGGTGATGACATTCAGACGGTAGAGCAGGTCTTCACGGAAACGCCCTTCGCGCACCATTTCCTCGAGATTTAAATTGGTGGCGGCGAGAATGCGCACGTCGGCCCGCCGGGTGACCGGGTCACCGACGCGCTCGTATTCCTTGTCCTGGATGAAACGCAGCAGTTTCGGCTGCAAAGCGAGGGGGAAGTCGCCGATTTCGTCGAGAAACAGCGTGCCGCCGTCGGCTTGGTTGACGCGTCCCAGGGTGCTTTCGGTAGCCCCGGTGAAAGCGCCACGATTGTGTCCGAATAGCTCGCTTTCCATCAGATCAGCCGACAGAGACGGACAGTTGATGGTGATGAAGGCTTTTTTAGAGCGCCGGCTCCAGTTGTGAATCGCACGCGCCAGCTCGCCTTTGCCCGTGCCTGACTCACCGAGGATGAGAATGTTCGCGTCGGTATCGGCCACTTGGCGGGCGGTCTCCAGCACGCTCATCATCGCCGGGCTGTACGAGCCCAGCGCATCGCTGCGTTTTTGCACCTCGCCTTCCAGGGCCTCCAGGCGCGCTGCCATCTGACGGACCTCCAGCTGCTTGGCGGCCGACAGGCGCAGCTGCTCGGGGCTGCATGGCTTGACCAAGTAATCCGCAGCGCCCGCTTGCATCGCGTCCACCGCGGTGTCCACGGCCGAATGGGCGGTGACGATTACTACACGCATCCACGGCGCAAGTACGCGCATCTGCTGCAGAACATCGAGACCGTTGTCTTCACCGAGGCGCAGGTCCAGAAAGCACAGGTCGAACACCTGCCGCTGCAGGATCGCCTCGGCCTGTGAAGCGCTGGCCGCCGTGACCACCGTATAACCGCGGTCCTCGAGGCAGTAGCGGAACGTGCGCAGGATCGCTGCCTCGTCGTCTACCAGTAGGATGCGGCCGCCGGTGTCGGTCGTTTGGTCCATGAATGCTCCAGTCAGGCAAAAGCGGTGAATGTTTGGCGAGTCGTTGGGGTGGAACCTGTGTGCTGCTTTGGCACGCGGTAGTTCAGCGCCTGCTTTAGTCTACGCAAAGCCTTGCAAGTTGCACGGTATACACGGGTCTTTCCTGCAGTCTGCAATCGCACATCAAGCGCAACGGCGATGCAAGCTGTTGATTATAAAGGTGTAGGGAGGTTTTTGGCGCTGGCATGGGGCTTGCGGTGGTTACTGGCAACGCGCGTGGTCGACAGCAGTCGAGGCGCATCGCAATCTGCATTTGGAGGCCCCATGAACCAGAACATGACCCAACTCAACGAGCTCATCGAGATCACCCGCGACGGTCAGCATTTCTATCAGCATGCGATTGACGAGGTGAAAGAGGTCGAATTGCAGCATCTGTTCCGCGATATGGCTCAAGCCAAGACGCACATCATCCAAGCGCTGTCGGTAAAGGTTGCGGCCAATCAGCAGCAACCCGCACAAGGCGGCACTACTGCAGGTAAGCTGCGCGAGATGTACGCCGACACCAAGGCGAAGCTCGGCGACAGCGACGCGGTTTACATCGACCAGCTTGACCAGACTGAAGAGCGCATCCTGGCGGCCTTCGAGGATGCACTGAAAACAGCTGACCCTGATGTGAAGGCATTGCTAGCCATTGAGCTGCCGAAAATCCGGGCCTGTCATGAGCGCATTCATACCCTCAATCACAGCGACAGGAACCGCAGGGATTAGTCCGTCGTGCAAATCGCCCGGCGCTGTGCATAGGCATCGTGCAATATAAATTGGCGCAGCGATGTTTGGTGTATCTAAGTTATTGAAATTAAAGGATTAATAGGAAAGCTAACGGATGGCACGAGCCCTGCAACATAACCGCTAAGACAGACATGCCCCGCATGCTTAGAAGGAGTTGAGGATGAATCGTCAAGCACGTTTCCTACTGGTTGGAAAAGGTTTTCTTACCGCCGCAGTGGTCACGTTGATCATCGGAGCCGAACAGCCAATGTCGGAACCGCTCAGCCGGACACAGCATGAGTCAGCGGAACGAATCCGCATGTACGACGCTCAACCAGTAGGGATTGTGCAAACCGGACCTGCCCAGCAGACGATTGATTATTTGCAGGAGCGGTCGGAACAACGTTGGGTTTTCTAGTTGGAGATAGGCGACCCGATCCTTGCTGATCGGTCCGCTGAAGATGTCCTGAACCGAAGAGGAGTTACACCATGCTGAGTTGGGCTATTACGTTTCTGATCATTGCCATCATCGCCGCAGTACTGGGCTTCGGTGGTATCGCGGGCACTGCAACAGGTATCGCCAAGATCCTGTTCGTAGTATTCCTGGTGTTGTTTGTTGCTTCGCTGATTTTCGGACGAGGCCGCGGCCCACGAGCCTGATGCGGAACGCCGCTCGTCAGGGCGGCTGCAATATTAGGGAAGTAACAGCGGCTGGATGCCTTTTTTCAAAGCCTTCGCAAAAAGCGAAGTGCTGGTACTGAGGTCAATCATCCTCCTCGTGATTTACCCATCAGCCCCTACAGCGGGGGAGCCAAGGGGTCGGGACGCTCTTAATGGAGCGACCTAGGGGTACAGGGAGTACCTCCGTCATGGACCGGGCTCAGCGAAAGGCGACCGAAGGTGGAATGCCACCTTCGGCTTGCGATTTCTCCACAGCAGAGCACCCCTTGCGGGAATCTCGCTCTTTCATTGGCGTACCGGCCGCTGGCAATAGCGGTTAATGCACGATCTAGTGCAGCGCCTCAGCATATTCGCTGCACCTTCCATAGCTTCGCTCTGTTTGGTTCATGGCCGTTCTCCAGCCGCACCGCTATCATCGCCCGCAGTCATTCGTTGGAGAACCCCATGCTCAACGGCCTCTGGCTGGGCTTTTTTCTGATCGCTGCAGTTGCGGCGCTGGCGCGCTGGCTGCTGGGTGGCGATCCTGGTGTGTTTGCCGCTCTGGTCGAAAGCCTTTTTGCCATGGCCAAGTTGGCCGTGGAAATCATGATCGTGCTGTTCGGCACGCTTACCCTGTGGCTCGGCTTCCTTCGCATCGCGGAAAAGGCCGGCATGATCGAAAAGCTAGCGCGCCTGCTGGGTCCGCTGTTCAGTCGGTTGATGCCTGAAGTGCCCGCCGGGCATCCGGCGCTGGGGCTGATCACGCTCAACTTTGCTGCCAATGGGCTGGGCCTCGACAATGCTGCTACGCCGATCGGCTTGAAGGCGATGCGGGCATTGCAGGAGCTCAACCCTACGCCTCACATCGCCAGTAACGCTCAAATCCTTTTCCTGGTGCTCAACACATCAGGCCTGACTCTGCTGCCGGTGACCATTTTCATGTATCGCGTGCAGCAAGGCGCAGAGGACCCCACGCTGGTCTTTTTGCCGATATTGCTGGCGACCAGCGCTTCGTCGCTGGCGGGACTGCTCGCCGTGGCGCTGGTGCAGCGTCTGCGCCTGTGGGACCCGGTGGTCCTTGCCTACCTGATACCCGGTGCGCTGTTGCTGGGTGGTTTCATGGCGTTGCTTGCAGGGCTATCGGCCACTGCACTTTCTTCTCTTTCGTCGTTGCTCGGCAATCTCACGCTGTTCGGCCTGATCATTGCCTTTCTGGTCATTGGGGCGTTGCGCAAGGTGCCGGTCTACGAAAGCTTTGTCGAAGGGGCCCAGGAGGGCTTCGACGTAGCCAAGAGTCTGCTGCCTTATCTGATCGCCATGCTGTGTGCCATTGGCGTATTCCGCGCCTCCGGTGCGCTGGATTTCGGGCTGGATGGCATCCGCTGGGTGGTCGATGCACTGGGGTGGGACAACCGTTTCGTCGATGCGCTGCCGACCGCGCTGGTCAAACCCTTCTCGGGCAGTGCAGCACGCGCGATGCTGATCGAGACGATGCAGAGCCAGGGTGTCGACAGCTTTCCAGCATTGGTTGCGGCGACAGTGCAGGGCAGCACCGAGACGACCTTCTATGTATTGGCCGTTTACTTTGGTGCGGTGGGCATCCAGCGGGCGCGGCATGCGGTGGGCTGCGCTCTGGCGGCGGACTTCGCCGGCATTGTCGCGGCGATTCTGGTCTGCTATTGGTTCTTTGGCTGAACCCGGCAATTCGCAAGGTCTCGCCCAGACCGCCAGCAAGACGCAGGCGCTAAAAAAGAACCCGCCAATGGGCGGGTTAAAGCGTGGCTCGTTGCCAAAACCGGAATAGCGGTTCGGCGAGGAACATGACGAGGAACAATCGCAGCACCTGCAGTGCAGTGACCAAGGCGACCGACAGCTGCAGTGCCTCGGCCGTCAGGCACAGCTCGGTGATGCCGCCGGGCATCATCCCCAGCATCAGCGACGTCTGGTTCAGCGTGGCCGCCCAACCCAGCACTTCGGCGAGGCCCGCCGCAGCGAGCATGGCCAGCACCGTGAACAGCAGGATGCGCAGCATGAATCGCGGCGCGCTGCGAAAGAACGGTCGATCGAAGTGACAGCCCAGCGAGCAGCCGATCAGCCATTGGCCGAACTGACCAACGCCCTCAGGCATACCCAGATGCAGATCGAAAGCGGCGCTGGCAACGGCACAGACCGTGAGCGGGCCCAGCATCCAGGGGTTGGGTTGGCCGAGCCGCTTCCACAGCAACGCCAGCAGCCCGCCCGCCGGCAACAACACCGCCAACCAAGGCCAGCTCACCGGCGCCGGTGGCGGGGCATCCACTGGCGGCAGACTCCAGGTAAACAGGGCGGGGATGATCAGCACCACCAGCAGCAGTCGCATGCTATGAGCAGCAGCGACCATCGCCGGCTGGGCGGCGTGGCGACCGGCCAGGTTGACCATCTCGCTGGCGCCGCCCGGCATGCTGGAAAAGAACGCCGTGGCGCGGTCTGTGCCGCTGCGCAGGAGAATGTAGATGCCGATCAGGCTCAGCAGCAGCGTGCATAGCGCACCGGCGAGAATCACGGCGAAATGATCAACGACCTGCTGCATGACCTCGCTGGTGAAATGCAGGCCGATGGCGCTGGCGATCAACCATTGCCCGACCTGCCGACCCTGCGGGACTTCCCTTACCAGCCAGCCACTGCAGCGCACCGCAATGACCGCCAGCAGCGAACCGACCATCCACGGCAGCGGCCAGTTCGCCAGGCTTGCCAGCCAGCCGCCGAGGGCGCCGACCAGAGGCGTCGCCCACCATCCCGGCAGCTGGCGCGGCATCTCAGGCACTCGCCTCGTTCAGCTTGCCGCGACGGCGCTGGCGCCACCAGCGCAGCCCTGGCATGGCCAGCATCAGCGCAGCCATCGCCCAGAGCACCAGCGTGATCGGGCTGCCCCAGAGAATGCCCAGGTCGCCTGCGGAGATCGACAGCGCGCGGCGCAGGTTGTCTTCCATCATCTCGCCAAGCACGAAGCCGAGGATCAGTGACGACAGCGGGAATTCCAGCTTGCGCAGCAGGTATCCAAACACGCCAAGGCCCACCATCAGCACTAGGTCAAACGTCGTGCTGTGTACCGAGTAGACACCGACCACGCTGATTGCGGTGATGGCCGGGACCAATACCCAGTTGGGCACGCTGAGCATCTTCGAGAACAGGCCGACCAGCGGGATGTTCATCACCAGCAGGATGACGTTACCGATGAACAGCGAGGCGATCAGGCCCCAGACCACATCGGGCTGCTGTTCGAACAACAGTGGGCCGGGGGTGATGTTGTACAGCGTCAGTGCGCCGATCATCACCGCGGTAGTGCCCGAGCCCGGCACACCCAAGGTCAGCATCGGGATCAGCGAGCCACAGGCGGAGGCGTTGTTGGCCGCTTCCGGTGCGGCCAGACCACGCAGGTCGCCTTCGCCGAACTTGCCGCTGTCGCCGGCCATGCGCTTTTCACTCATGTAGGTCATGGCGCTGGCGATGGTCGCGCCGGCACCAGGCAGGGTACCAATGACAAAGCCGGCCAGGGCACTGCGCACCATGGTCCAGAAGGTGAAGCAGAACTCCTTGAAGTTGAACAGCAGGCGTCCGCTGGCCTTGACCGCTTTCTGGCCGCTGTGGGTCTTTTCCAGCATCAGCAAGACTTCGCTGACGCTGAAGAAACCGATCACCACGATCACGAACTGAATGCCGTCGGACAGGCTCACGCTGCCAAAGGTGAAACGGTAGACGCCGGTCGTGGAGTCCACGCCAACGGTTGCCAGACCCAGGCCGATCAATGCGGCCATCAGGGTTTTGACCGGCTTGTCGCCAACCATGCCGCCCAGACAGGCGATGGCAAAGATCATCAGTACGAAGTATTCCGCCGGGCCGAAGGCCACCGCCCATTTCGCCAGCAGAGGGGCGAACAGCACTACACCGCAGGTGGCGATGATGCTGCCGATGAACGAGCTGACCGCCGACAACGACAAGGCGATACCCGCCTTGCCCTGGCGTGCCAGGGGATAGCCGTCGAGGGTGGTCATCACAGCTGCAGCGTCGCCGGGTACGTTGAGCAGAATCGCCGAGATCCGACCACCGTACTCGCAGCCCAGGTACACAGCGGCCAGCAGGATCAGCGCAGTCTCCGGCGGCAGGCCTAGCGCAAAGGCGAGAGGCAGCAGCAGGGCGACGCCATTGATCGGGCCGAGCCCAGGCAGCAGCCCAACAACGGTGCCGACAAAAGCGCCAAACAGTGCCACCAGCAGGTTCATCGGCCGCGTGGCGACGTCAAAGCCCTGCCACAAGAAATTCAAGGTTTCCATTTTCAGCTCTCCAGCAAGCGCAGCACGCCAAGCGGCAGCGGCACATCAAGCAACAGGTCGAACAGGCCAAAGAGCAGCACGCCCATCAGCACGCCGCTGATCAGGCTTGGCAACAAGCGCCCGTTGAACAGCAGGCCAAGGGCGAAGGTGGCCAGCGCGGTGGTGATGACGAAGCCAAGCTGCTCGAACAGCAATGCGTACGCCAGCAGGACCAGGACGCAGTACAGGGCGCGCCGGGCCATGGTCCAATCGAACGGCGGCGTCGGGTCGCCGTGTGGTTTGCAGAGCAGCCAGAGCGCGCCGCAAGCCATCAGGAACAGCAGCAGTAGCGGGTAGGCGCGCGGGCCGACCGGGTCGTAGGCGAAGGGCGCCTCGAAACCCCAGGCGAGCAGCGCCAGTCCGGCGCAGGCGAGCAGCCAGGCCGCGGCAAAGACACGAACGTACATGGTGGTTACCTCGGGAGGAGCGGGTAGCGGCTGCCCTCGGGAAGCCGCTACCGGCAGGGTGTTACTTGACCAGGCCGAATTCGCCGGCGAGTTCCTTGTAGTCGGCGACCTGCTTGTTGACGAACTCGGTGAGCTCATCGCCTGTCATCGACAGCGGGAACAGATCGCGTTGCTCGCGCAGCTTGGCGAAGTCCTCGTCGGCCAGCAGCGTGTCGAACTGGGTCTTCCACCAGTTGAAGTCTTCATCGCTGACTTCCGGGCCCATGTAGAAGCCGCGGATCACCGGCCAGCTGATGTCGTAACCCTGTTCCTTGGCGGTCGGGATCTCGGACATCTTGCCCGGCAGTCGATCATCGGACAGCACCGCGAGGATGCGGATCTTGCCGGCTTCGAGCTGCGGGGCGACCTCGCCCAGGCCGCTGCTGGTGACCTGCACGTGACCGCCGAGCATGGCCGTGAGGGTTTCACCGCCGCCTTCGAACGCGACGTAGCGCAGTTTCTTCGGATCCACACCCGCGGCGCGGGCGATCAACGCGGTCTGCATCCAGTCCTGCCCGCCAATGGTGGCGCCAGCGCCGAACACCACGCTGCTGGGGTCTTTCTTCACCGCCGCGATCAGGTCATCAAGGTCCTGGTAGGGCGCATCAGCGCGTACCGAGATGGCGCCGTAGTCGGTGCCGATGCCGGCGAGCCAGCGCACGTCGGTCTCGTCATAGCGGCCGAACTTGCCCTGCGCCAAGTTCAGCAGCGAGCCGCTGGAGAACGCTGTAATGGTCGCCGGGTCGTCCGCTCGCTGGGCGATCACTGCGTTGTAAGCCACTGCGCCGACTCCGCCAGGCATGTAGGTGACGCGCATGGGCGATTCGAGCAGGCCCTCGTCTTTCAGGCCGCTCTGGGCCAGCTTGCAGGTCAGGTCGAAGCCGCCGCCGGGCTTGGCCGGGGCGATGCACTCGGGACGCTTGGGTTCGGCGAACAGCTGGCTAGACAGGACCAGGCAGGACGAGAGCAGGGCGATACGACGGATTGCTGTCTTCATGGGTGTCTCCTCTGATTCTTATTGTGGACGGCTTTACCAGATGGGCAGGCTGTAGCTGACGATCAGGCGGTTTTCGTCAGCGTCACGGGCGAAATCGGAACGGAACATGGCGTTGCGCATGCGTACGGCCACGTTTTTCAGCGGACCGGTTTGTACGACGTACTTGAGTTCGATGTCGCGCTCCCACTCGCTGCCATTGCTGCCGCCGCTGTACTCGGCGTTGTCACCGGAGATATAGCGCGTCAGGAAGGTCAAGCCGGGGACGCCGATCGAGGCGAAGTTGTAGTCGTAACGCGCTTGCCAGGAACGCTCGTCGGCATTGGCGAAATCGTTGATCTGCACGAAGTTGACCAGGTAAGGGTTGCTGCCGTCGACGTAGGCGTAGCCGGTGTCACCGTTCATTTGCTGATAGGCGAGGCTGACCTTGTTGCCGCCCAGGCTGTAGCCCACCATGCCGTTCCAGGCCTGGTTGTCGATCTTGCCGGCATTGGCTGCGCCGGTGTCATCACTGATCATCAAACGCAGGTCGGCGGTCAGCGACGAATTCTCGCTCAGCGGCTGCACAGCCTGCAGGTTGAAGAAGTGTTGACGATAGATGTCGTCCAGCTCGGCGGCGTAGTAGGTGCCGATGAGCTTTTCGTTGAAGTCATAGCGCGCGCCGGCAAAGGTCAGATGATCGGCCTCGGCAGCGCTGTCGAAACGACCGTTCTTGTTGTTGACCTGCAGCTCCTGAGAGTTGGTCGAAGCACGGTCGATGACCTTGTCCAGACGCCCGCCGGTCAGGGTAAGACCGGTCACGTCCTGAGACACCAACAGGGTGCCTTCGAATACCTGGGGGAGGGTTCGGCTGTCGCTGGCGGTAACCACTGGCGTTTCCGGGATGTGGCTGCCGTAACGCAGTTCGGTTTCCGAGAACTTCGCCTTGGCCGTCAGACCGAGGCGGCTGAACTCGTCCGGCGTGCTGCCATCGTCGCGCACTGGCAGCAGATCGGTGTTGGTGCGGCCACCGCCGGAATCCAGTTTGACGCCGAGCATGCCCATGGCATCTAGGCCGAAGCCCACAGTGCCTTCGGTAAAGCCTGATTCGATGTTGAGCAGGAAACCCTGCGCCCATTCTTCACGCTTGGACTGGCCGGTGCCTTCGCGAAAATCACGATTGAGATAGATGTTCTGGGTTTGCAGGGTCGCGCTGCTGTCTTCGATGAAATCGGCCTGGGCCATGGGCGCCAGAGAGGCAGCCGCGACGGCGAGGGCAAGGCGAGCACGTACGGGGTTTATTCTGACGGCAGTCAGCATCCTTCAATCTCCACTATTGTTTTTGTTGTGGCGGCGTGAGCCGCGCCAGGTGGGTCGAGCCACCTGAGCCCGATCCTAGGCGGCGAAGCTTTCGCCAGGCTTTCAAGGGCGAAAGCAGCGGGCGGCGTGCCTTGTCGCTACACTGGCGGCCCGTTCCGTGTGTGGCAGAGGACAGGCAAATGCGGATTCTCTTGGTCGAGGACCATCCCCAGCTGGCTGAAAGCGTGGCGCAGGCGTTGCGCGCTGCGGGATGGACGGTTGACCTGCTCAACGATGGCGTCGCCGCTGATCTGGCGTTGTCGACCGAGGATTACGCGCTGGCGATCCTCGATGTAGGCCTGCCCAGGCTTGACGGCTTTCAGGTGCTGTCGCGCCTGCGTGAGCGTGGCAAGACCCTGCCGGTGTTGATGCTGACTGCCCGTGGGGAGGTCACCGATCGGGTCCATGGGCTCAATCTCGGCGCTGACGATTACCTGGCCAAGCCCTTTGAACTCTCCGAACTGGAGGCGCGGGTCAAGGCGTTGTTGCGGCGCAGCGTGGCTGCTGGCGAGCGCCAGCAGCGCTGCGGTTCGCTGGTGTATGACCTGGATGCGCGGCGCTTCAGCCTCCAGGGGCAGCCGCTCAGCCTGACGTCTCGGGAGCAGGCGGTCCTCGAGGCGCTGATCACACGGCCTGGGCGGGTCATGAGCAAGGATCAGTTGGCGGCGCAGGTGTTCGGCCTCGATGAGGACGCCAGTGCCGACGCCATCGAAATCTACATCCACCGGCTGCGCAAGAAACTCGAAGGCAGCGCGGTGCGCATCGTGACGTTCAGAGGCTTGGGCTATCTGCTGGAGGCAGCGGATGCCTGAAGCGATACAGCCGCGCGCTGGCAGTTTGCGCGGTGGGTTGCTGCGCAGGCTGGCGATGCTGTTGACCCTGCTAATGCTGTTCAGTGGTTGGAGCGCCTACTGGAACGGGCGCGCCGCCGCCGACACTGCCTACGACCGGACCTTGCTGGCTTCGGCCCGCGCCATCGCCGATGGCCTGGTTGCCAATGATGGGCAGCTCCGCGCCAATGTGCCCTACGTGGCGCTGGACACCTTTGCCTACGACAGCGCCGGGCGCATCTACTATCAGGTGCTGGATACCGAAGGCCGGTTGGTCAGCGGCTACGAGCATCTGCCTGCGCCGGGTGCCGAGATCCGTCGCACTGACGACTATCCCGCGCTGGCGCGCTTCTACGACGGAGAATTCCGGGGCGAAGGTGTGCGGCTGGTGAGCCTTCTGCAACCTGTGAGCGAGCCGGAGCTCAACGGCATTGCTGAAATCCGCGTCGCCGAAACGCTGGGCGCTCGTGAGCGCATGGCCCGCAGCCTGCTGGTGGATACGCTGTGGCGTGTTGGGTCACTGGCCATTGCTGCGCTGGTGCTGGTGTGGCTGGCGGTCAGCGCGGCGTTGCGTCCCCTGGGCAAACTCAGCGAGGCGGTCGAACAGCGCCAGCCTGACGATCTGCGGCCGCTACCGCTGGTGGCCGTGCAACGCGAGCTGAAACCTCTGGTGGCAGCGCTCAATCACTTCACCGAGCGGCTACGCGGGCAATTCGAGCGGCAGGCGCAGTTCATTGCCGACGCTGCCCATGAGCTGCGCACGCCATTGGCGGCGCTCAAGGCGCGGATCGAACTCGGCCAGCGTGAACAACAGCCGCAGCGTTGGCAGGAGACGCTTGAAGAAGCCCGAGCCCATACCGACCGGGTGATTCATCTGGCCAACCAGTTGTTGTCGCTGGCGCGTATCGAAACCGGCGCGCAGTCGATTGCTGAAGGCGGTGCCCAGTGCTTGGACCTCAGCCAGTTGGCGCGGGAACTGGGCCTGGCCATGGCTGCGCTGGCCCACAAACGGGGCGTCGCGCTGGCGCTGGAAGCCGATCAGCCGATATGGATCGACGGCGAGCCGACGTTGTTGACGGAGCTGCTCAGCAATCTGCTGGATAACGCCCTGGCGCACACGGCGAATGGCGGAAATGTGGTGCTGAGAGTGAAGGAAGAGGGCGTGCTGGAGGTCGAGGATGACGGTCCGGGGATTCCCGAGGCGGAGCGCGCCAAGGTCTTCGCCCGTTTCTATCGTGTGCACCAGCAAGGGCGGGGCGCCGGGCTTGGTCTTGCCATCGTTGGCGAAATTGTTCGTGCCCACCGGGCGACTATCGAACTGGATCAGGGCGCCTTGGGCGGGCTGCTGGTAAAGGTGCGCTTCCCGCCACCGGTTCCCGATTCAGTTGACTGACGGCTCGAGAGCCTCGTCGGCTTCGGCAATTGCCACCTGATTGCGACCGTTGTGTTTGGCCCGATAAAGCGCCGCATCGGCACACGCCAGCAATTGTGAAGGGGAGCAGTTCGCAGGCGGCTGCAGGGTCGCCACGCCGATGCTGATGGTCAGTTCCAGCCGCTGCTCGCCATGAGCGGGCCGTAGCGCTGCCACGGCTGCGCGGACTCGTTCGGCCTGTTCGCCGGCTTCGCGGCTGTTCATGCCTGGCAGCGCGATGACGAACTCTTCGCCGCCATAGCGCGCAACCACGTCGCCGGCCCGTTGGCCGTGTTGCTTGAGCGTATCGGCTACCAGCCGCAGGCAGTCGTCACCAAACGCATGCCCGTAGGTGTCGTTGACCCGCTTGAAATGATCGATGTCCAGCAGCAGCACCGACAATGGCGTCTCCGTGCGTTGGGCGCGGCGGATCTCTTCGTCGATCATCAGGTCGAAATGCCCCCGGTTCGACAGCTGGGTCAGCGCATCGGTAACACTCATGCGGGTCAGTTGCTCGTTGACCCTCTCCAGGCCGCGCTTGGCCTCTTCCAGCGCCCGAGTTCGTTCGTACACACGCGCCTCAAGCGCCTCGTTGTTGCGGATCTGCATCTCTAGCGCCTGCTGTTGCGCCTGGAGGCGTGACTCACGCTCCTGCGCCAATGCATCGGAGGCTTGCAAGGCACTCTGCTGCGCCAGGATCCGGCGGTCACGCTCGTGATTAATGCGCTCGGCCAATGCCATCGACAGCAGCACGAACTCAGCGAACATACCGATCAGCTGGCCATGCAGGGTCAGTGCATTCAGCGGCAGCAGTCCCTCCAGCGCCAGCAGGTGGGCGATGGTGGCGACCAACAATGTCGACCAGGCGATGGTGAACAGGCGTGCTGAACGGTTGCCTCGAATCCACAGGTTGATGACGGCGGCCATCGTCAGGATGCAGTGAACCAAGGCGACCGGTTCGGCCATCAGATAACGAGCCAGCGAGGGTGCGAACAAGGTGACCAGAATCACCACGCCCCAGTAGCCCATCAGCACCCAGGTGACCAGCCAGGGCCAGCCGCCATAACTTCGGACCTTGAGAAAGCGACTGGCGAACAACAACGGGGTGAAAAAACACAAGGCTGCCGACAGCGCATAGAAGCGGCGGGCGAAAACAGGCGTGTCGGGCCACAGGAATAGCTGGCCGAAGCCGGTTATCGTGAGTACGTAAAAAAGCGCGCTGAGAAGATAGGCAACATAGAGCAGATAGGCCACGTCCCGGGTGAACACGAACAGGCTGCTGTTGTAGAGAAGAATCACCAGCATGCCGCCGAAGAACAGGCTGATCATCGCGACGTCGGTAATTTTTTCCGCTGCGAACGCCGTTTCATCGTAAATGCTCAACGGCAACGCCATGAGTTCATGGGCTTGTACCTGCATGTACACCACGGCGTGATCATTGCCACGCAACTCCAGCGGGAAGACCAGGTTGTGGTCTGCTAGCGGTTGATCACGCTTGGGAATGTGATCGCCAGCCTGCATCAAGGGACCCCACTCGCCTTCGGCTGGGTAGAACAGACGTACACGCACCTTGTCCAGGACAGGCCATTTCAGGCTCAGGTACCAGCGCTCGGCGCTTGTGGCATTGCTATCAACTTCGAAGCGCACCCATGCGCCGTCCCGCTGTTTCTTGAGATTGGGCTTGGCTAACGGCTGCCACTGCCAAGGGGCAGTGTGAGCGGTTGCGAAATCGGCATCGGGATGCCCGGGTAGCCATTCCACCTCGCCCATGTGGAGTTCCGCACCGCTTTTGCTGACGACGCCTGGAACAAAAGCTGCGATGGCCTGGCCCGACATGAGGCCGGCAAAGGCGGTTAACAGGCAGCAGAGCAAGAGCCGGCGGAATCGCATCAGGTGAGAGGTCTCGTCTAACGACCCATCGCGACGCATAGGCAGCCGTGAGGGTCAGGCAGTGGTTTGGCCATCGAAACGATACGGCTAATGTCGTTTTGATACCACTGCTAGGCTACTAACGGCTCTCCCACCCATCGGAACGTCAACTGGAGCCTTCTTGACCGGCTAACCGCGTCGCCGTGTCCAGAATTGCTGCACCAGCATTTCCATGCTGTCAGCCAATTGAGCGACACCCGAAGCGGTCTCCCGACTGCGCAGGCCACTTTCTACATGCTGATCGGAGCCGCTACGAATGCTCACGATGTTCTGATTGATGTTCTCGCTGACGGCACTCTGCTGCTCGACGGCCGAGGCAATCTGCATGCTCATGTCGCTGATCTCGTTCACTCGATTGTTGATGTCCTGGAGCGAGCGTGCCGCTTGCTCAGCCTGCTCGACACTTTCCATGGCCTGATCTCGGCTACGTTGCATCACTTCCACCGCTTGACGTGCACCGCCCTGCAAAGCCGCGATCATCGAGTTGATTTCCTGGGTGGACTGCTGGGTTCGAGACGCCAGGCTACGAACCTCGTCAGCAACTACAGCGAAGCCACGGCCCTGTTCGCCGGCGCGGGCGGCTTCAATGGCAGCATTAAGGGCGAGCAGGTTGGTCTGCTCGGCGATGCCGCGGATGACATCCAACACCTTGGTTATGTCGTTGCTGTGTGCTTCCAGTTCGAGAATGACATCACCGGCGTGCTGAATATCCTGAGCTAGCCGGCCGATAGCCGCCCCCGTCTTATTGACGACATCCGTACCGGTTGCAGCTTCGCTGTTGGCTCGGCTGGCTGCCTCGGCGGTGCGCTGGGCGTTGTTGGCGACTTCCTGCACGCTCATCGCCATCTGATTGATTGCGGTGGCAACCTGATCGGTTTCGCTCTGCTGACGCGATGCGCTCTGTGCGCTGCTGTCCATGGCTCCCACCAGCTCCCGTGCATGCATGCTCAGCTGGCGTGAAGCATCACCGATTCGGCCAACCATGGCGCCGGCTTCGGTTTCGAGCAGTTTCATGGCATAGCTAATCTGACCGAACTCGTCGCGGCGGCCCGTGTAGACCAGCTGACCGACGGCATCATCCCCCACCTGCCGAGCCTGTGCAGCAAGACGCTGCAGAGGCGCAAGCGCCATGTATGCAAAGACGCTCGCGCTCAAGGTAGCCGCAGCTGCAGCCGCTACCGCCGCTATGAGGCTTGCTCCACCTAACAGTGCCCCCCCGATAGCGCAGGGAGCAGCACCCAGGGCGACGAGCAGGGCGACGCGGCTACGCACGCCCAAGGGGGAGCGGCGCAGAGCGGCGGGTGGCCGCTTTTCGCGCAGTTGCGCATATAACGTTTCGGCTGCCGCTACCTGTGCGGCCTGCGGCTTGGTCCGCACCGATTGGTACTCGACCACTTTCCCGTTGCGGCTGATGGGGGTGACAAAGGCGCTGACCCAGTAGTGATCGCCGTTCTTGCAGCGGTTCTTCACCATTCCCATCCATGACCTGCCAGCACGAACGCTGGACCAGAGGTCACCGAATGCTTCGGGGGGCATGTCGGGATGGCGGACTATGTTGTGATGCTGACCGAGCAACTCACGCTCTTCGAAACCGCTGATCTTAATGAAGTCGGGGTTTACATAGGTGATATCGCCGTTGAGGTCGGTGGTGGACAGTATGTTGGCTGTCTCACTGAAGGACACGTCGCGTCCGGTGACCGGTACGTTCAAGCGCATGGTGGAATTCTCTGAAACTAGATTATTTTTCCGCCACGGACGTCTTGACCGATGCCCAGACTGGACATCGCGCAACCCTGCTATTCACCTTGCGGTGAAATCCTCGGACTTCCAAACGGATCCTATTCGGTCTTGCTAAACCGAGCCTTCAAACGGCCTTGTTGGTGCTTCGGCCAGCACATTGCTCTGCTTGTAGTGCGCACTCGCATTACATCGAGTGATGGCATTGTGATATCGGCTGCTTTGGTCAGCCATCCGCCCGAAAGACCGACCGCTTTAGTCGGATAGTGGCTCTGTGCTATGAGGCGATCTTATACATATAAATATTTATGTACAGATATTTGTATAGGTATTTCAGGTTTATTCCGCTGATGAGCAACCCCCCATCCCCAAATGGGTCATAGCCATAGTCACAGGGCGCCCATTAGCCGTGAGGTTGAGGTCCGAGCTGTTACCGAGGCAGCGGCCTGCTAGACTCCAAACTTCCCGCGTGGCTCACGAGGCCTGCAGGACAATTCCAAAACAACCAATAAGGAGTGGATCCATGAAAGGCAAATCCTTGGCATGGATATTTTCCGCCGCATTGGCGGGGACTGGTCTGAGCGGTATGGCTCAGGCGCAAGAGCAATTCGTCACTATCGGTACCGGCGGCCAGACGGGCGTCTACTACGTTGCCGGTCAGTCAATCTGCCGCTTCGTCAACCGTAACGCCGAGGACCTGAAGTGCAACGCGCCAGCCAGTGGCGGCGGCGTGGCGAACGTCAACGGCCTGCGCAGCGGCGAATTCAATTTCGGCATCATGCAGTCGGACCACCAGTACAAGGCGATGAAGGGCCTGGAGCCGTTCAAGAGCGAAGGCGCCATGGAAGACATCCGTGCCGTGTTCTCGCTGCAGAGCGAGGTTTTCACCGTCCTGGCGCGCCGTGATGCCAACATCAAGAGCCTGGATGATCTGAAAGGCAAGCGCGTCAACATCGGCAACCCCGGTTCCGGTCAGCGTGACACCCTCGAAGAGATCATGAACGAGAAGGGCTGGGACAAGTCGGCCTTCGCGCTCGCCGCCGAACTCAAGCCGGCCGAGCAGGCCAGCGCTCTGGGCGACAACAACATCGATGCCATGACCTACTTCGTCGGTCACCCCAATGGCGCGATTCAGGAAGCCACCACTACTGTCGACGCTGTTCTGGTACCGATCACCGGTCCTGAGATCGACAAGCTGCTGTCCGAGAAGAGCTACTACACCAAGGCTGAAATCCCAGGTGGCATGTACAAGGGCAACGACAGCGCCACTCAGTCGATTGGCGGCAAGGCCGTGCTTTCCACTACGTCCAAGGTCGATGACGAAGTGGTCTACAAGCTGGTCAAGTCGGTGTTCGAGAACATCGAGCGCTTCCAGCGCCTACATCCTGCATTCAAGGATCTGAAGCCGGAAGACATGATCAAAGTCGGTCTGTCTGCGCCGCTGCATGACGGTGCCGTGCGTTACTACAAGGAACGGGGCTGGATGTAACGGCCTTTACGGCTCGCTGCATCGCTGTGGACGGTTATCCGTCCACAGCATTTGCCTGAAAACCCGTGTGCTTCGTGCCGCGGGTTTTCGCGGTTTCCGTTCCCTGAAAAAACAGGCCAGATTTCATGCAAGACAACCATCCTTCTACTGAAGATCTGATTGCCAAGGACGTCGGTGCTCGGCTGCCCAGCGGCGCAATGGCCAAGCTGATCGCCAGCCTTGCGCTGCTCTGGTCGCTGTTCCAGCTGTGGATCGCCTCGCCGTTGCCCTTCATGCTGCGCATCGGCGTGTTCAATAACACCGAGGCGCGTTCGATTCACCTGGCGTTCGCCCTGCTGTTGGCATTCCTCGTTTATCCCGCATTCAAGCGCTCGCCGCGCGACCGGGTGCCACTGATCGACATCGCGCTCGGATTGATTGCCGCCGCGAGCGCAGGCTACCTGTTCATCGTTTATGAGCAGCTGGCCCAGCGTCCCGGCAACCTCACCACCATGGACCTGATCACGGCGTGCATCGGTATTCCGCTGTTGCTGGAAGCGACCCGCCGCGCACTCGGCCCTGCCTTGGCGGTGATTGCCCTGATCTTCCTCGGCTACAGCCTGGCTGGCCCATACATGCCAGGCCTGCTGGCGCATCGTGGCGTCAGCTTCACAGCGCTCGCCAACCACCAGTGGATCACCACCGAGGGTGTGTTCGGCATCGCCCTGGGTGTCTCCACCAGCTTCGTGTTTCTCTTCGTCCTCTTTGGCGCGCTGCTTGAGCGTGCGGGCGCCGGGCATTACTTCATCCAGCTGGCGTTCAGCATGCTTGGCCATTTCCGCGGTGGCCCGGCCAAGGCGGCGGTGGTTGCGTCCGGCATGACCGGCCTGATTTCGGGCTCGTCCATTGCCAACGTGGTGACCACCGGGACCTTTACCATCCCGATGATGAAGCGCACCGGGTTTTCGGCCGAGAAGGCCGGCGCGGTGGAAGTGGCCTCATCTGTCAACGGGCAGATCATGCCTCCGGTGATGGGCGCGGCGGCGTTTCTGATGGTTGAGTACGTAGGCATCCCCTACGTCGAAGTGATCAAGCACGCCTTTCTGCCGGCATTGATCTCCTATATCGCACTGGTCTACATCGTTCATCTGGAGTCGCTCAAGCTCGGTCTCACCGCGCTGCCACGGGCCAACGTGGCCAAGCCCTGGATGCAGCGGCTGATCGGCTTCGCCTTTGGCGTTGCGCTGATCTCCGGCGTTTCGCTCACGGTCTACTACGGCCTCGGGTGGCTCAAACCTGCCCTGGGCGACGCAGCGATCTGGGTGGTCGGGGCACTGCTGGTGGCGGTCTATCTGGGTCTGCTTAAAATCGCCGCGAGCAATCCGCCGCTGCCGGCCGAAGACCCCGACGCGCCGCTGGAAAAACTGCCGCAGACCCGACCGGTGCTGCTGTCCGGCCTGCACTTCCTGTTGCCGGTGGTGGTGCTGGTCTGGTGCCTGATGATCGAGCGCCTGTCGCCTGGCCTGTCCGCATTCTGGGGGTCGGTCATTCTGGTCATCATCCTGCTGACCCAGCGACCGCTTCTGACCTGGATGCGCCGCGACGGTACTCATGCGCACGGCAACTTCATGGACGGCGTGATCGACCTGCGCGAAGGGCTGATCGCCGGTGCACGCAACATGATCGGGATCGGCATCGCCACCGCGGCGGCCGGGATCATCGTCGGTGCCGTCTCGCAGACCGGCGTGGGCCTGGTGCTGGCCGATCTGGTCGAACTGCTGTCCATGGGCAACCTGATGCTGATGCTGCTGCTCACGGCATTCCTCAGCCTGATCCTTGGCATGGGCCTGCCAACCACTGCCAACTACATCGTGGTGTCCAGCCTGCTGGCACCGGTGATCGTGGCACTGGGGGCACAGAGCGGATTGATCGTGCCGCTGATCGCGGTGCATCTGTTCGTCTTCTACTTCGGCATCATGGCTGACGTGACGCCGCCGGTGGGGTTGGCCTCGTTCGCCGCGGCTGCCGTGTCCAAGGGTGACCCGATCAAGACGGGTGTGGTGGCCTTCTACTACAGCCTGCGTACTGCCGCGCTGCCATTCCTGTTCATCTTCAACACCGACTTGTTGCTGATCGATGTGTCGTTCTGGCACGGAATGGTGATCTTCGTCATCGCGACACTGGCCATGCTGATCTTTGCAGCCGGTACCCAGGGCTACTTCCTGGTGCGCAGCCGCTGGTACGAAAACGTGCTGCTGCTGTTGATCGCCTTCACGCTGTTCCGTCCGGGCTTCTGGATGGACATCGTGCATGACCCCTACCGAGACATACCGCCTACGCAGTTGGTCCAGGCGCTGGAAGCAGTCGAGGAAGACAGCCAGCTGCGCCTGCGCATTCGGGGTGAAGACGCCGTGGGTGACATGCGTGAGTTCAGCCTGCTGATCGCCATCCCGAACGGCGAGACCGGCGCGGAAAAGCTGGAGAAGCTGGGCGTGATGACCTATGAGGAAGACGGCAAGGTGCTGATCGACAGCGTGACCTTCGGCAGCCCTGCCGCCGAGCTCGGATTGCAGTTCGATCAGGAAATTCTGGCCGTGCGCGCGCCTACCGACCGCTGGGCCAAGGAGTGGATGTGGCTACCCGCTCTGTTGCTGTTCGGACTGGTGGTGTGGATGCAGAGGCGTCGGCAGCGGGACTGACCCGTTTGCTAAGCTGACTTCAACCCCGGCCGTGCACTGCATCGCCGGGGTTTTTCTTGCCCGCACCGACCATCGGACCGGTCGGGATCAGGCCGGCTTGCCCGGCGGCAGCTGCTGCTTGATCCGCGTTTCTCGCACTGCCTGGCTTTCGCCCGAGACGCGCGGCTTTCCACTGCCGGAGCCCTCCAATGCCGGGTACGCCGCGCTGCAGAACAACGAGTTCAGCCGCTTCATGTCGGCAATCAGCTCCAGATGGGCGGCGCTGGTCTCGATGCTTTCCACCACCTGCTGGTGCAGCCGATGGACATGGGCGTGGGCCAGTTCGCGCTCACGCTTGCGGAACTGACGCTTCTGCTGCAGCAACTGGCGCGCACTGTGGGAATCACCGGAGAGAAACACTGACAGACCCAGGCTCAGATTGGCGCTGAGCAGGCTGTGCAGCTGACCGAGCTCGTCCAGCCCGCTGTCGGAAAACGAGCGCCGCTTGGAAATCTTGAGGTTCTGCACCTTGCCCAGCATGTGCTCGATGATATCGCCGGCTTGCTCCAGGTTGATTGCCAACTCGATGATTTCGGCCCAGCGCCGGCTTTCCTGTTCGGCCAGGTCCTCGCGTGGCATTCGCGCCAGGTAGAGCTTGACGCCGCTGTAGAGCGCGTCGACATCGTCGTCCAGGCGGCGGATGTCCTCGCCCGGCTCCGGACGGTCTTCACGCAGGGCTTCGAGCAGGCGTGCCAGCATGGTTTCCACCAGATCGCCGATGCGCAGTGTCTCGCGTGTGGCATTGGCCAGGGCCAGCGAGGGGGTGTCCAGCGCAGTGGGGTCGAGATGGCGCGGCTGCGCAATGCCGTTATCCAGAGGCCGCTCCGTCAGTACCCGCTCGCAGAGCCTGGCCATCAGGCCGACCGTTGGCAATAGCACCAGGCAACGTAGCGAGTTGTAAGCCAGGTGGAAGGCGATGACCTGGGTTTGCGCACTGAAGCCGAGCGTTGCCATCCATTCCACCGTCATCGGCAAGAACGGCAGCACCACAAGGCCGGCGAGCTTGTACAGCAGATTGCCCAGCGCTACCCGACGGGCCGGCACCGGTTGCGGCGTCGCATTGAGCCAGGCCAACACACCGCTGCCAACGTTCGCACCTATGACCACACCCAGCGCCACCGGCAGGCTGATCAGCCCGGCACTGGCCAGCGTTGCGGTGAGCAGAACGGCGGCGAGGCTGGAATACGACAGCACCGCGAATAACGCGCCGACCACCACGGCCAGCAGGGTGTCGCCGGCCAGAGAGGAGAACAGCACACGCATGCCGCGCGCTTCGGTGATGGGTTCGGCGGCGCCAACGATCAGCTGCAGCGCCAGAATGATCAGGCCAAGGCCGATCAGCACGCGACCGAGCTGGCCTGCACGGGTCTGTTTGCGTGAAAGGAACAGGCTGACCCCGACCAGAGTGAACAGCGGGGACAGCCACGACAGGTCCAGGGTCAGCACGCGGGCCATCAATGCAGTGCCGACGTCCGCGCCAAGCATGATCGCCAAGGCGGTCGGCAGCGCCATCAAACCCTGCGCCACGAACGAGATGGCCAGTAGGGCCGTGGCGTTGCTGCTCTGCACCAGCGCGGTGACGCCGATTCCCGCCGTGAAGGCCATGGGCGCGTTGGCCATGCTGTGGCCGAGCAACCTGCGCAGGTGCGAGCCATACACTCGCATGATTCCGGTGCGCACGATGTGCGTGCCCCAGACCAGCAGCGCGATGGAGGACAGCAGATGCAACAGCGTCAACATCGGGCAGGGTCTCCGGCGACAGGATGATCAACAGGCACAGCCAGTCTCGCCAAAGGCGGGAGGTCAGCTGTGGGTTATATCCGGTTGACCATGGTCGGCAGCCGCCCGTTCACGAAATCGTCATGAACCGCTGCGCTTGCATCAGTTGGGCGAGTAGTAGCCCACGCCTAGCAGCACGTCGTCGACCCGACGGATCAGCGAGTGCTTTTTCTCCACCGCATTGGTAGCCGGATTGCGCCAGACATAGTCGACGGTTCCGCTGCCCTTGTTCTTGGCCAGTTCGATCATCTGCTTGAACAGCGGCGTACCGGCGGCATCGGTGACTTCGCGAACATCGACACCCACCAGGTTTGGAGAAGCGCCACTGGCGCGGTACTGGCCGTCCTCCAGGCCGATAACGAACACATACTCGTCATTCATCACGAAGCCGCCCTGGGGGTCGTTGAAGGCCTTGAACGCAGCCTCGCCACCCGAACGTTTCATCAGTGCTACGGCTTCATCCAGCATTTTCTGCGCGTGCTCGGCGGAAGAGCGCGGGATGTAATACCCCACCGCGAGGATCTGATCGCCCACCTTGCGGTACAGGCTGGTCTTGTTCTCGACCTTATTGTCGGCCGGGTTCAGCCAGTGGTAGTCCACCTGGCCGCTGTCAGCGGTGCGGGCACCGTCGACGATCTGGCGGATGAAGGGTTTACCGGCGGCGTCCTTGAGGTCCATCACGTTGAGCCCAACCAGCGCGCGCGACGCACCGTTACTGGCCAGCATGGTGCCGTTCGGGTCCAGGACAAACACATAGTGCTGGCCATCGACGAAGCTCCCCTGGCGGTCATTGAACGCGGCCAGCGCCTGCTCGGGTCCGTTCGCCTTCAGGTGAGCGGTGGCGCGCTCAAGCAGCGCGCTGGCCTGGCGCGCATGGCTGCGCTCCACTGAGCCTTTGGCTGGCGCGTTGTCGGTCACGGCGTAGACCAGCGGGCTCGCGCTGATGGCCGCGCCCAACATGAGAGTCAGCAGGTTCCGGTTGTTCAATTTCATCGATTGCTCCTAGCCTGAGGCAGGCGACAGGTTGCTGGGGGCATTGGGACTGCCTGTCATGGAATATCCTATGGCGGGTAGGGGATTGATATTGAACACAAGAACCGTTGAGTTCCTGCGAAAGGAGTAGGAAGGAACGCCGCACCGGCTATCTACGCATGCCTTTGCAGCACCGCTGCGCAACCGGAACTTGTTACCCTTGGCCGCTGATCCAGTCGAAGCCGCCGCCATGCTCAGCCTCTACCACGCCCCTGACCTCGAAACCCTCGGCGAACTGGCCACGCGCCTGCTTGCACAGCCGCTCAGTGACCCCTTCGCCCCGGCACTGGTGATGGTGCCGAGCCAGGGCATGGGCCGCTGGCTGACCCTGGAGCTGGCGCGCAAGCAGGGCATCGCCATGCAGCTGGAGATGCAGTTGCCGGCCAAATTCGTCTGGGACCTGAGCCGCACCGTGCTCGGCAGCCTGCCGGAGCAATCGGCGTTCTCCCCGACCACCCTGACTTGGCGCTTGTACGGCTGGCTCTGCGATCCGGGCAACCTCGAACTCGCACCGCGTCTGGCGCAGTATCTGGACGGCGGTGACGAGCGCCGGAGGCTAAGTCTGGCGGCCAAGATTGCCGATGTCTTCGACCAGTACCTGCTTTATCGCGACGACTGGCTGGCCGCCTGGGAGCGTGGCGAAACGCTGGACCTCGGCCCGGACGAGGCCTGGCAGGCTTTGCTTTGGCGCGAGTTGACCAAGGACGGCCACCCCCACCGCGCGCGCCTACTCGGCGATCTGCTGCAACGGCTCTACAGCGACGAACCCTTGCCCGGCCTGCCCGAGCGCCTGCTGGTGTTTGGCATCAGCAGCCTGCCACCGCATCACTTGCGTGTGCTCGACGGGCTGGCGCGGCATATCGACGTGGTCGTCTGCGCACTCAACCCGAGCCGTGAGGCCTGGGGCGAGATCCGTGATATCCGCGAGTTGGCACGCCAGCCCGAGAGCGGAGCAGACGACTGGTATCTCGACGTTGGCCATCCGTTGTTAGCGAGCTTGGGCAAGCAGGGCCGGGACTTCTTCGATTCCTTGTTCAGCCTGACCGCCAGCGAAGGCAGTCAGGAGTTCGGCCTGTATTCCGAAGACGACGACCTGCACGACGACAGCCTGCTGCACGCCTTGCAGAACGACATCCTACGCCTGCGCACCCGCCAGCCCGATGAGCGCATCACCCTGGCCGAGGACGACCGCTCGCTGGAAGTGCACATCGCTCATTCGCCGCTGCGCGAGGTGGAGATCCTGCATGACCAGCTGCTGGCGCGTTTCGCTGCCCATCCGGGCCTGACGCCTGATCAAGTGGTGGTGCTGACCCCGGACATCGAGCGCTACGCACCCTTTATCGAAGCGGTGTTCGCCCCGCGCGAGGGCAGCCCGCGGATTCCCTACAGCCTCGCTGACCGCAGCCTGCGCGCCGAGATGCCGCTGATCGAGGCGTTCCTTGAATTGCTGATGCTGGCGCAGAGTCGTTTTGCCGCCGAGGAAATCCTCGCCTGGCTGGAGCAGCCTGCCGTTGCCCGGCGCGCCGGGATCGAAAGCGAAGACCTACCGCTGCTTCGCGACTGGTTGCGTGAAGCCGGTGTGCGCTGGGGGCGTGACGGCAGCCAGCGTGTTCGCCTGGGCTTGCCCGACGAATCAGCCTTTACCTGGCGCCAGGGGCTGGATCGTCTGCTGCTGGGCTTTGCCGCACCGCCGCAACTGGCCGGTGACAACGCGCCGCTGCTGGGCGTGCATTGGCCGCTGGATGCCCTGGAAGGGGCCCGAGGGCAGTTGCTGGGGAGGCTGGTGGAGTTCGTCGAGCGGCTCGGCACCCTGGCCGATCAGCTGGCCCGGCCGCGTCCGCTGGCCGAATGGGCCGATGACCTGCAGGTGCTGATCGACACCCTGTTCGACGAGCGTGAAGCCGGCGACACGCTGCTCTTGTTGTCCCAAGCCTGCGCGGCATTGCGCGATCAGGCCCAGGCCGCGGACCTCACGCGACCCATCGAACTGGAACTGGTGCACCAGCAGCTCAGCGCCGCCTTGCAGCAGGGTGGTGGCGCCTCGGGCTTTCTTACCGGCGCGGTGACCTTCTGCACCATGGTGCCGATGCGCAGCCTGCCGTTCCGCGTGGTCTGCCTGCTCGGCCTGGACGACGGTGCCTTTCCCCGGCGTACGCCGCCGTCGGGCTTCGATTTGATCGGCCGGCATCCGCGCCGCGGCGACCGTGCGCGACGCCTCGATGATCGCTACCTGCTGCTGGAAACCCTGCTGTCGGCACGCGAGGCGCTGTACCTGTCCTATGTCGGCCGCGACCCGCGCGACAACGCCGTGCTGCCGCCCTCGGTACTGCTCAGCGAAGTGCTCGAAGCGGTGGACATGACCGCTGTCTGTAGGAGCGAGCTTGCTCGCGATCCTGCCAGCCCCGATACCTCGCAGCCGAAAGCGCCCAAAGCCAGCGAAAAGATCCTTATCGCGCATCCGCTGCAGCCGTTCTCACCACGCAACTTCGGCGCTGCCGCCTGCGCCGGTTTCTCGCTGCCGTGGTTCCGCGCCGCCCAGCGCCTGGCCGAGCCGCCGCAAACCCAGCCGCAGCCATTCGCCAGCCTGCTCGCCGAGCCCGACGAAGCCTGGCTGACAATCGAGCCGTCGCAGCTGCTGCAATGCTTCCGCCACCCGGCGCGCTTCCTGCTCGAACAACGCCTCGGTTTGCGCCTGGCTGACGATCAGGAGTCGCTCGCCAGTGATGAGCCGTTCGATCTGGAGATGCCGGCCTGGAACGGCCTGCGGCGCCTGTCGCTGCAGGCGATGGAACACGGCTGGAGTGACGAAGATGAGCGGCGCATGGCTTGTGCGGCCGGTTGGCTGCCGACGGGCGAGCTGGGCCAGGCGCTGTGGGGCAAGATGCGCGGGCCGGTGCGTGCCTTCGCGCCGCGGCTGTTCGAACTGCGCCCGGACGCCGTGCCCGAGCCGCTGCCGGTGGACATCACCCTCGCCGGCGTGCGCGTGCATGGCTGGCTCGACGGCGTAACCCCGGCCGGGCTGTTTGGCTGGAAGCTCGGCCGCCTCGGCGAATGGGACCTGCCACCATTCTGGCTGCGCCATCTGCTGCTCAACCTGTCCGCCACGCCCGGTATCGAGCGCCACAGCCTGATGCTGTCGCCCGCTGGTGACTGGCAACTTGGGCCGCTGGCCAATGCCGCGCAGCTCCTCGAACCCTGGCTGGCGGCCTATCGCTGCGCCATCCGCGAACCGCTGCCGTTGCTGCCGCGTAGCAGCCATGCCTTCGCCAAGGGCTATCGCAAGCCGGCCCGCGGCAGTGAACCGCTCGACTGCGCCCGCAAGCGCGCCCGTGAAGCCTGGCTGGGTGCCGAGTTCAGCCCCATTGCCCCCGAGGCCGAAGACGCCTGGAATTCACTGGCCTTCCGCGACCGCGATCCGCTGGACCAGCGTTTCGAAAGCCTGGCGCAGGAGCTGATCGGCCCTGCGCTCGATGCCCTGGCTGAAGACGAGGAGGAAGCATGAAACTCGACCTGCTCGATTCGCTCTTCGATGGCCGCTCGCTGATCGAAGCCAGTGCCGGCACCGGCAAGACCTGGACGCTGACCGCGCTGTATGCCCGTCTGCTGCTGGAGCGGCAGCTGTCGGTGGGGCAGATTCTGGTGGTCACCTACACGACCGCGGCCACCGCCGAGCTGCGCGAGCGCATCCGTGCGCGGCTGGCCGATCTACTCGCCGTATATGAAGGCACGCCGAGCAGTGACGACTTCCTCAACCGCCTGCATGCGCGCTACCCGGACGAAGCCTCGCGCCGTCGCCTGCTGTTGGCTGTGCACGGCTTCGACGAAGCGGCGATTTTCACCATTCACGGATTTTGTCAGCGGGCCCTGCAGGATGCCGCGTTCGAAGCCGGCGGCGATTTCGACAGCGAGCTGACCGCCGATGACCGCGAGATCATCGACGCGCTGCTCGCCGACGCCTGGCGTAGCGAGCTGGCCGATGCCGATCCGGCCTGGGCGCGCTTCCTGGCCAAGAGCCGCATCACCCCGGTTTGGTTGCGCCAGCGGCTGCGCAGTCATCTGGGCAAGCCCTATCTGCGGGTCGAACCGCAGGGTGCGCCGGTCGCCACCGACCTGCGTCCGGTCGAGGCCGCTTGGCAACGCGCCGCCGATTTGTGGAGAGAAGCGGGTACCGCCTGGATCGCCGAGCTTCGGGCGCACGGTGGGCTCAGCCAGAGTACTCACAAAGGCATCAAGTTCGAGCACTGGCGGAGCGAGCTCGACGCCTATTTTGCCGACCCGGCCGTGATGTTCGATCTACCCGAGGGCGCGGCCAAGTTCGGTGTCAGAGCGTTGAGCAAAGCCTGCAAGAAGGGCCATGACGCGCCCGTCTGCGAACTGGCCCATGCGCTAGACGAACTCGCCGATCAGGTCGCCGTGGCGCTGCCCGCCGGCAAGCAGCGGCTGATCGCCTTGCAAGTCGCGCTGCTGGAACGGCTCAACCGCGAGTTGCCGGAACGCAAAGCGGCGCAGCGCCTGCTAGCCTTTGACGACCTACTGAATCGTTTGGATGAGGCTCTGCAGGGACCGGTCGGCGAAGACCTGGCCGCCTCGCTTCGCGCCACCTATCCGCTGGCGCTGATCGACGAATTTCAGGACACCGACCCGATCCAGTACGCCATATTCAACCGCATCTATGCCAAGGCCAGCGAGGCCTCGTTGTGTTTCGTCGGCGATCCCAAGCAGGCCATCTATGCGTTCCGCGGCGCGGACCTGGCAACTTACATGACGGCCAAGCAGCAGGCCGATCGCGAGCCTTTCAACCTGCCCACCAACTACCGCTCGACGCCGGCGCTGATCGCCGCGCTGAACCGGCTGTTCGATCATCCGCAGCCGTTCGCCCAACCTGATCTGCGCTATCCAGCAGTCGGCGCGGCCGACAAGCCACGTGCGAGCTTGCGGCTGGTGGAGGAGGGCGAGGCTGCGTCGCTGTCACTGGTCTGGCTCGGTGACGATCCGCTGGGTAAGGGCGAGGCTGCGCAGCTGGCGGCAAGCGACACCGCCCGGCGCATCGCCCTACAGTTGGCCGGTGCCGCCGAGGGCCGCGCCGGCTTCGACAAGGACGGCGAGTTCACACCGCTCAAGGGGGGTGACATCGCCGTGCTGGTGGCCAATCACCGTCAAGCCGGGATGATTGCCGACGAACTGGCTGCGCGCGGTGTGCCCAGCGTCCGCCGCGGGCGTGACAGCGTCTGGCGCAGTGAGGAGGCGGCTGAGCTGGCCGCAGTACTGGCCGCTTACGCCGAGCCCGGTCGTGAAGGCTTGCTGCGCTATGCGTTGGCCACGCGCCTACTGGGCCGCAGCGCTGCCGATCTCGCCCGCTGCCAGGACGATCAGCAGCAGTGGGACGCCGAGCGCGAAGCCGCCGAGCGCTATCACCAGCTCTGGCAGCAGCAGGGGTTCATGCGCGTATTCCGTGCCTGGCTCGACGAGCAGGCGGTGGCCGAACGGCTGCTGGCGCGGGTCGATGGCGAACGTCGGCTGACCAACCTCCTGCACCTGGGTGAACTGTTGCAAGCCGAAAGCCTGCTGCGCCCGGGTCTTGAGCCGCTGCTCGCCTGGTTCAACATGCAACGCGGTAGCGAAGGCGCCGGTGAGGAAGCCCTGCTGCGCCTGGAAAGCGATGCCGAGCGGGTGCAGATTGTCACCATCCACACCAGCAAGGGGCTGGAATACCCGCTGGTATTCTGCCCCTTCCTCTGGGATGGCAAACTGCTCGGCAAGAACCGCGACAGCGCCCGTTGCCACGATGCCAGCGGCCAGCCGCTGCTGGACCTCGGCAGCGACGCGCTGGAAGACAACCTCGAACGCGCCCGCCGGGAGGTGTTTGCCGAACAGCTGCGCCTGGCCTATGTCGCCCTGACTCGCGCGCGCGACCGGCTCTGGTTGCACTGGGGGCCTGTGAATCTCTGCAAACCAAAAAAGGATGGCAGCCTAGCGGACGAAGGTCTGCACAGCAGCGCCCTGGCCTGGCTGCTACACGGCCGCGAACTGCCTGGCGAGCAACCGTTGAGTGAACTGGGCAATCATCTAGCCGACCTCAACGGCGGCAGCCTGCGCCAGGCCATCGAGCGACTGGTGCAGGGAAGCGAAGGCCATATGGCCTGCCTGCCGCTGGAGTCGCGCGAAGCCAATGCACAGGGCCCCGGCCGCGCCGCGCCGCCTCAGCAGCTGTCGCAGCTCAATCGCAGCCTCCACAGTGCCTGGCGGATCGGCAGCTTTTCCGGTCTTGCAGCCGGCATGCATATGGAAGCGCCCGACCGCGACGCCCTGGCCATCCCTGATGCCGGCGAGCCGGGCAGTGGATTCTTCGCCTTCCCCCGTGGCGCTCGGGCCGGTACCTGCCTGCACGCCATCCTCGAAGACTGGGCGCGTGGAAAAGGCGATCTGGAGGCGCTGGTCGAACCCGCTTTGCAGGCCTACGGACTGCCGCTGGAGTGGAAGGAAATCGCCATCAGCCATCTGCAAAAGGTGCTCGACACCGATATGGATGGCGCCGGCCTGACCCTCGCCGCGCTGCAATCGGCCAGACGCCTGCCGGAACTGGGCTTCACCTTCCCGGTACGGGACCTGGACGTGGCGCGGCTGCGCACGTTGCTGGTCGATCCGGCCAACGGCCTCGCCGAACCCTTGCGCGAGGCGGCGGCGCGGCTGGAATTCGACAGCCTCAAGGGCTTTCTTAAGGGCTTCATCGACCTGACCTTCGAGCACGACGGCCGCTGGTACATCGCTGACTACAAATCCAACTGGCTCGGCCCGGATGCCAGCTACTACGGTGGTGAGCGGCTGCTACAGGCCCTGGCCGGCGAGCATTACTACCTGCAATACCTGATCTATCTGGTGGCGCTGCGCCGCTTCCTGCGCCAGCGGCTGGCGGATTTCCGCGACGAGCAGCTCGGCGGCGCCTACTACCTCTTCCTGCGGGGCATGCCTGAAGCCGGCGTGTATTTCGCGCGGCCGGACGATGCGCTGCTCGATGCGCTGGATCGATTGTTCGAGGAGGGGCGGTGATGCATGTGGGGCTTGTAGAAATCGTCGGATTGCAATTTGCGTCAGTTCAGCGCGCTTATCCAACTGAGCATATCGGTGGGCTGAAGCCCACCCTACAGGCTAGTCCTGCGGGGGATGTCCGAGGCGGGCATGTGTACTTCGCGAGGCCGGACGATGCCGTGCTCGATGCATTGGACCATCTGTTCGAGGAGGGGAGATGATGCGCCTTAGATTCGCAGTAGCCCTCTCTCGCTATGGGAAATCGCCCGCTTTTGTAGGAGCCAGCTTGCTGGCGATCCGGGGGAATGGACAAAGCATCGCCAGTAAGCTGGCTCCTACGGTCAATATCAGCGCTGTAGGGTGGGCTTCAGCCCACCACTTTAACGATGGCCTTCATTGGCTAAGGCGGGCCGCTGTCTGCTCCATGCTGAAGTGCTGCCTGACCCCGCCCGCGTGGAGGGATGTGTGATGGCATTGCTTTCAGACCTGCCGTTCGGCCCACTGGAGCGCGCTTTCGTCGCCAGCTTGCAGCGCCTCGAGCCGGACACGCCTGACATGGTCCTGCTCGCCGCCGCGCTTTGCTGCGAGGCCCTGGCCTCCGGCGACGTCTGTCTGCCGCTCGAACGCCTGGCGGGCAAGCGCCCCTGGCCCGAAGTCGACCTAAGCCTGCCGCCGCTCGCAACTTGGCGCGAACAGCTGGAAGCCTCTCCCCTGGTCGGCGCGCCAGGCGATTACGCGCCCTTGATCCTCATGGGGAATCGGCTCTATCTGGCCCGTTATCAAGCATACGAACAGCAGCTGGCCGAACAACTGCTGGCCCGCGCGGCGGATGCGCCAGCAGTGGATGAAAAACAACTGAGCGACAGCCTGGCGCGCCTGTTCGCTTTCAACCAGCAAAGCCCCGATTGGCAGCGCCTCGCCGCGGCCCAGGCAGTACGGCGGCGCCTGGCGGTAATCTCCGGCGGCCCCGGCACCGGCAAGACCACCACGGTGGTGCGCCTGCTGGCGGCACTGCTGGAACAGCCCGGCGGCGGGCGCCTGGCCATCGGCCTTGCGGCCCCCACCGGCAAGGCGGCGGCGCGCATGGCCGAAGCGATCCGCAACGCCAAGGCTGATCTGCCGGTCAGTGATGCCGTCAAGGACGCCCTGCCGGACGAGGCGCGCACACTGCACCGCCTACTCGGCAGCCGCGGCGACAGCCCGAAAGTACGGCATGACGCGGCTAACCCGTTGGCGCTGGACGTCCTGGTGGTGGACGAGGCATCTATGGTCGACCTGGCGCTGATGGCCAAGTTGGTCGCTGCGCTGCCGCCCAAAGCGCGGCTGATTCTGCTCGGCGACAAAGACCAGCTGGCCGCCGTGGAAGCCGGCGCGGTGTTCGCCGAACTCTGTGAAGGCCGAGGGTTCGATAGCCAGGCCGCGGCCGATCTGCAACGCATTACCGGGCAGCATGTTCCCATCGAGACGCCGCGCTCGCGCCTGGGCGATGCGGTGGTCCTGCTCACCCACAGCCACCGCTTCGCAGGTGACAGCGGCATCGGTGAGCTGGCGCGGCGAATCAACGCGGGCGATGCGAAAGGCACCGTCGCGCTGCTGCAGGAAGGCCGTGCGGATCTCGCCTGGAACGCGACGCCCAGCCCGACCGCCTTGATCGAGCGGCTCGAGCAGGGCTACGCGCCCTATCTGCAGGCCGCGCGCCAGGCCGAGCCGTCCGCCGCATTCGAGGCCTTCAACGGTTTCCGCGCGCTGACTGCCCAGCGCGAGGGCGCCTTTGGCGTCACCGGCATCAACGAGGCGCTGGAGGCGCGCTTCAAGCGTCGCCTCGGCGTGCCGGCGCGCGAACGCTGGTACCCCGGCCGCGCGGTGATGGTCCGGCAGAACGACTACGCTCTGGGCCTGTTCAACGGCGATATTGGCCTGTGCCTTAAAACCGAGCAGGGCCTGCGGGTGTTCTTCGAAGGGGACGAGGGCTATCGCGGCTTCGCCCCGGCACGGTTGCCGAGCCACGACAGCGCCTTCGCCATGACCGTGCACAAGAGCCAGGGCTCGGAATTCGCCGAGGTGCTGCTGGCGTTGCCGGAACAGCCTAGCCCGCTGCTGACGCGCTCGTTGTTCTACACCGGCATCACCCGTGCCAAGCGCAAGGTGGAGCTTTGGGCGCTGCCGGTGCGTCTGGGCGAGGCCGTAAGCACCCGCGCCGAGCGCGCGGCCGGACTAGCTGAAAGGCTGAGCCTAGGCGACACGAAGCGCACAGGCGAGGGGGATGGCCTGCCGAAGCCGGCCAGCGAGCCGGCGGGCGATCAGCTCAGCCTGTTCTGATGCGTGCGCCGCCGCTCGTAGTGAGCATGATCGCTGCGCATCGCGGCCAGTTTCGTGAAACGGTTGCGCGTATCCACGTTCGGTTTCTGTTTCGATGTGGATTCGCCGTCAACCGATAACCGACAACCGGGACATGCGATGAAAACCTTCTTTCTTCTGGTCTGTGGCCTGCTCAGCTTGTCGTTCACTGGAGTCGTGGTGCGTGAACTCTGGATTGCCCCATCCTGGAGTGGCGCGTTCGTCTTGTTGCTAATCGCTTACTACAGCCTCTGTTTCTTCCAGCTGATCCGCGCGGCCTACCGGCCCTGGGGGCTGCTGGGGCCAAGGCGGCGCAGCGGCTACTGGGTGTGCCTGGTGTTGCTGCCACTGACGCTGCTGCCGCTGAGGTCCGCCTATGACATTTGGCTGGCGGGCGCCTATCGGCTTGATGCGGACGCAGCGGGGCCAAACCTGAACCTGCTCATCGTTCGCCACCTGCTCGCCTGGCTGCAGGAGCTGGTCGGCTATCTGGGCCCGACACTGGTGCTGATCGCCGCTGGAGTGGGCATGGCATTGCTGCTGTTGCGATTGTCGCGCGGCCAGGTCGTCCGCTAGCGGCACCCGATGCGCTGATAGTTGGTGGCTTTGATATTCGCTAGGTTGCGCTTCATTCGTTTTCGCAAGGATGGCAAAGGTGGTGATGAAAGGATTTTGTAGCCGAGGCGCTCTGCTGAGCCTGGCGGTCAGTCTGGGGGCACATGCCGCGGATGTGCGCCTGGTGACGGGCGATGACTACGCCCCGCTCACTGATCGCGCACTGCCTCGGGGCGGCATGCTCTCGGCGGTCGCACAGGCTGCGCTCGAGCGCAGCGGATTGGCCTCGTCGCTTGCCTGGCAGCCCTGGAATCGGGGCTATCTGATGACCCTTCGCGGCGAATACGACGCGACTTTTCCCTATATCCGTGCGGAGCAGCGCGAGCATGATTTCCTCTACTCGGCGCCGCTCTACGTTTCCGAGCAACATCTGTTCAGTCGCGCCACGGATTCAGTCGAAGTCAATGACCTTGCCGGCATCAGCGGCCGGCGGCTGTGCCACCCGCTGGGCTGGCAGCTGCCTGCCGGAGTCCAGGCACTGGTTGATCGGGGTGTACTGGTCCGACATTCGCCGCCGAGCCTGAGCGAGTGTGCGTTGTTGCTACTGCTTGGCCGAGATGATGTGTTTTTGGCTGATCGTCTGCTGGGCGTCCACGCCGTGCAATCAACCGAAGTGGATCGGCGGCGTTTTCATGTTTCCGATTCGGTGTTGAGCCGTCAGACGATTCACCTCATCGTCCCCCGCAGCCGACCGGACGCCGGACAGCTGATCGAGCGGTTCGACCAAGGACTTAGAGCCCTTCAGGACAGTGGCGATTATCAGCGCTTGATCGAGTCGTTCGCTGCCGACAGCGTTCCAGTGGAACGCCGCACCACGACAGCGCGATAACGGCCGCGATGGCTGGCGCTCGGTCACGGTTTTCAGCGTTCGAGCAGTGTCAGCACCAGCGGCAGGCTGGCCGCAGCGAGCAGTGTTTGCAGGGTGATGATGCCGGCCATCAGGTGGCTGTCACCACCGAGCTGCCGGGTTAGCACGTAGGCGGTAGGCGCTGTGGGCAGGGCAAAGAACAGGACGATGATGGTGGTTTCCATGACAGGCAATTGGAGCAAGCGAGCGACGGCGTAGGCCAGTAGCGGCACTGCCAGAAGGCGCACAGCACTGTTCCAGCCCAGCGCAGGAATTTCGCCTCCGAGTTCCTTCGGCTTCAAGGCGGCGCCGACACAGAGCAAACCCAAGGGCAAACTGGCCGCTGCCAGCAGACCCAGCAGCCGGTCAGTGCCGCCAGGCAGGCCGAACCCGGACAGGTTGACCAGGGCGCCCGTGACGCAGGCGACGATCAAGGGGTTTTTCGCGATCGGCAGCAGCAGGCCGCGCGCGCTGACGCCGCGTTCAGCGGTCAGCGCCCAGACCGACATCACGTTAACGGTTGGCACCATCAACGCCAGCATCAGCGCGGCCATGGCCAGGCCCTCCTGGCCGAACAGACTGCCGACAGCCGCAAGGCCCAGATAGGTGTTGAAACGCAGGGCACCCTGGGCAAAGGCGCCGAAGCGCGCCGCCGACCAGCCGCGCAGGCGCTTCATGATCAGCAGTACGACCCACGCCAATCCCAGAGCCAGCAACACGGCCGCAGCCAAGCGGGGCAGCGCCGGGTTGTCCAAAGGTGCGGTGGCCAGACTGCTGAACAGCAGCGCCGGGAACAGCACGAAGTAGTTGATCCGCTCGGCGCCAGGCCAGAAGGCTTCGTTGGGAAAGTCGCGCAGGCGCAGAAAGTAGCCGGCAATGATCAGGGCAAACAGAGGCCATAGGGCGAGCAGAAGGCTGGTCACGCGATACATCCAACAGTGCAGGTGACTCGATAGTGGAGTCTCGTGAAGGCGTCGGCAAGAGACGAGCGATGCGGATTTATCTGCCCCGGAACGGTTGCTGGCACGTTCATCGGGAAAGCCGTCGAGGTAATGTCTAAGTGATATCATTGCCCGCGCCATCACCTGAGCAACGTCGATGCAGCCCCTAGAACAGCAGTCTGCCGAAGATTTCCGCGATACCCCGCATGGCAGGCAGCTGCTGGCAGGCTTTCGTGGCCTGCTGTTTGCACCTGACCTGGAAAGCGAATTTCGCCGTTATTTGGGGCGTCAGGCGCGCTTTGCGCAAGTGCTGGGTGCCTGCCTTTTGCTGTTGGTGGTGGCCGGTTATCACTATGCCGAACGGCAGCTATATGCCGGGTCTGACCCGAGGTGGCTGCGCGAGTTGACCCTGCTGCGTTTGGTGGAAATGGCGCCGGGTGTAGCGATCCTGCTCATGTCGGTCTTTCACCGGCGGGTCCGGCTGGTTGCCAACCGACTGTTTCCGTTGCTGCTGGTGCTGGTTGGGATCGTTGCGGCGCGCATCGATATCCATTACGAAGTCTCCCAGACGGAACTGGCGTTCCGCTACGGTGCTGGGCTGTTGATCGTCTGTTCGTTCTTCTTTCTCGGCATCACCTTCTGGCGAGCGCTGATTAGTGCGGCGTCGATCATCCTGATCGATATCTTGATGGCCGCGCTCATCCTCTCTTCCAGCGAAATGCAGGTGCATTGGATCTCGGTCAGCTATTACGTGTTGCTGTTGACGATCGGAGCAATCAGTCGCTACATCCATGAATACTCGCAGCGTGAGCAATTCCTGGTACGCCAGCTGCTCGGCTGGGTCGCGCAGCACGACTCGCTGACTGGTCTGGCGAACCGCCGTAGCTTTGATGCAGCTCTGCGGCAGACGCTCTTGCAAGCCCGTCGGGACCGCCAGCCGCTCGCGCTGCTACTCCTGGATCTGGATAACTTCAAAGCCTACAACGACAGTCTGGGACACCCGGCCGGCGATGCGCTGATCCGCGATTTCGGCGACTTACTGGGCCGTTTCTCCCGGCGGCCGATGGATCTGGCAGCCCGGGTCGGGGGGGAAGAGTTCGCGTTGTTGCTGCTCAATTGCGATGAGAGCTCGGCGCAGGCCATCGCGGCGCAGCTTCTGTCTGAACTCGCTGAACGTGCCATCCCTCATCCGGCATCAGCTCAGAGCGCATGCGCCACAACGAGCATTGGCATTGCGATGTGGCAGCCAGGGCAGACCGCCGAACAACTCTATCAGGCCGCCGATTCGGCGTTGTACCAAGCCAAGCAGGCCGGAAAAAACCGCTACGTGGTGCGCTGATCGGCTTTCAGCGGCGTGGCGTGACCGGGCGGGTGCGGCCGCTGCCATCAATGGCGACAAAGACGAATACCGCCTCGGTGACCTTGCGCCACTCGCTGGACAGCGGGTCATCACTCCACACTTCCACCAGCATGCGGATCGAGCTGCGGCCGACATCCAGCGTCTGGGTGTAGAACGAAAGCTGCGCGCCGACTGCCACCGGCACCATGAAGGCCATGCGGTCGATGGACACCGTTGCCACACGACCGGCGGCGACGCGGCTGGCCATGGCGGTGCCGGCCAGATCCATCTGTGATACCAGCCAGCCCCCGAAAATATCGCCGAAACCGTTGGTCTCACGCGGCAGGGCGGTCAGCTGCAAGGCCAGGTCGCCCTGCGGGATTGGATCTTCCTGTTCGTATTCGTTCATCGGTCGGACTCGCGGCGCGTTTGTTTTTCTTGCGCGAAAAGCCCGCAGCAGTGCGGGCGGGGGCGAGTATAGCGGCTGTAGATAGTCACAGCGACCGGGCAGGCCTAAAGTTCAGTATCGTCACCAGATTGTCATATTCAGTTCATAGAGTGTTCACACGGCCTGCAGACAATGGCCCCCGTTCCAAACACTGACACACCCCTGCTAGGAGCATGGAATGAAACTGAATCGTTTGATGGCGGCCCTGACCTTTGTTGCCGCTGGTGTAGGCGCTGCCAACGCAGTGGCCGCGGTTGATCCAGCACTGCCGACCTATGAGAAGACCTCCGGCGTATCCGGCAACCTGTCCAGCGTCGGTTCCGACTCCCTGGCCAACCTGATGACTCTGTGGGCTGAAGACTTCAAGCGCAGCTACCCGAACGTCAACATCCAGATTCAGGCCGCCGGCTCCTCCACCGCACCGCCCGCGCTGACCGAAGGCACGGCCAACCTCGGCCCGATGAGCCGTCCGATGAAGGACAACGAAATCCAGGCCTTCGAAGAGAAGTACGGCTACAAGCCGACTGCTGTGCCGGTCGCTATCGACGCCTTGGCCGTGTTCGTCCACAAGGACAACCCGATCAAGAGCCTGGATATCGAGCAGGTCGACGCGATCTTCTCCAGCACCCGCCTGTGCGGTGGCGAAAAGGACATCACCACCTGGGGTGACGTCGGCCTGACCGGCGAGTGGGCGAGCAAGCCGATCCAGCTGTTCGGTCGTAACTCGGTTTCCGGTACCTATGGCTACTTCAAGGAAGAAGCGCTGTGCAAGGGTGACTTCAAGCCTAACGTCAACGAGCAGCCGGGCTCCGCTTCGGTGGTGCAGTCGATCTCCAGCACCCTGAACGCCATCGGTTACTCAGGCATCGGCTACAAGACTTCCAGCGTCCGCGCTGTGCCCCTGTCCAAGGGTGGCGAAGCCTTTGAAGCCAACGAAGAGAACGCTCTGGCTGGCAAGTTCCCGCTGGCACGCTTCTTCTACGTCTACGTCAACAAGGCGCCGAACAAGCCGCTGAGCCCGATCGACGCCGAGTTCCTCAAGCTTGTGCTGTCGAAGCAGGGCCAGGAAGTCGTGGTCAAGGACGGCTACATCCCGCTGCCGAAGAAAGTGGTCGACAAGACCCTTAGCGACCTGGGTCTGCAGAACGACTAAACCCAGCAGCGTTCAGGCCTGCAGCGACCGCTGCAAGGCTTGAGTTCGACGCCCACCACGCTTCTTGCGCCGGTGGGCGTTGTCACGTCACCTCGCTGTAATTTTTCTGTCACACGGCTGCATTAAATTAGGCGCCCGACCGGCCATCAAGCCAGGAAACGACTCGCGCCAACGGCGCAGCAGTTTAAGCGGCCTGAGTGGCCAGGAACCTTCGCATGAACGATATCGAGACCATGAGCGCGAATTCCGATGTGCAGCGGCTGGATTTCAACACCCCGGCCCTGCAGCGCAAGCGCCGTATCCGCGCATTAAAAGACAAGCTGGCGCGCTGGTATGTCTCCATTGGCGGCCTCGCCGTGCTTGGCGCCATCACCCTGATTTTCTTCTATCTCGCGCAGGTCGTAGCGCCCATGTTTCAGGGCGCCGAACTGGAGGCGCGTGAAGTGCAGCAGCCGGCCTGGCTGGCCGATGCCGGCGAGCCGCTGTTGCTGGCCGTGGAAGAGCAGAACAAGGTGGCGATGCGTCTGGGTAGCGACGGAGCCGTTCGTTTCTTCAGCGTACCCACTGGCGACCTGCTGCGTACCGTAGAGTTGCCGCTGCCGGCTGGCAGCCAGATCGTCTCGGTCGGCCAGGACACGCCGGGCAATCGCCGCATGGTGCTGGGGCTGAGCAACGGCCAAGTGCTGGTTGCAGAGCACAATTACAAAGTCAGCTACCCGGAAGGCAAGAAGACCATCACGCCGCAGCTGGACTACCCCTTCGGTGAACAACCGCTGAACCTTGATCCGCAAGGGCGGCCCATCGAGCATGCAGGCATCAGTCTCAACGGCTCGACCCTGATGGTCGCAGGCGCTACGAATGGCGCGTTGCATGCCTTGAAAATCGTCTCCACTGAAAATTTGATGACCGGTGAAAAAAGCCTTGAAGAGGAGCGGATGGATCTGCCGCAACTCTCCGAGCCAATCAAGGCGCTGCGCATCGACCCGCGGCACATGTGGTTGTTCGCCGTGAGCGGTCGCGCCAGCGTTGATGTCTTCGATCTGCGCCGCAAGCAACTCAACGGTCGCTACAAGCTACTTGGCGGCAAAGGCGAGATCACCACGGTAGCCTCGCTGCTGGGCGGCATCTCGCTGATGGTCGGCGACTCGAATGGCAGCATCGGTCAGTGGTTCATGGTGCGCAGCAACGACGGTCAGCCTGAACTGAAGAACGTGCGCAACTTTCAGCTGGCCGATCAACCGATCACACAAATTCTTCCCGAAGAGCGCCGCAAGGGCTTCCTTGCCCTCGACAGCGCCGGCACTCTGGGCATCTTCCACAGCACGGCTCATCGCGAGCTGCTGACCGAGCAGGTCGCAGAGGGCGCTGCCGTCGCCGCCATGTCGCCTCGGGCCACGCGCCTGTTGGTCGAATCAGGTGACCAGCTGCAGCGTTTCGTGATCGACAATCCGCACCCGGAGATTTCCTGGAGCGCGCTCTGGGGCAAGGTCTGGTACGAAAGTTACCCGGAGCCGGACTACGTTTGGCAGTCCACGTCGGCTACCGGTGACTTCGAGCCCAAGCTGAGCCTCTCGCCACTGGCGTTCGGTACGCTCAAGGCGGCGTTCTACGCGATGCTGCTGGCCGCTCCGCTGGCGATCTGCGCCGCGCTGTATACCGCGTATTTCATGGCGCCGACGCTACGCCGCAAGGTCAAGCCGGTGATCGAACTGATGGAGGCGCTGCCAACGGTCATCCTCGGCTTCTTTGCCGGCTTGTTCCTCGCGCCCTATTTGGAAAACCACCTGCCCGGCATTTTCAGCCTGCTGCTGCTGATGCCAGTGGCGATTCTCTTCGCCGGTTGGTTCTGGAGCCGGCTGCCGGAAAACATTCGCCTGAGCGTGCCGGATGGTTGGGAAGCGCTGTTGCTGATACCGGTGATCCTTGTGGTGGGTTGGGGCTCCCTGGCCATCAGCGGATACCTGGAAAACTGGTTCTTCGGTGGTGACATGCGCCTGTGGCTGTCCAACGACATGGGCATCCCCTTCGACCAGCGCAACGCTCTGGTGATTGGCATCGCAATGGGCTTCGCGGTGATCCCGACGATCTACTCGATTGCCGAAGACGCCGTGTTCAGTGTGCCGCGCAGCCTCACGCTAGGTTCCCTGGCACTCGGCGCCACGCCCTGGCAGACGCTGACCCGCGTGGTGCTGTTGACCGCCAGTCCCGGCATCTTCTCCGCATTGATGATCGGCATGGGCCGCGCCGTGGGCGAAACCATGATCGTGCTGATGGCCACCGGCAACACGCCGATCATGGAAGCCAACATCTTCGAAGGCATGCGCACCCTGGCGGCCAACGTCGCAGTGGAAATGCCCGAATCGGAAGTGGGCAGCACTCACTATCGCGTGCTGTTTCTCGCCGCGATGGTGCTGCTGATGTTCACCTTCGTGATGAACACCCTGGCCGAGCTGATCCGCCAGCGCCTGCGCCTCAAGTACGCCAGCCTGTAATAAAGAACGCAGCCGGTGACGGCTGCGACAAGTTTTCGACAAAGGTATCGATCCGTGAAAAAGGATTCGCTGAAAACCTGGATCAAGAGCGGCAGCCCCTGGGTCTGGATGAACGCGGGCGCCGTGGCGATCGCCGTGATCATGACCCTCGGCCTGCTGGCGGTAATCGCCGTGCGCGGCCTCGAGCATTTCTGGCCGGACGATGTGATCGTCGCCGACTACCAAGTGCCGGGATCGCAGCCGCGGGTGATGGCTGGCGAAGTGGTGCAGGCTGAAGAAGTGCCGCGTGCACGTCTGGCGGCCAGTGGGCTGCCGGTGGACGTCGAAGGCGGCGAGTTCATGACCCGTGAGCTGCTCAAGGTCGGTAACCGCGAGGTCTACGGTGCGGACTTCTCCTGGGTCGTCGGCGAGTGGCTGAGCAATCAGCGCAAGCCGGCCGATCTGGTGGCGCTGGAGCGCCGCGAGTGGGGCAACTTCTATGGCGAGCTGTTGAACGTCAAAGAAGGCGGTCAACTGGTGGCCGAGGGCGATGCCGCATGGCCAGAGCTGCAAAAGCGCATTGACCGCATCGACAGCCTGCATGCCGGGATCGCCAAGCTGGAAAAGGTCGACATCGGTCGCATCAACCATGGCCTGGAACGCCTGCGTCTGAAGACCCGCAAGCTGGAGCTGGACGATAAGCTCGATGCGGCCGCACAGGCCGAACTCGATGCCGAGCGGGCGCAGTGGGACGCCGAATACAAGGCGCTCGAGAGCGAGCTGGTCGCGCTCTACACAGGCTTCAATCGCGACAGCATCACCATGCGCACCATGGACGGTCAGGAAAAGGAGATCAGCCTCGGCAAGATCGTCCGTGCCTACCGCCCGAACGCCATGTCGACGCTCGACAAGCTAGGCTTCTACTTTGCCAAGGTGTGGGAGTTCGTCAGTGACGAACCACGTGAGGCGAACACCGAAGGCGGCATCTTTCCGGCAATTTTCGGCACCGTGCTGATGACCATCATCATGGCGGTGATCGTCACCCCGTTCGGCGTGATTGCGGCGGTCTACCTGCGTGAATATGCCAAGCAAGGCCTGCTGACCCGCATCATCCGCATCGCGGTCAACAACCTCGCCGGGGTTCCCTCGATCGTCTACGGCGTGTTCGGCCTGGGCTTCTTCGTCTACGTCCTGGGTGGTTCGCTTGATCAGATCTTCTACCCCGAAGCAGCTCCGGCGCCGGTGTTCGGCACTCCAGGCCTGGTGTGGGCATCGTTGACCCTGGCGATCCTGACGCTGCCGGTGGTCATCGTGGCCACCGAGGAAGGCCTGGCCCGTATTCCGCGTATTCTCCGCGAAGGCTCGCTGGCGCTGGGTGCGACCAAGTCCGAGACGCTGTGGAAAGTGGTCCTGCCGATGGCCAGCCCGGCGATGATGACCGGCCTGATTCTCGCCGTGGCCCGTGCCGCCGGCGAGGTCGCACCCTTGATGCTGGTGGGTGTGGTCAAGCTGGCGCCGAGCCTGCCGCTCAACGGTAACTACCCCTACCTGCACCTGGATCAGAAGATCATGCACCTGGGCTTTCATATCTATGATGTCGGCTTCCAGAGCCCCAACGTCGAGGCGGCGCGGCCGCTGGTCTATGCAACGGCGCTGCTGCTGGTGCTGGTGATCGCGACGCTGAACCTCTCGGCCGTCGTGATCCGTAACCATCTGCGCGAAAAATACAAAGCGCTCGACCACTAATAGCCGACAGACCCGCTGGTGGCCCGGCGCTGCAACGATCGCAGCCCGAGCTTCTAGCCTCCAGCGATACGGAGACATCCATGTCACAAGCAAAGACGCATTCCATCGACATTTCGGCGCTGGGTCGCGACAAGCGGGCGCTGAGCCTGGCCAACGAAGCCGTGGCCATCGAAGTGCCTGACCTGAGCCTCTACTACGGCGAAAAGCAGGCGCTGTACAACGTCAGCATGAACATCCCGCGCCAACGTGTGACGGCCTTTATCGGCCCGTCCGGTTGCGGCAAGTCGACTCTGCTGCGCTGCTTCAACCGCATGAATGATCTGGTCGACGGCTGCCGTATCGAAGGCGCCATCAACCTCGATGGCCACAACATCTACCGCAAGGGTGAGGACGTCGCCGACCTGCGTCGTCGCGTCGGCATGGTGTTCCAGAAGCCGAACCCGTTCCCCAAGAGCATCTACGAGAACGTCGTCTACGGCCTGCGCATCCAGGGCATCAAGCAGAAGCGCGTGCTGGACGAGACCGTCGAATGGGCGCTCAAGGGCGCCGCGCTGTGGGAAGAAGTGAAGGACCGCCTGCACGAATCGGCCCTCGGCCTTTCCGGTGGTCAGCAGCAGCGTCTGGTTATCGCCCGTACCATCGCCGTGCAACCCGAAGTGCTGCTGCTGGACGAGCCGAGTTCGGCGCTCGACCCGATTTCCTCGTTGAAAGTCGAAGAGCTGATTTACGAGCTCAAGGCCAAGTACACCATCGTCATCGTCACCCACAACATGCAGCAGGCCGCGCGGGTGTCCGACTACACCGCGTTCATGTACATGGGCAAGCTGATCGAGTACGGCGACACCGACACGCTGTTCACCAATCCCGAAAAGAAGCAGACCGAAGACTACATCACCGGCCGCTACGGTTGATGCCATGGGAAATCTCCTCTGGCTTTGTCGGGCGCGCTTGCCGTACTACTCGTACTGTCAGCGCGCGCCCTCCGCACCAGTGAAGATTTCCCAAGGGCCTCAACGTTAACTCGACAATTTTTCAGGTGCGCTGCGCACCAGAGCCGCCTAGCGGCAGCCTCCTCGGAGCGAAACAGATGATCAGCAAAGACAGCCACACCCAACACATCTCCCAGCAGTTCAACGCCGAGCTGGAAGAGGTGCGCAGCCATCTCCTGGCCATGGGTGGCCTGGTGGAAAAGCAGGTCAACGATGCGGTTACTGCGCTGATCGATGCCGATTCCGGGCTCGCGCAGCAGGTGCGCGACGTGGATGATCAGATCAACCATATGGAGCGCGACATCGACGAAGAGTGCATTCGTATTCTCGCGCGCCGCCAGCCAGCGGCCTCCGATCTGCGCCTGATCATTAGCATCTCCAAGTCGGTCATCGATCTGGAGCGCATCGGTGACGAAGCGACCAAGATCGCCCGTCGTGCCATCGAACTGTGCGAAGACGGCGAGTCGCCACGCGGCTATGTCGAGGTCCGCCATATCGGTGATCAGGTACGTCGGATGGTGCAGGAGTCACTGGATGCCTTCGCCCGCTTCGACGCCGAGCTGGCGCTGTCGGTGGCGCAGTACGACAAGACGGTCGACCGCGAATACAAGACTGCGCTGCGCGAACTGGTCACCTACATGATGGAAGACCCTCGCTCGATTTCTCGCGTACTCAGCGTGATCTGGGTGCTGCGCTCGCTGGAACGTATCGGCGACCACGCGCGCAACATTGCTGAAATGGTGATCTATCTGGTGCGCGGCACCGACGTGCGTCACCTGGGCCTTACGCGCATGGCCGAGGAAGTCGCCAAGCGCGACTGATCCTTTTTGGGGAAACGCCGGGCGCTGTGACTGCCCTGGCGGGCTGAAGCCCACCCTACGGGAGCTCGTTTTCCAGATTGTAGGGTGGGCTTCAGCCCACCAAGAGCCAAAGGCCGCTCGGTGCTCTGGCTACCTTTGCGCTAGAGGCGGCACGCCGCAGTAGCCGTCACATATCGGTATGGTGCTTAGCTCGTGGTCAGCGCCTCGCTTAGGTAGTCAATTAGCACCCGCTGCTTCGGCGGCAGGTGCAGGTTCTGTCGCCACAGGAGCCAGGCCGCGCCCTGATACGAGCCGGTGTAGCGCCACTGCGGCAGCACTTCGCGCAAGCGCCCCTCCGCCAGCGCTTGCGCCGCCGTGAATTGCGGCAGCACCGTGATACCGATATCCCCTACCGCTGCATCCAGCCGCGCTTCGCTGTGATTGCTGATATAGCGGCCACGCACCGTCACTACTTCCTGCTGATCGCCGTTGCTGAAATGCCAACGGTTGTCGCCAGCGTTTTCACCCAGAAACATGCAGCTGTGTCTGAGCAATTCCTGCGGATGCTGCGGCGTGCCTTGCTGTTGCAGGTAGTGCGGGCTCGCGCAGAGCAGCTGGCGTACCGGCCCAAGCGGTTTGCCGGCGAGGCCTTCTGGTGGTTGGTCGGTGACTTTCACCAGCAGGTCGAAGCCATCCTCGATCAGGTCGGGGCTCTGGTCGCTGATGTGCAGTTGCACGTCGACATCGGCGTAACGGTGCAGGAAATTCGGCATCAGCGGACTGATGACAAACTTTCCGTAGGCTTTTGGCACGCTCAGGCGCACAAGCCCGCGGGGGCGGCTCATCAGGCGTTCGCCGATGGCCAGCGCCTGCTCGGCAGCGTCGAGCATTGCCCTGCAATGGGCGTAGAACTCACTGCCGGCTTCGTTCAATCGCAGCTGCCGTGTTGTGCGCTCCAGCAACCGCAACGACAACTCCTGCTCCAGCCGCGCGACCTGGCGGCTCACTGCCGAAGCGGTGGTGCCAAGCTGCCGGGCGGCGGCGGAGAAGCTGCCGGCTTCCACCACGCGCACGAACACTGCCATTCCCGGTAACAGCGTTGTCCTGTAATTCGTTCTCATGGCGAACAAGTCCTTTGCTGAATCACTGGATTATCGACCTCAGCGTATCAATGGACAATCGCCTCGATCTGAAGAGGGGTGATGGGCATGCACGACTGGCGCGGTGTCACACAACGCAATCTCTGGCTGGCCGATGCCATGCTACTGATGGTGGCGATCATCTGGGGCAGCAGCTACGCGGTGGCCAAGCAGGCCCTGTGGTTCTATCCGGTGCTGGGATTTCTGGCGATCCGCTTCGGGCTGACCTTTGTTCTGCTGTTGCCGCAGCTGCGCGGGGATGGGTTGCGCGCGATTCGGCCGGGCTTACCGCTGGGCCTGGTGATGCTGGGGATCTTTCTCTGCGAAACCTGGGGGGTGATGCTCACCACCGCCAGCAACGCGGCCTTTCTCATCAGCCTGTGCGTGGTGTTCACGCCCTTCGTGGAATGGGCGATGGTGCGTCAGCGCCCGAGCAACCTGTTGTTTGTGGCTTGTGCCCTGTCGTTGGTCGGCGTCTGGCTGCTGACCGGAGGCATGGCAATCTCGCTCAACCCGGGGGATGGGCTGATGTTAGCAGCCGCAGTATTGCGCGCCGTGCTGGTGTGCCTGACGCGACGGCTGACAGCTGATCAGCAGGTGCCGCCGCTCGCACTGACGGCGGTGCAAAGCGGGGTTGTGATGTTGGGTTGTCTGCTACTGGGCCTATCACTGCCGGGTGGCTTGCTGACGTTGCCGCAGAGTCCGGCATTCTGGGCCGCGACCCTGTACCTGGTGGCCTTCGCCACGTTGTTTGCTCTCTATGTACAGAACCTGGCGCTTGGCCGCACCAGCGCTACACGTGTTTCTTTGTTGATGGGGTCCGAGCCGCTGTTCGGCGCGATTATCGCCGGGCTCTGGCTGGGGGAGCGATTGACGCTGACGGAATGGTCCGGCGGGCTGCTGATCATGCTGGCGACGCTGGGCGCGTTGCGTTTCGGTAGCGTGGCGGCGCCAGTCGTGGGTGAGGGCAGGGAGCCGGCTGCCTGCCCGGCAACGTCCAGGCATTAGGGGAAGTGAAACACTTATGCGGTAGCGCTACGGTGGGCTGAAGCCCACCCTACGGCCGAGCGTGGTGTCTTCATGTAGGGTGGGCTTCAGCCCACCAGAATCCCCATGGCTCTCCGCACATCAGGGACTGCCGCAACGGCTTAGCTGCGCTGCAGAGTCCGCACCAGTTCCATCAGTTGCTGCTGTCGCTCGGATTGCTCCAGGCGTGAGCCGGGGTTCAGAGAAGACCATTGCGGATGTGCGCGGCAACGATGCAAGGCCTCAGGCAGCTTACCCTCGCGCCAGGCCTTGTCGTCCGGTGCGTCGAGACGGATCGCCTCCATTGCGGCGTGCCCACGGGCGGCGAGGGCGACGAGCAGCTGGCGTTGCCGTACAGCGAGCAGGCGCAGCACGCCATCATCGACGGTCAATTCGCGCTGGCCCTTGAGTTTGCCCAACAGGCGGTTGCCATAGTGCCTGGCGGTCTGCGCTCCGCCGCCGGCAAGTGCTCCCAGCAGTGCGGCCGCGCCCATGGTGATACCGCCAACCATGAGGTCGACCCCAGCACCGGCGGCCGCGCCGGCCGCCATCCCGCCGCCGATCTTGACGCCCAGCTCCTTGAGCGTTTCGGGATTGAACAGGTCATTACCCCAGCGACCGTCGAGCAGAGGCAAATCGGCGGCCGCCGCATCCTGTGGACGGAACCCGTATAGCCGCAGTAATGCTTCGACGCAGCGTTGCTCGCGGGAACGCACGGCGTCGTGCAATTCACGGATGGCGCCGCGCTCCAGGTCTGGCTGCGCCGCAACGCTGCGGCGACAAGCGGCCACATCGACCAGCAGTTCGGCGATCAACCGGTTGCCTTCGCTCAGCCGCGCGGCTGCCTGGGCCTCGTGGTCGTCGATCAGCCGCTGCAGTTTGGGCCGCGACTGTTCCAGTAGCAGCGCCAGGCTTTCATAGAGTCGGCGCTCGCCATCAATCGGTGGTGCCACGCTGTCGAAGCGCACCAGCGCGTGCAGGCCCAGGCGCGCCAGCGCTTCGCGCCATTGCTCTTCGCGGTGTCCGGTTTGCGCGACGAAGTTGAGCACCGGCAACAGCGGCTTGCCACAGCCGGCCAGCACCGCCAGCTCATCCTTGTATTTCGCGAGCACCGGTTCGCGGGCATCGATCACATAGAGCCCGGCATCGCTGGCCAGCAGCTGGCGCAAGACCTTGGCCTCCTGTTCAAAGCGCTGGCGCGCCTCGCTGCCATCGAGAAAACGGGCGGTGCGGGCCGGCCCGTCGAGGCGCTCGCCAGGGCGTTCGATGCGCTCGAGATGATCGAGCAGAGCGATGGCGTCCTCCAGGCCGGGCGTGTCGTAGAGCTCCAGTAGCGGTTCGCCGTCGACGGACAGTCGTGCACCTTCGACGTGGCGGGTGGTGCTCGGCCGATGCGAGACCTCGCCAAAGCTGACGTCGCGGGTCAGGGTGCGCAGCAGCGAGGTCTTGCCGACATTGGTGTGTCCGACCAGCGCGAGTTTTAGAGGTGCGCTCATGGCCTCGACTCCAGGTTGGCGTTTACGAGCCACGCGGCATATTGCGTGGCTGCCGCGTGCATCCGCTGCTTGTGTAGGAGCCAGCTTGCTGGCGATCCCTGCCGTGCGGCCGATTTGATAGCCAGCAAGCGGGCTTCTAGCGGAACCGAGCCGAGCTTAATCATGGCCAGTCTCCAACCAAGTCATGGGTGCGCTGCCCGAATGAGGTAGACCGAGGCTATCGAGCGCCTGATGCCAATCATGCAACCGATGGCTATCCAGCGCTTCGCCAGCGGGCGGTTGCAGCAACCAGACACGGCTCTGGGCCGCGCAACGGCTCAGCTCACCGATCAACGCCAGGGTGCCGCGATCCGGCGAACGACGCGGATCGCAGGCGATGGCCAGGCGTTGCGGTGGGAAGCGGGTCAGCTGCTCGAGCAGTCGCCGACGTTGCTCGCGGTCATCCAGCACGCCCGCATCAGCAACGGTTTTTGGCAGCTTTGGCGGCCACGGTTGGCTCTGGTCCAGCTCGATGCCGACCAGCACCGCGCCCTCGCTGCCGTCCAGTTGCGCACCGGCATTCGGTGCATGCAACTCTGCCGGCGCCGCGTCAGTGATGCCAAGGTGTTCGCTGGGCGGCTGAAGGCGCTCACGCAGCAGCCGGTAGGCCGGTAGTTGCAGGTCGAGCCGCAGCTGTGCCCGCCCACGTCGCCAACGCCACAGGCAGAGCAATGCCAGCAGCAGGCGCGGCAGCAGGCCGTAGATCAGCACCACGCCAACCAGCCAGCCCGCCCAGCTTTGACGCGCGCTTTCTACTCCGTCGGCCAGATCACCGCTGGCGCGGATCTGCGCCATGTCCGGCACGCTGAAACCCAGCAGCGATGGCAGCACGCCGAGCGCCTGCGTCAGACCGACGAATGCGTCTTCGCCAAGGATGGTGGTTTCCCAGACAAAGCCGTAACGCCGCGTGGCGAGCAGCGCGAGCAGCGTCACCAGGGCGCTGCTCATGGCAACCAGCCATAAGCCGTGCACGCCCAGCCCCAGCAGCCAACGCCCGAGCCGTCGCTGTTCCAGCACCGTCAACAGGGCTGGCGCCAACTGCAACGCGCGGGCGTCGCGGGCTAGCTTTTCGCTGAGCCAGAGCCACAACCGACCCAATGCACCGCTAGCGTCGCCCGCGAAGACAAAGCCCAGCAACCAGCCCAGCAGCGTCAGCAGATTCAGCCCGAGCAGGCTGCCCAGTGCCCAGAACACATTGACCGGCCGTATTCCGTCACCCAGCGCCGCAAGCGCCAACCCGGCCCCGGTAACCAGCGCCAGTAGCATCAGCGCATACCCGGCCAGCTTCGCGCCCTGCCGCCAATGACGCAGCGCGTCGAACAGCCCGTCGCGGCGCGCCAGCCACAGCGCCCGATGCTCGATCAGGTCTGGCAGTGCCCCACCTTGCGCACGGGCTTGCCGGTTGGCCTCGGCGTCATCGAGCGGGCCGGCATGTTCTTCCCGCAGGCGCACGGCTTCGGTCAGCCAGAGACGGTCGAGGGGATTCGGTGAGGCTGGGAGAGGTGCAGGCACACGGTTTCTCGTAGAAGGGCTCGGCCCTGAGGATAACCGCTGCCGGTCACAAGGGTGAAATGGTCAACGAGCCCGGATTCGCTCCTGCCAATAACGCCGAACGGCGAAGAAAAGCGACAAGCCGGTGAGCACGATGAAGATCCAGGTAATCGGCCCGCGGAAGAAGATCATCGGGTCGCCGCGGCCGATCAGCAGCGTGCGCCTGAGGTTGTCCTCGAACATTGGCCCGAGAATGAAGCCGAGGAGGAAGGGCGCTGTCGCGAACCCGGTACGGTTGAACAGATAGCCAATCACGCCGAAGAGCAGCATCAGGCCGATGTCGAACAGGCTGTTGTTCACTGCAAAGGCACCGTAGACGCAGAACATCAGCACGATGGGCAGCAGGATGGCCTTGGGGATCTCGGCGATCAGTGAGAAATACTTGATCACGCCGTGACCGACGAACAGCAGCACCGCCGAGCTCAGCATGATCCCGCAGAACAGTGCGTAGACCAACGTCAGGTTTTCCTGGAACAGCACCGGACCGGGCGTCAGCCCATGGATCATGAAAGCACCGAGGATGATCGCTGTGATCACATCGCCCGGGATACCCAGCGACAGCAGCGGTATGAGGGTTGCGCCGGCCACGCCGTTGTTGCCTGACTCGGCCGCGGCGACGCCTTCGAGTTCGCCTTTGCCGAAGTTCGCCCGGTTGGCCGAGCGCCGTTTGGCTTCGCTATAGGAGATGAATGATGCCGCGGTGGCGCCGGCGCCTGGAATGGCGCCGATTATCACGCCGATAAAGGAGCCGCGCACGATGGTGACGAGGCTGGATTTGAGTTCGCCAAGCGTCAGGCCAGCCCCGCTGGAGGCGGCGCGGATATGCGGGCCGGCCTTCTTCAGGTAGAAATCGATCACCTCGGGGATAGCGAACAGGCCGATCAGCAACGGCACGAAGGAGACCCGGTCCATCAGGTTGTAGTTATCGAAGGTCAGGCGTTGGCTGCCGTACACCGCATCCATGCCAATCATGGACACGATGACGCCGAAGCTGGCAGCGATCAGACCCTTGATCGGCGAGTCGCCTGCGATGGAGACGATGATGGTCAGCGAAAAGCAGATCAGCCAAAAGAACTCTGGCGGCCCGAAATTGAGCGCGACCTTGGCCAGGTAGGAGGCGAAAAGGATCAGCGCCAGGTTCGATAACACATCGGCGATGCATGATGAGTAGAGCGCCATCTGCAGCGCCTTCTTCGCCTTGCCCTGCTGCGTCAACGGATAGCCGTCGAGCAACGTGCAGGCGGCGGCCGGCGAACCGGGCGTGTGGATCAGAATGGCGGTGATCGAACCGCCGTACATGCCGCCCTTGTAGATGCCCACTAGCAGCAGGATCGCCGTCACCGGCTCCAGCGAAAAGGTGAAAGGCAGGGCTAGCGCAACGGCCATGGTCGCGGTAAGGCCAGGAATCGCGCCGATGACCACCCCAATCAACACGCCGATGAAGATGGCGATGAAATTGTCGACGCTGAGAAACAAGTCCAGGACTTCGGAAAAACCTTCCATTCGGTTACTCGCGTAAGGGCGCCGTCAGTTCCATAGCGTGCCGGAAGGCAGCGGGACATTCAGTACGTGGATGAACAGCAGGCTTACCAGCCACGGCAATGCGATCGCCAGCAGATAGAGCCAGGGCTTGCGCACCGGATGAGCGGCAAACAGCAGCAGCGTGCCGAGAATACCGGCGACGATGGCGCCGAGCAGATCGAACAGCAGCCAATAGGCGCCCAGCCCGGCCAACATCAGCAGCCAGCGCCGGGTTGGTGCACGTTCGGATTCGACGGCGGCGGTCCGTGCCGGCGGCCGCAAGCAGCCTTCAACCATCAACGCCAGCGACAACGCCGCGATCAGCCAGCCCGCCACACTGGGCAGCCAGCGTGGCGACTGCATGGGATTGTCGACCATGGGGGCTTCGTCGATATGGTTCGGCACCAGGTAGAACAGAAACACCAGCGCCGCGATCAACCAGAACACGCCCAGCCATGTGTTGAGATTGGCCCAGCGCGGGCGGCTCACCGCAGCATCGGTGGTCATCACCGGCCTCCGATCAGTTCAGCTCGGCCTGACCAGCTACACGCTGCCAGCGCTGAACGTCCTCGGCGACATAGTCACGGAAAGCATCGCCTTCCTCGGTCGCCGGCTCGCCACCGATCTGTGCGGCGAAATCCTTGAAGCCCTGATCGTCCATGACCTTGTCCAGTGCGGTCTGCAGCGTCTGGACGGCATGGTCGGACATTTGGTCATCGGCGATCAGCCCGAACCAGGCGGTCGTGACGAATTCGCCCAGGCCCAGGTCCGCGCCGATTTTGGACAGCGGCTCGACATCCGGCAGGTAGGGCGAGGTCTCTTTCGAGGTCACAGCCAGCGCCTTGAGCTTGCCGGACTGAATGTGCGAGAGCACGGTCGGCATGTTTTCGAAGGAGACGTCGACGTCGCCGCTGAGCAACGCAGGCAGTGCCTCACCGCTGCCACGGAAGGGCACGTGGGTCATCTGGGTGCCGGTCATGGTCTTGAACAACTCGCCGGACATATGGATCGAGCTGCCGATGCCGGCGGAGCTGAAGGTCATCTCCTTGGTCTTGGCCGCCTCGATGAATTCTTCTACCGAGTTGTACGGGCTGTCGGCCGGAACCACCATCACGTTGGGGATTTCGATGATGTTACGGATGAATTTGAAGTCTTTCACCGGCTCGTAGGGCAACTTCTTGTAGATCACCGGGCCGATGGTATGCCCCGGAGACGCCATCAGAATGGTGTGATCCGCGCCACGCCCGCCGCGGGCCAGTTGTCCGGTGGCCATGGTCGAGCCGGCGCCCGGCCGATTCTCGACGACCACCGTGCCGATCTGTTGCTGCAGCAGGTCGGCAACCTTGCGCGACAGGACGTCCGTGGTCCCGCCCGGTGCATAGGGCACCACCAGGCGGACGGTGTCGGTCGGCCATTCGGCGGCCTGGGCCAGCGAGGCGAGGGGGAGCGTGGCGGCCAGGAGAAACAGACTCAGGGTGCGCTTCATAGTCAGGGGCATGGTGGTGTTCTCTTCTTGTAGTTGTTGTAAGGCTGCGCGGATGGCGATCAGGCGACGCTGTCACCTTAAAAGGATCGAACCCTGACGGGAGTCCGATGAACGAAAAACGGTTCGGTAATCGCACAGATGTTTGCAGGCCATCTGTTGTGGTTTCGACCCGCTTGCGCCAGTTTCGACTCCATTGCCCGTACAGATTAGAAGGAGAGTCGATGAGCGTTCTGCAAGGCATCAAGGTACTGGATCTGACACGCATCCTCGCCGGGCCCTGGTCGACCATGGCCCTGGCGGACCTCGGCGCCGAGGTGTGGAAGATCGAAAGCCTGGAGGGTGACGACACTCGCAGCTGGATGCCGCCGGCTAAGGCCGCCATCTCCACCTACTACCTCAGCGCCAATCGCAACAAGCAGAGCCTGGCGGTGGACTTGCGTAAACCCGAGGGGCGTCAGCTGATCCTTGATCTGGCCGCGCAGGCCGACGTGGTGGTCGAAAATTTTCTGCCGGCGAGCCTCAAGCGCCTTGGGCTGGATTACGAGACGCTGGCAGCGGTCAATCCTCGGCTCATCCATTGCTCGATTACCGGATACGGGCGCGGCAACCCGATGGAAAACCGGCCTGGCTACGACTTCATCATCCAGGCCGAGAGCGGCTTCATGTCGATCACGGGCGACAAGGAGGGCGAGCCCATGCGCCTGGGCGTGGCTTTCATCGATCTGGTCACCGGCATGAATGCGGTTCAGGGCATTCTGGCGGCGCTGTTCGAGCGCGAGAAGTCCGGGCTCGGTCAGTCGGTGGATATCGCGCTGTCCGACAGTGCGCTGCACTTCCTGGCCAATGTCGCGTCCGGCTACCTCAACACGGGTAAGGTGCCGCAACGCTACGGCAATGCGCACGCCAGCATCGTGCCCTACCAGCTGTTCAACACCGCCGATGGCAGCATCGCCTTGGCCGTGGGCAACGACGAGCAGTATCGCCGCCTGTGTCTGGACGTGCTCAAGCGTCCAGATCTCCACAGCGACCCACGCTTTACCCAGAACAAGAGCCGCACCGAGAACCGTGAAGTGTTGCTCCCGATACTGCAGGATGCCTTTGCGAGCTGGAACAACGAGGCGTTGATCGGCGCATTGCGCGCGCAGGCGATTCCGGTCGGTGAAGTGAAGGATGTCGCTCAGGCGCTGGAGTCGGAAACGGCAAGCTACCGCGACCTCGTCATCAGCGCCGAGCATCCGGTCGCCGGGGAGGTGCGCATGGTGCGCAGCCCGCTGCGCTTCTCGCGTACGCCAACGGTTGTCGCCAAGGCGCCGCCGCTGCACGGTCAGCACACCGACAGCGTGCTCGCCCGTGTGCTCGGCAAAAGCGAAGCGGAATTGGCCGAGCTGCATCAAGCGGGCGTGATCGGCTGACTCGCTCGCTCAGCGCCGATCACTTGGCATAACAATCCGGACGTAGGAGTGCCCGGCCCTCCTGGCCGGGCGGGGTAGCGCTGGGTATTACTGCCCGCGCACTTTTACCGCGATATCCGGCTGATCGATGAACAGCCCGTCGATGCCAGCGTCGAGGAAGGCCTGTATGTCAGCTTCGATATTGCCGCGCTCGGTTGGGGAGTCGCCGTTGCGCAGATTGGCCGGAAGGAACACGTTCTCGGCGCGGAAGGTGTACGGGTGCACCTTCAGGCCAGCGGCGTGGGCGTTCGGCACGAAGTCGGTGGGCTGGCCGAGATTGCCGTTGGCGTCACGCGGAATGATGTAGCTCTTTTCGGGGCCGACGCCGGCGGCGTAGCGCGAGATGGCCTTCAGTCCTTCTGCGGTTGCCATCTGCGCATAGGTCAGTTTGCTGCCACGTACTTTCTGATCGTAGGGCTGCCCACCGCCAAACAGCTGGACCAGGCGCAGCTGCGTCAAGCCGCTGAGGGTCTTGAGGTTTTCCACTTCAAAGGACTGGATGTAGACCGGCGCACTGCGGCCTGCATAGCCGTTGCGGTGGAGGACGCGCACCAGTGGTTTTTCCATAGCCAGGCCAAGCTTCTGGAAGTGCGTCGGGTGCTTGGTTTCCGGGTACAGACCGATGCGGCGGCGCTCGCTCAGCTGCATGGTTTTCACCAGATCGATGATCTCCTGCAGCGTCGGGATTTCCAGGCTGCCGTCGAGCCGCGCGTTACCGGGGCGGATCGTTGGGATGCGCTCGATGGCGCGCAGGGTTTTCAGCTCGGCTAGGGTGAAGTCTTCGCTGAACCAGCCGGTGAGCTTCACGCCGTCGACCATTTGCGTGCGCTTGCGGTCGGCGAATTCGGGGTGCTGTGACACATCGGTGGTCAACCCCAGCTCGTTGTCGTGACGGGCGACCAGCTCGCCGTCGCGGGTCATGACGAGGTCCGGCTCGACATAGTCGGCGCCCTGCAGAATGGCCAGCGCGTAAGAGGCAAGGGTGTGCTCGGGCACGTAGCCACTGGCGCCGCGGTGGGCAATGACCAGCGGATGGGGCTCGTCGCGGCCGTTCTTGGCAGCGACCGAGGCGTCGGGCGTGGCGGCAAACGCGGCGATCGGCAGCAGCAGGCTGCAGGCGGCAAACAGGTGGCGCAAGGTAGGGCGGCTGTGGCGGGCCATTGTGGGCGTCTCCGTGGAAGGGGAGCGGTAAGCCTGAGGCGTCACAATGACGATAGCTTGACGCTTTGGTAAAGCGAAGATGACCGTTCGATGTTGTTGACGTGTATCTGGCGGCGCTGACTGCTCCGCCGGCGCTCTGTTATTCTCGCCGCCATGAATCAGACCTCACTTCCCCTCGCTATGATCGCGGCCATGGCGGACAACCGCGTCATCGGCCTCGATAACACGATGCCCTGGCACCTGCCGGCCGACCTCAAACACTTCAAGGCGATGACTCTTGGCAAGCCGATCATCATGGGGCGCAAGACCTGGGATTCCCTCGGCCGCCCATTGCCGGGTCGGCTGAATCTGGTGGTCAGCCGCCAGCAGGACCTGCAGCTCGACGGTGCCGAAACCTTTACTACGCTCGACGCTGCGCTGGTTCGCGCGGAGCAGTGGGCGCGCGAGCAGGGTGTCGAGGAGCTGATGCTGATTGGCGGCGCGCAACTCTACGCCCAGGCATCGGGGCAGGCTCAGCGCCTCTACCTCACCCGAATCGATGCGGCCCCTGAAGGCGACGCCTTTTTCCCCGCCTTCGAAGAAGCCGAATGGCAGTGTACCGAGAGCCAGTCACATCCTGCCGAGGGCGAGGCGCCCGGCTATCGCTTCGAGACCTGGCAGCGTCGCTGACCCGAGGCATCCCCAGGCTTCCTTGACCGACGCCAAGTCCTCGCCTGGCGTCAGCTTCTATGCTTTCCCTCCGCTTCTCACGAGACACCTTTCATGCAGAACGACAAACAGGGCGCAGTGCAACGTGGCGTAGTGCAACGTGGCGCAGCGGACGCGGACGTCAACCAGCGTGACGCTGAACGCGAGGACGCGGAGCAGGCGGAAACCATCGCCGCGATCTTCGTCCGCCATCCGCTCTGGGAGGATGCGCTGGCGCTACTGCTGGGCACCGCGATGGTGGCGTTGGGCATTGCCTTCTACAGCCATGCCGGGCTATTGACTGGCGGCACGGTCGGTCTGGCGTTTCTGCTCAAGTATTTCGCTGGCTGGCCCTTCGGTCTGGTGTTCTTCACGCTCAATATCCCGTTCTACCTACTGGCGATCTGGCGCATGGGCTGGAGCTTTACGCTGCGCACCATCATTGCGGTGGGTCTGGTGTCGCTGCTGGCCGAACTGACACCGAACTGGATTCGCTTTGCCGAGCTGAACATCTATTACGCCGCGCTGTTCGGCGGCTTCGCCATGGGCGTCGGGCTGTTGATGCTGTTCCGTCACCGCGCCAGCCTCGGTGGCGTCAACATCCTCGCGCTGTTCCTGCAGGAGCGCTTCGGCCTGCGCGCCGGGACCTTCCAGATGGGCATCGATGCGCTGATCGTGCTGGCGGCGGTGTTCATCGTGCCGCTGGATAAGGTTGCGCTCTCGGTGCTGGGCGCGGTGGCACTGAATCTGGTGCTGGCAGTCAATCACCGCAGCGATCGCTATATGGGCGTCAGCTGAGCGATTAACCCAGCGTCACTAGCTGCGCACGCGGCTGGCCGTCCTCGATGTCCAGCAGGGCCAGGCTGATAGGCAGTGTGAAGCGGCGACGCCCGGCGCTCCCCGGGTTGAGGTAGAGCACGCCGTTGACCTGCTCGATCTTGGGCTGGTGCGAGTGCCCGGCGATGACCACGTCGACCCGCTCGGCGACCGGGTCGATCCCCATCGTCTTGACGTCATGGGTGACGTGGATGCGCAGCCCGCCGATTTCCAAATCCAGGTGCTCCGGAACCGCTGTGGCCCAATCACCGCTGTCGACATTGCCACGAATGACGTCCAGTGGCGCCAGCTCGCGCAACCTGTCCAGGACCTCGGGTTTGCCGATGTCACCGGCATGGATGATGCGCTCGCAACCCTGCAGCGCAGCGATGGCTTCAGGGCGCAGCAGGCCGTGGGTGTCGGAGATGACGCCTATGCGCATGGTGGCTCCCTTTTTCATGAGTGTATGGATGTTGGGCAAGCGAGGCTTGGCCGCGGTTCGATCTTGCGGCAGTCTGGCGCTCGCCTAATTGCAGGGGAGCGGGAATGGAGCAGGTCGATTGTGTGGTCATCGGTGCTGGCGTGGTGGGGCTGGCGGTATCGCGTGCACTGGCCCAGGCCGGACGCGAGGTCCTGATACTGGAAGCTGAGTCAGCTATCGGTACGGGCACCAGTTCGCGCAACAGCGAGGTCATTCACGTCGGCATTTACTATCCACAGGGTTCGCTGAAGGCGCGGCTGTGCGTGGCCGGGCGCGATGCACTCTATGCGTTCTGCGACAGTCACGGCGTGCCTTATCGGCGTTGCGGCAAGTTGATCGTCGCCACCGATGAGTCCCAATTGGCGGGGCTCGATGCGCTACAGGCTCATGCCCTGGCCAACGGCGTCGACGATTTGCGCAGACTCCATGCGGACGAGGTGAAGACGCTGGAGCCGCAGCTCAATGCCGTGGCTGGATTGCTCTCGCCGAGCACTGGAATCGTCGACAGTCACGCCTTGATGCTGGCGCTGCAAGGCGATGCCGAAGCCGCGGGCGCGCTGTTGGCGCTGCATGCACCGGTCACGGCAATGGCGGTGATGGACGCGGGGTTGCGCGTCGAAGTCGGCGGCGACGCGCCCATGACGCTGCTTGCCGCCAGCGTCATCAACTGCGCCGGTCATGCCGCGCCTGAGATCGCTGCGCGCACGGCGGGGCTTGCCGCCGAATCGGTGCCGGCGCGCTACTTCGCCAAGGGCAGCTATTTCAGCCTGTCGACTGCAACTCCTTTCCACCATCTGGTCTATCCGTTGCCCGAGCCTGGCGGGCTGGGCGTGCACCTGACACTGGACCTCGGCGGTCAGGCGCGTTTCGGCCCGGACGTGGAGTGGGTCGACGGCCTGGATTACACGATGGATGAAAGTCGCGCTGACGGTTTTTATGCCGCCATCCGCCGTTACTGGCCGGGATTGCCCGATGGTGCGTTGCAACCGGCGTACACCGGCATTCGCCCGAAGATCAGTGGACCCGGCGTACCGGCTGCGGATTTCCGTATCGACGGGCCGGCCGAGCATGGCGTTGCGGGGCTGGTGAATCTGTTCGGCATCGAATCGCCAGGACTGACCGCTGCCCTGGCGATCGCCGACGAGGTCTGCCAGCGCCTCGCTCAGGAGGCGCGTACCAGTTGATCAGACCGGGTCTTGCTCTGTGCTTGCCGGCGACTCGGGCAGGAACCAGTTCATCACCAGGGCGCAGATGCCGCCGGTTGCGACGCCGGATTCAAGCACGTTGCGCAGCTCGCCCGGCAGGTTTGCCAGGAACTCTGGTACCTGGGAGAAACCCAGGCCCAGTGCCAGCGAGACCGAAATGATCAACAGCGCGCGCCGGTCCAGCCTGATGCCCGCGAGGATGTTGATGCCCGCGGCCGCTACCGCACCGAACATCACAATAGCGGCGCCACCCAGTACGGGCTCGGGCACGGCCTGCAGCACGCCTGCGACGGCTGGGAACAGCCCGAGTATCACCAGCATGACTGCGATCCACATGCCGACGTAGCGGCTGGCGATCCCGGTGAGCTGAATGATGCCGTTGTTTTGGGCGAACACCGAGCTGGGAAAGGTATTGAAGAAGCCCGCCAGCAGCGAGTTGGCACCGTTGACCAAGACACCGCCCTTGATGCGCTGCATCCACAGCGGGCCCTCCACCGGTTGGCGTGAGAGTTTGCTGGTGGCGGTGATGTCGCCGATGGCTTCGAGCGAGGTGACCAGGTAGATCACCACCATGGGGATGAACAGACTCCAGGAAAAGCCGAGGCCAAAATGCAGCGGCATCGGCACTTCGAACAGTTCGGCTTCGTGCATGCCGGTGAAATCCAGTCGGCCCAGATAGGCGGACAACGCATAACCGATGGCCAGCGCGATGATGATGGCGCAGCTGCGCATCCACTGCACCGGCAGGCGGTTGAGCACGACGATGGCGCTCAGCACTACGCCGGAGAGCAGCAGATTCTCGCGGCTGGCGAAGCTCCCGTCACCCATGGCGGCGTAGCCACCGCCCATGCTGATCAGCCCGACTTTGATCAGCGTCAGGCCGATCATCAGCACCACGATGCCGGTTACCAGCGGTGTGATCAGCCGCTTGATGAACGGCAGCACGCGCGAGACGCCCATCTCGATAAAAGAGCCGGCAATCACCACACCGAAAATCGCCGACATCACCGCTTCGACCGGCGTGCCCTGCTTGACCATCAGCACGCCGCCAGCGATCAGCGGGCCAACGAAGTTGAAGCTGGTGCCTTGCACGATCAACAGTCCCGCACCGAGCGGGCCAAAGCGTTTGCACTGGACGAAGGTGGCGATGCCGGAAATCACCAGCGACATGGACACGATGATATTGGTGTCGCGTGGAGATACGCCGATGGCTTGGCAGATCAGCAACCCGGGCGTGACGATCGGCACGATGATCGCCAGCAGATGCTGCAAGGCGGCGAGAAAGGCGATCCAGGGACGGGGGCGGTCGTCGAGGCCGTAGACCAGGTCGTTACGAAGCTCGTCGGGGGAGGACTTCAGCGCGCTCATGGCATGCTCCAGCAAAAAAGAGCGCGATTCTACGTGGCAGCATCGATGGGGCACAGCTGAACCTGTCGGCTGATGACGCGGGTCTGATCGCGAGCGAGCTCGCTCCTACGAAAAGCGGGACGGCCAGTGGCTGACGGCTGTACTCAGATAGCCAGCCCCCTGTAGGAGCCAGCTTGCTGGCGATCCGGGCTCTCCCGCAGCATGAGTCTCAGCGCTTGATCGCGAGCGAGCTCGCTCCTACGAAAAGCGGGGCGGCTGGTCGCTGACGGCTGTGCTCAGATCGCCAGCCTCTGTAGGAGCCAGCTTGCTGGCGATCCGGGCTCTCCCGCAGCATGAGTCTAGCGCTTGATCGCGAGCGAGCTCGCTCCTACAAAAACCGGGATGGCCGGTCACGGAAGGCTGTACTCAGATAGCCAGCCCCCTGTAGGAGCCAGCTTGCTGGCGATCCGGGCTCTAGCGCAGCATGAATCTCAGAGCTTGATCGCGAGTTTGCATGCTCTTACGAAAAGCGGGACGGCCAGTGGCTGACGGCTGAATTACCTGCCAGCCTCACGGGCGCAGCGCGGCATGTTGAGACTCAGACGTTGCAACCGCATCATCTGCGCCTGACCGCGCTGCCACGACTTCCTGAAGGAAAAATCATGCAACCAGTAATTGAGCAGCGACCCCTGATGGTTTATCTGGCGGTGGGTCTGTTGCAGGGCCTGACGCTATGGATGGCCGGCGAAAGCTGGCCGCACGGGTCTGTCTGGCGGTCCCTCTGTTCCGCCCTGATTGTGTTGGTCGTGGTGGGGGGCTGGCAGCTGCAGATGCTCTGGGGGCAATTGCGCGAGGCGGATCGCTGGAAACTGCTGCTCCCTGCGATTCTTTTGCCCGCAGCGTTGGCAGCCTGGCTTGGGGTTCAGTTCGATCAGCCGCGCTGGTATTACTTCGATGAAACGACCGGCACGCTGCTGCTGTGGAGTCATCTGGCATTGGCCTACATCCTCACACCCTTCATCCAGGCTCGTGACCCTGCGCATCGCTGGCGCTTCGACTACAGCGCGCTCTACCGTCACGCCTGGAACAACGGTTTGCTGCTGTTCATGGCGCTCGTGATGCTTGGGGTGTTCTGGCTGTTGATCTGGCTCTGGGCGGGCCTGTTCAGCATGCTTGGGGTCGATCAGTTCAAGCGGCTCTTCAATTCGTCCGGCTTCGTCTGGGTCGCCAGCGCGACCGTTGTCGCCGCCGGGCTGCGCATCGGGCTGGAACGTGGCCAGGTCATCGATGCGTTGCGCAACGTGCTGCAGGCCATGTGTCGTTTTCTGCTGCCGTTGACGGTGGTGATCCTGCTGCTGTTCGTGGTCTTCCTGCCTTTCACCGGCCTTGCTCCGCTCTGGGCGACACGCCACGCGACGCCGATCTTGCTGGCGCTGGTGTTCGCGCATATCGCACTGCTCAACGGGGTGGTGCAGGACGGGCTGCAGAGGTCCCACTACCCGCGACCCTTACGGTTGCTGGCGGATGCCAGTTCGCTGTGCCTGCCGTTACTGGCTGGCCTCGCGATGCATGCGTTGTGGCTGCGGATCGACCAGTACGGGCTGACGCCGGATCGCGTGTTGGCTGCGCTCCTGGCGCTCGTAGCGATGGTGCATGGCCTGGCACTGGTGAGAGCAGTGATCCGACGTGATGCCGCGTGGCTGAGCGGGCTCCGACAGAGCAACCCGCCTCTGGCACTGTTCGCCGCCTGCCTGTTGGTGCTGATGCATGTGCCTGCGCTGAGCCCCCTGCAGCTGAGCGCGGCCAGTCAGTATCAGCGTCTGCTGAGTGACGAGGTGCCAGTCGAGCGAACCGACATGGGCGCGCTTCGCTTTCAGCTGGGTGAGCCGGGACGGCGATACCTGCAAGCGCTGCGTCAGCAACTAGGCGAGCGTTGGGAAGACGAGGCTCGGCGCACGGGCCTGCAAGCCGATCTGCAACGGCTTGATAAGGCGGACCACTATTGGGCGTGGAAACGCGAGCAGGAGGTCGCAGCCGCGCCGCCAGTGCCCTGGATTGGCGAACCTGTAACGGATGAAGATGGCTCGTTGGCACGTGCCGTCAGCAATCAGGGATGCTTAGCAGAGTGTCGGTTGTTTGCAGTGGATCTGGATCGGGACGGCCAATTCGAAGTGCTGCTGCTCCGCGGCGAGCCTCGTGTGGTGCCAGTGCTGGGACGGATTGCTGCGGGAGGCTGGCGTTGGCTTGGCCAGCTGCGCGTCACCGCAGGCGCGCTGCCGGAAGGCGAGGCGCTAGGCGAGCTTCTTGATAGGGGTGAGTTCGAACTGGTCGCGCCCCGCTTCAGCGCGATCGAAATTGACGGAGTTCGGCTGGAACCGGCCATCGGCGAACCATGAAAAAGCCCGGCGCGAAGGCCGGGCTTGTTTTACAGCGATGGATCAGCCGTCCAGCATTGCCTTGTTGCGCACCGCGCCCTTGTCGGCGCTGGTGGCGAGCAGGGCGTAGGCCTTGAGCGCTGTTGTCACCTTGCGCGGGCGCGGGGCGGCAGGCTTCCAGCCTTTCTTGTCCTGCTCGATGCGGCGGTGGGACAGCTCTTCATCACTGACCTGCAGCTGAATGCTGCGGTTGGGGATGTCGATCAGCACCTTGTCACCGTCACGTACCAGGCCGATGGCGCCGCCCGCAGCGGCTTCAGGCGAAGCGTGGCCGATGGACAGGCCCGAGGTGCCGCCGGAGAAGCGGCCGTCGGTGAGCAGGGCGCAGTCCTTGCCCAGTCCCTTGGACTTCAGATACGAGGTCGGGTAGAGCATTTCCTGCATGCCCGGGCCGCCTTTCGGGCCTTCGTAGCGGATGATGACGATGTCACCGGCCTTCACTTCGTCATTGAGGATGCCCTTCACGGCGCTGTCCTGGCTTTCGAAGATCTTGGCGGTGCCTTCGAAGACATGGATGGATTCATCCACACCCGCGGTCTTCACTACGCAGCCATCCAGGGCGATGTTGCCGTAGAGCACGGCGAGGCCACCTTCCTGCGAATAGGCGTGCTCGACGCTGCGGATGCAGCCTTCGGCGCGGTCCAGGTCCAGGGTGTCCCAGCGGGTCGACTGGCTGAACGCCGTCTGCGTTGGGATGCCGCCCGGGCCTGCCTTGAAGAAGGTGTGTACCGCTTCATCCTGGGTCTGGGTGATGTCCCATTGGGCGATGCCTTCAGCAAGCGTCCGGCTGTGCACGGTGGGCACGTCGGTGTGCAGCAGGCCGCCACGGGCCAGTTCGCCGAGAATGGAGAAAATGCCGCCAGCGCGGTGCACGTCTTCCATGTGGTACTTCTGGATGTTCGGCGCGACTTTGCACAGCTGCGGCACCTTGCGTGACAGGGCGTCGATGGCGCGCAGGTCGAAGTCGACCTCGGCTTCCTGAGCCGCAGCCAGCAGGTGCAGGATGGTGTTGGTGGAACCACCCATGGCGATGTCCAGGGTCATGGCGTTCTCGAACGCCTTGCGACTGGCGATATTGCGCGGCAGCACCGATTCGTCGCCTTCACCGTAATAACGCTGGCACAGCTCGACCACGGTACGGCCGGCGCGCAGGAACAGCTGCTCGCGGTCGCTGTGGGTCGCCAGGGTCGAACCGTTGCCAGGCAGGGCTAGCCCTAAGGCTTCGGCCAGGCAGTTCATCGAGTTGGCGGTAAACATGCCGGAGCAGCTGCCGCAGGTCGGGCAGGCGCTGCGCTCGTATTCGGCGACCTTCTCGTCGGAGGCGCTTTCATCGGCAGCGATGACCATGGCGTCGACCAGGTCCAGGCCGTGGCTGGCGAGCTTGGTCTTGCCGGCTTCCATCGGGCCGCCGGAGACGAACACCACCGGGATGTTCAGGCGCAGCGCAGCCATCAGCATGCCAGGGGTGATCTTGTCGCAGTTGGAGATGCAGACGATGGCGTCGGCGCAATGCGCGTTGACCATGTACTCCACCGAGTCGGCAATGATTTCGCGCGAGGGCAGCGAATAGAGCATGCCGTCGTGGCCCATGGCGATGCCGTCGTCGACCGCGATGGTGTTGAATTCCTTGGCTACGCCGCCGTGCTTTTCAATCTCACGGGCGACCAGCTGGCCCAGGTCCTTCAGGTGCACGTGACCGGGCACGAACTGGGTGAAGGAGTTGGAGATGGCGATGATCGGCTTCTTGAAGTCTTCGTCCTTCATGCCGGTGGCACGCCAGAGCGCGCGGGCACCGGCCATGTTGCGGCCGTGCGTGGAAGTTTTCGAGCGGTAATCGGGCATGACGGTTCCTGCGGCTAATCAGCGGTTCGAATAGTGCTTATGGTGAGCGTCACCTGTGCCGCGTGCAACGGCAGGTGACCGTGCGTGCGGAGGGGCCGATCGAGGCGGGGTATCGCTCGGGCGGCCTGGGCTCATGGCCCGCCTGGGGATGATGGCGAGGAATAGCCCGATTCTACGCGCGTTCCTGTCGGCGAGCCAAACGGCGCGATTACCGAGGCTCATGCTGCGTTGAGTCAAGCGCATCAACACTGAAGCTAATGATGAATTATTCAGCCGGGGCGAAGCGCAGCCGTTCGTCCGCTGCACGGGCGCATCAGGTGGCGCGGTGGTTTTCGCTGGCTAGGGTTGATTCGGGCCGACTGGCCACCCGCTCTGCCGATGGTTACGCGGGAAACATAGGAGGTGCAGTGCGTTCGACTCACATCGCGAGCTGGTGCGAACGTCCATACACATGATCAGAACAACAAGAGGAAACACACATGCTGGACATCAAACTTAGCGGCATTGCCGCTGCACTGGGCCTGGCGATCTGCGGGTCTGCCTTGGCTGCGCCGCTGCCGGATACGCCCGGCGCGCCCTTTCCTGCGGTATCGAACTTCGAGCGCTCCGGTCCCTATGCCACAACCAGTCGCAGCGAAGGCCCGAACTGCCGCGTCTACCGTCCCAGTAGCTTGGGGCAGAACGGCGTCCGGCATCCGGTAATTCTTTGGGGTAACGGTACCGGGACCGGGCCGACTGCGTATTCGGGCCTCTTATCGCACTGGGCCAGCCATGGATTCGTTGTCGCAGCGGCGGAGACGTCCAACGCCGGGACTGGACGGGACATGCTGGCCTGCCTCGACTACCTGGTACAAGAGAGCAATCGCACCTATGGCACTTACGTTGGCGTGCTTAACACCGGTCGGGTCGGCACGTCAGGTCATTCCCAGGGCGGCGGCGGATCGATCATGGCTGGGCAGGATGATCGGGTGAGCGTGACCGCGCCAATCCAGCCCTACACCATCGGGCTGGGGCATGACCCGTCGTCGCAGCGAAATCAGAAGGGGCCGATGTTTTTGATGTCAGGCGGGGGCGACACCATCGCGTTTCCGTACCTCAACGCGCAGCCGGTCTACACACGGGCCAATGTGCCGGTGTTCTGGGGTGAGCGGCGATATGTCAGTCACTTCGAGCCGGTCGGCGACGGTGGAGCCTACCGCGGACCCTCAACGGCGTGGTTCCGCTATCACCTGATGGAGGATGAAACGGCGCGCAGCACCTTCTATGGTCGCTTCTGCGGGTTGTGCACCAGCTATCTTTGGACCGAGCAGCGCAAGGGAATCGAGTAAGGCGGTTAACGAAGCCCCGCACGCGTCTTGGTGTGGGGCTTCGTTCATCTGGCGACAGCTATCAGCTGTTAGGGAGGATGCGACAGGTGATGCTTTTGATATAGCGGGTCTCGGGGATCGCTGGATGCACCGGGTGATCCGGGCCCTGCGATCCCCGCTCGAGCAGCTGGATGTTGCGATCCAGATGGCGGGCGCTGCCGAGCAGGATGTTCTGCAGGTTGTCTTCCTCAAGGTGCATCGAGCAGCTGGCGCTGACCAGGATGCCGTCCTTGTTCAGTAGACGCATCGCGGTTTCGTTGAGGCGACGGTAGGCGGCTTCACCGTTCTTGATGTCTTTTTTGCGCTTGATGAAAGCGGGCGGGTCGGTGATGACCACGTCGAAGCGTTCTTCGGCGTTCTTCAGCTCCCTCATCGCTTCGAAGGCATCGCCTTCCACGCAGGTCATCTTCTCTGCAACGCCATTGAGCGCGGCGTTGCGCTCGACGCCATCCAGCGCGAACGCCGAGGCATCGACGCAGAACACTTCACTGGCGCCGAAGGCGGCGGCCTGTACGCCCCAGCCGCCGATGTAGCTGAACAGGTCGAGCACGCGCTTGCCTTTCACGTAGGGCGCCAGGCGTGCGCGGTTCATGCGGTGGTCGTAGAACCAGCCGGTCTTCTGGCCCTGCAACACGGGTGCTTCGAACTTGACGCCGTTCTCTTCCAGCGCAACCCATTCCGGCACTACTCCGAACGCGGTATCGACGTAGCGCTCCAGCCCTTCGGCATCGCGAGCGCTGGAGTCGTTCTTCCACAGCACACCGCGCGGCTCGAGCACCTGGACCAGGGCTTCGAGCACGGCATCCTTGTTGCGCTCCATGGTGGCGGAGGCCAGCTGAACCACCAGATGGTCATGGAAACGATCCACCACCAGGCCCGGCAGCAGATCCGAGTCACCGTAGATCAGGCGGTAGCAAGGTTGATCGAACAGGCGATCGCGCAGCGACAGTGCGACCTGAATGCGATGGACCAGCAGCGACTTGTCCAGGCTGTGCTTGAGGTCACGTGACAGCAGGCGCGCGCAGATCAGGTTGTTCGGCGAGACGCCGACGATGCCCAGCGGCTTGCCTCCCGCTGCTTCGAGGATGGCCTGATCACCAGCGGCAAAACCGCTCAGCGGCGTGGCTGCGGTGTCCACCTCATTGCTATAGACCCACAGATGGCCGGCGCGCAGGCGGCGGTCGGCGTTGGCTTTGAGGCGCAGGCTGGGCAGGCTCATCGGGAGGCTCCGGGAAAAGGGCGCGATTATAGGCCAGAGGGCTGACAAAAGCGCTGGCTGGATGGAGGAGGGCGTTGGGGTTAGCCGTCGCTGCTGGGAGCAGTTGCCCCAGCAGGCGGCTCAGAAGAGGCATCGGCCTGTCGCGGTCGACCGGTATTCGCGATGCCTCGGCGTTACCTAGGTGGCGTCAGGCCGCGAGGGCTTTGATCAGCGCTTCGTTGAACGCCGGGATGTCGTCCGGCTTGCGGCTGCTGATCAGATGGCCGTCGACCACGACCTGCTCGTTGACCCACTGCGCGCCAGCATTCTTCAAGTCATCGGTCAGCGACGGCCAGCTGGTCATCTTCTTGCCTTTGACCAAGTCAGCGGAGGCCAGCAACCAGGCGCCATGACAGATCACAGCTATGGTCTTGTTGGCGCGTGCCGCATCGCGAACCAGCTCCTGGGCCATCTCGTCGGTGCGGATGGTGTCGGAATTCACCACGCCGCCCGGAAGCAGAACGGCGTCGTAGTCTTCCATGTGAATGGTGTCGAACGTCTTATCGACGTGAAACTTAGTGGCGGGCGTGGTGTGGTTCCAGCCGGTCACTTCGCCGTTCGATGACGAAATGATCTCGGCGGTCGCGCCGGCTTTTTCCAGCGCCTCCTTTGGCCCAGTCAGCTCGACCTGCTCGAAACCGTCTGTCACCAGGATCGCGATGCGTTTGCCTTTCAGGGAATCGGCCATTTCGTTTTCCTCCTCGTCGGATTTCAAATTGATCTACTTGAAATCCGACCGCCATCTCGGCCAAAGTTCGCACTCTTTTCTTGGTGGCCTTGTGCTATCGACAAGGCTGAGCCGCTTTCTATGTCCATTGAACTCACCGACGAGCAGATCCGCAGCGTGCTGCAGGGGATCAGCGTGCCGCCGCAGCCGCAGATCATGGTCGACCTGCAGATGGAGCAGGTCATGCCTGATCCCGACTTGCGCGCCATTGCCCGCCTGATCAGCCAGGATCCAGGGTTGTCCGGCGCCTTGCTGAAAACGGTTAACTCACCGTTCTTCGGCCTCGCCAACCGCATCGCCTCGATCCAGCAGGCCGTCAACCTGCTGGGTTGCCGTTCAGTCATCAACCTGATCAATGCGCAATCGATCCGCGGCGAGCTGACCGATGCGGCGATCGTCACGCTCAACCGTTTCTGGGATTCGGCGCAGGATGTGGCCAGCACCTGTCTGGCGTTGGCCAAGCGCATCGGTCATCCGGCGCCTGACGAGGCCTACACGCTCGGTCTGTTTCACAACTGTGGCATCCCGCTGATGCTGACCCGCTTTCCTGGCTATATGAGGGTGCTGGAGGAGGCCTACGCCAGTGTCGGTGCCGAAACGCGCATCACAGATGTCGAAAACCGGGCGCTGAATACCAATCATGCGGTGGTCGGGTATTTCGTGGCGCGCTCGTGGAAGCTGCCGCAACACTTGTGCGAGGCCATCGCCAATCACCATAACGCGCTAGCGCTGTTCAACGATGAATGGAGCGACCCTCAAGTCAAAACGTTGCTGGCGATCCTGAAGATGGCTGAGCACATCTGCGCCTGCCATCGTGTACTGGGCGATCAGCCGGAGGACCATGAGTGGGATGCCGTGGCGCAGCTGGTGCTCGAATACGTTGGCCTCTCCGAATACGATTTCGAATGCCAGCGCGACATCATTAGGGAGCTGGGTGTCGGCTGACCGGGCCGTGCGTTAGCTGCTAAGGTCGCCTGCCGTTCCCTTCTCGATTTGCCTGTATGCCCGAACTCCCAGAAGTCGAAACCACCCGCCGCGGCATCGCTCCGCATCTTGTCGGCCAACGTGTCAGTCGGGTCATCGTGCGCGAGCGACGGTTGCGCTGGCCGATCCCGGAGGATCTGGACGTACGGCTGTCCGGCCAGCGTATCGAGTCGGTTGAGCGGCGCGCCAAGTACCTGCTGATCAAGGCTGAAGTGGGCACGCTCATCGCGCACCTAGGCATGTCCGGCAGCCTGCGGCTGGTACCGGCTGATCTTCCAGTGGGCAAGCACGAGCATGTCGACATCGTGCTGGAGTCCGGAATGGCGCTGCGCTACACCGACCCCCGCCGCTTCGGCGCCCTGCTGTGGAGCGATGATCCGCTGAGCCACGTGCTGCTCGCCAGCCTGGGCCCGGAGCCGCTCAGCGACGCGTTCGACGGAGAGCGTCTGTATCAGATGTCACGTGGACGCAGCATGGCGATCAAGCCGTTCATCATGGATAACGCGGTGGTGGTCGGCGTCGGTAATATTTATGCGAGCGAGGCGCTGTTTGCTGCCGGAATCGATCCGCGGCGAGCGGCCGGTGCGGTGTCGCGGGTGCGCTACCTGAAGCTGGCTGTCGAGATCAAACGGATCCTGGCCTATGCCATCGAGCGCGGCGGCACCACGCTGCGCGACTTCGTGGGGGGCGATGGCAAGCCGGGTTACTTCCAGCAAGAGCTGTTCGTCTACGGTCGGGGCGGGGATTTTTGCAAAACCTGTGGCTCGACCCTGCGCGAAATCCGCCTCGGCCAGCGTGCCAGTGTCTATTGCGGACGCTGCCAGCGATGAAAAACCGATCAGCCATGCACTGCGCAGGCATTGACGGTGTTCACGATCAACAACCGGCGGCCACTGCTATAGTGACGCTCACTACAATCATCTGCCTCGTTTCGCCCAGCTGAAGGACCACACCATGAATCTGTTTCGCTCCACTGCTGTTGTCTTGGCCCTGACTACAGGTCTGCTGACGATGCCTGTGCAGGCGCAATCGGTACAGCAGAACGCCAGCGGCGATCCGATGTACACCGTCGAAGCCCCGAAAGCCTTTTCCATCGTTGGCGATCTGCTGATCGCCCGTCCGCTGCTGATCGCGGCCACTGTCGTCGGAGCCGGCCTGTTCGTCGTGAGCCTGCCGTTCAGCGCCATGGGCGGTGGCATCAAGGAGACGGGGCATGCGCTGGTTGTTGAGCCAGGTGCCGCGGCCTTTGCTCGCTGCCTGGGTTGCACCCGCGTCGGTTATAACCGCCAGGATTGATCCCGCAGTTCAGCTTTACCGGGTCGGCGGTTTATCCGATTCGCTCTACGGCCTCGCCGCTTCATCGCGTGCGGGGTCGTGTCGTTTTCGGCTGTTGTGTTTCTAACGTGCTGCGCAGCCAGCAGCTACCTTGTGGCATCAACAGCTCAGCAGCCGTGGTCGACTTGAAGCCTCACCCACGGTGGTTAGGCAGCTCTTGCAGCGGTATGGAATGACGGGCGTCCTCACCTTCAAGGCGAGGTCGGAAGGTCGATCAGGCTTTGCCAGTGATGATCATGTACTTCTGCATCAGCTCATCCTTGCTCTCGACATTGCTTTCATCGAGCGGGATGCAATCCACCGGGCAGACTTGTTGGCACTGCGGTTCGTCGTAATGGCCGACGCACTCGGTGCAAAGATTCGGATCGATGACGTAGATTTCCTCACCCTGGGAAATCGCGCTGTTCGGGCACTCGGGCTCGCACACGTCGCAGTTGATGCAGTCATCGGTGATTATCAGGGACATCCAGCTAACTCCAGCTGCAGCATCGACCGCAGCATAGGTAAAAACGATGCGCCAATTTTGCCGCATCGACTCGCCCGGTGCACGCGGCAGTGCTCACCCTTCTGTCGGCAATCATCCGCCGCGCGAAGGCTGGCTGCTTCAGCGCGAGGCGTAGCGCTCGGTCAGCGCCTTCATCACCGAGGGGTGGACGAATTTGCTGACATCGCCACCGAGTCGGGCAATCTCGCGGACCAGAGTCGAGGAAATATAAGAGAACTTTTCAGACGGGGTCAGAAACAGGCTTTCCACGTCCGGGACGAGCTGGCGGTTCATGTTGGCCAGCTGGAATTCATATTCGAAGTCCGAAACTGCCCGCAGGCCGCGCAGCAGCACGTTGGCCTTCTGCTCGGTGACGAAGTGCGCCAGCAGCGTGGAGAAGCCCATGACCTTGACGTTCGGCAGATGCGAGGTCACCTCCTTGGCCAATGCGACGCGCTGCTCGAGCGGGAACAATGGATTCTTGTTGGGGCTGGCAGCGACGGCAATGATGACTTCGTCGAACAGGCGCGAGGCGCGCTCGACCAGGTCGGTGTGGCCCATGGTGATCGGGTCGAAGGTTCCCGGATACAGCACTCGATTCATCGCGGCGTCCTGACGCATGCGTGGGGGGTGGATGGTAGCGGCTCGGCGTCGGCAGCGTAAAGCATCAAAGCGGATGGCTGCGGAATGTCAGCACAACGAAGCCGTTCACGCATTTTTCAATCGTTCGGCCAATTGACTCGAGAGTTTCGCGGCGAGGCCGTAGATGGATAACTGCGGATTGGCCCCGATGCTGGTGGGAAACAGCGAGCCGTCGTGGATCGACAGGTTTTCCAACTGATGGTGCCGGCCAAGGCTGTCGGTGACCGCCTGGCGCGGGTCTTCGCCCATGGCGCAACCGCCCATCACGTGAGCACTGCCGAGCCGGGTGCGATATAGCTCGAGATTCAGCCCGTCGATCATCTGGCGCGCTTGTCCGAGGTTGGTCGCATGGCTGGCGTCGTTGTGCAGTGGCAGGACCGTTCTGGCGCCGGCGGCAAACTGGATTTCCGCCATGCTGTGGTAGGCACGGCGAATGCCATCCCAGGTGTAGGGAGTCATCCGGTAGTCGAGTGTGGGCGTGCCGTCGCTGCGCAGCTGGACCTGCCCTTCGGCGCTCTCCGGGTGAAAACCGTCGCGCATCAGCGCAATCATCGCGTTGGTATGTGGCAGCTGCTCCATGCGCCTGGCGTTGTCGATACCGGCGCGGCCAAGCAGCGTCGCGGCCAGGGCCGGATGGATGGGCGGTACTTCAAGCTTGTAGGACATACGCCCGCGGGTGCCATCGTCCCATTGGAAATGGTCGGAATAGATTGACTGGGGTGCGCCGTAGAACGGGTTGATCACCTTTTCAAACTGTGCGGCGGAAAAATTCACCAGATGAAGAAAAGTGCGTTTTCCGACGCGCTGGTGCGGGTCGGGCGCATCCGAGCGCAGTAGGATGGCGGGCGTGTTGATGCCGCCCCCGGCGAGGATGTAGTGACGTGCACGTACCCTAATCTTGCGACCTGTTGGCGCAACGCTGCGCGCATCCATGGCGAGGCACTCCAGTGCGGTGACGCGGCCCTTGTCCACCATAAGACGGTCGGCGCGGGCGAGGTAGAGCAGCTCGCCGCCAGCATCCAGTGTGGCCGGGATGGCTGTCACCAGCATTGATTGCTTGGCGTTGGTCGGGCAGCCCATGCCGCAATAGCCCAGATTCCAGCAGCCTCGCACGTTGCGCGGGATTACCGCCCAGCTGTAGCCGAGTGCGGCGCAGCCGTCGCGGATCACCTGATTGTTGGCGTTGGGCGGCAGTGGCCATGGCTCGATGCCCAAGCGCTGCTCCATGCGCTCGAACCAGGGCGCCATGCTCTGTTCGGAGAGGTTCTCGACGGCGTGCTCGTGGGCCCAGTGCTCCAGTGTGGCGGCTGGCGTGCGGAAGCTCGATGTCCAATTCACCAGGGTCGAGCCGCCGACAGCGCGGCCTTGCAGAATGGTGATGGCGCCGTCCTTGCTGGTCCGTCCGATTGCCTCCTGGTAGAGCGAGGCGTAGGCGGCGGGTTCCTGCATGTCGAAGTCTTGGCTGCTGCGTAACGGGCCTTCTTCGATCAGCAGCACCTTGTAACCGGCCGCGCTGAGGAACTCGGCGCTGGTGGCACCACCGGCCCCGCTGCCAACGATGGCGATATCGGCGTCGAGCGTGATGTCCTTCTCGAGTCGAGAACCGTCATGGGTTTTCCAGCCGCGGGCGATACCTTCGGCAAAGGGGTCGGTGACAGGCATTTCGGTTCCTCAGGTCGGGCGAGCGGTCTTCGTGTCCATCGCTAGATGACCGGCGGGCCGGGATACCCGCAGTGGCGCCAGGATTCCGGTCGGCCATACCACGCCATCAGAATCATCTGCTGAAGCGAGGCATGACCCTGCCGCAATAATGCAATCGGGCTGTTTTCCCAGCGCTGCAGAAACGCCTGAATCTCGCCGTCCTGCGCCTGCTCCCAGCCGCCCCAGACACCGGTCAGCGGACCGCGGGTGAGCGGCAGACTCAGCAGATCGAACAGCTGCGAAACTTGTTTCGATACGGCGGGTGGCAAGTGGGCGAGCCCCTCGTCAAGGCTCGTCAGGGTGCCCCGCACGGCGTCGGGCATGCTCGATTCCGGGACGGCGCCTTTAAGGATGATTGGCGTCAGGCGACGCAGCACCGGCAGGTCGCTTTCGCGCAACTGTACGAAGCCAGCAGCAGAATGCTCGGCACTGCAACCGGACAAACTGCCGATCAGGCCAGCGCTGGCGAGGGCCGCGCTGCCAAACAGGCCGACCCTGAGAAGGCTGCGGCGGGAAAATGGTCGCTCGGTATTGATCATTGTTGTTGTCACCGGCTGCGTTTCTCAGCGCACGAAGAGCTTGTAGACCAGTTTCTGCAGCGCCTTGCCGTACGGGGGATAAATCATTCGCGCGGCATTGAAACGTTGCTTGATGAAGACGCCTTTGGCCTTGCTGAAGGTGAGGAATCCATCGTGCCCGTGGTAATGGCCCATTCCCGACGGACCAACGCCCCCGAACGGCAGATCATCTTGGGCGACATGCAGCAGCGTGTCGTTGAGGCAGACCCCACCGGAATGGGTGTGACGCAGCACATGGCGTTGCTCGGCTCGGTCATACCCGAAGTAGTACAGCGCCAGCGGTCGGGGCCGTGCATTGACATAGGCGAGGGCCTGACCGATCTCGTCATAAGGCACCACTGGCAGCAGCGGTCCGAAGATCTCGTCCTGCATGACCTGCATCTCATCGGTGACATCGAGCAGGAGGCAGTGCGGCATTCGCCGTTCCTGGCCTTGCTCGAACAGCGGCAGCAGGCGCGCGCCCTTGTCCTGGGCGTCGTCCAGGTAGCCCTGCAGCCGCGCATGCTGGCGCCGGTTGATGATCGAGGTGTAGTCGGGATTGTCTGCCAGCTGTGGGTAAAAGCGCCGAACCACCTTTCGATAGGCCTCGACGAACTCATCGATGCGTGGCCGGGGTACTAGCACGTAATCCGGCGCAACACAGGTCTGCCCGGCATTGAGCGTCTTGCCAAACGCGATCCGCTCGGCCGCATCGGCGAGCGGCACGTCGGCCGAGACGATCGCGGGCGACTTACCGCCCAGTTCGAGCGTCACTGGCGTCAGGTTTTCCGCGGCCGCTCGCATCACGTGCCGGCCAACGCTGGTGCTGCCTGTGAACAACAGGTGATCGAAGGGCAGCTTTGAAAAGGCGATACCCACATCTGCCTCGCCGAGGACAACCGCGACGTGATCGTCAGGAAAGATTTGTGCGAGCAGATCCTTGAGCAGCTGACCGGTGGCCGGCGTGGACTCGCTCATCTTCAGCATCACCCGGTTGCCGGCAGCCAGTGCGCCGATCAGCGGGCCGATGGCCAGATACAACGGGTAATTCCACGGCACGATGATGCCGACCACACCGAGTGGCTGGTAGACGACGCGGGCGCTGGCGGGCTGAAAAGCCATGCCCACACGACGCCTAGAGGGCTTCATCCAGCGCGTCAGGTGGCGTTTGGCGTGTCGAATGCCATCCAGGCTGGGCATGATCTCGGCTAGCCGCGTCTCGTCTGCCGAGCGGTTACCGAAGTCCTCACTGATGCCATCGATCACCGGCTGCTGATGACTGGCGAGCAAATCGTGGAGCGCCTCCAGCCATTGCAGACGATCAGCGGCAGTAGGGCTGGGATAGACCTGAAAAGCGCTGCGCTGACGCTCGAATAACGCCTGCAAATGCTCGGCTTCGAAATGGCTGGGATGCGGATACACGGCGTCGGCAAGCACTAGAGGCGCTCCGGAAAGGCGACAGATCGACGATTTCTAGAGTAAAAACTCTAAAGTGTCAAACCTGTGCGCAGCCCCGATGGCGGGTTACCTTTGCGTTCCGGCTTTAGCACGACGAAAGTAGCTTTCTGCATGTCACCCAAACCGAGCACCCGCGAGCGCATCCTGCAAGCGAGCCTGGAGCTGTTCAATGCTCAAGGCGAGCGCAGCGTGACCACCAACCACATCGCTGCACACCTGGAGATATCGCCGGGCAACCTCTATTACTATTTTCGTAACAAGCAGGCGATCATCGCCGAGCTGTTTGATCGCTATGAGCGAAATGTCGATGGATTTCTACAGCTGCCGGAAGGACGGGCGCTGACCATCGAGGATAAGACCCGCTACCTCGAATCGCTGCTTTCGGCGATGTGGGATTACCGTTTTGTGCACCGTGATCTTGAGCATCTTTTGAGTGGCGACGACCAGCTTGCCGCACGCTATGAGCTGTTTGCCAAGCGCCACTTGCTGAGTGCGCAAACCATCTACCAAGGCTTTGTCGATGCCGGGATCCTCCGGATGACGCCGGCTCAAGTTGAGGCGCTGGCCGTCAACGCATGGATCGTCATGACCTCCTGGGTGCCTTTTCTCTGCACGTTGGGCGGAGGCGAGGACAGGGGCATGGACCGAAACATGCTGCGCCGAGGCATTTTTCAACTGCTGGCGCTCGAGGAGGGCTTTGTGACAGACGAGGCTCGTCCGGCCGTTTCAGGCTTGCTGGCGAAATTACACGCCCCGATCCTGCCGGGATGAGCTGTGGGCAAGCGAAGCCTGGCTGGTCTGCTATGGCTCATTCAGCCACTCCGGTATTCGCCGCTCCAGGTAATAGCGAGGTTTGAGCGGGGAGCCTTCGACGAAGCCGACGTGCCCGCCGCTCCTGTGCAGTTCGAGAATGGTGGTTGCGGATAGCTCATCAGGCTCGGGCACGCTGTGGCGGAAGACGAAGGGGTCGTCTTCGGCCTGGATCAGCAGCGTCGGAATGCGGATGTCGGGCAGGAAGTAGCGGCTTGAGGCGCGGCGGTAGTAATCGGTTGCATCAGCATAGCCATGCAGTGGGGCGGTGAAGCGGCCGTCGAAATCCCAGAAGGTGCGCATGCCTTCCAGCGAGCCCAGACGCTGCAGTGCCGAGAGATGGAGATCATCGCCGTTGCGCGCGAAGAGGCGCTGCTTTTCTTTCACGTAGGCCACCATCTCGCGCATGAAGTGCGCCTGGTACACCCGCGAAAAGCCGAGGCCGATACGGTCGGCGCACTGGTCCAGGCGAAACGGCACGGACACCGCCACGGCTTTTTGCAGCGGTGCTGCCTGGCCGGTTTCGCCGAGGTATTTGAGCAGCACGTTGCCACCGAGCGAGTAGCCCACGGCATACAGCGGGGCCAGTGGCCGCGCGGCTTGTAGATGAGCTATGACTTCGCTCAGATCATCGCTTGCACCGGAGTGATAGGCGCGCGGCAGCAGGTTTGGCTCGCCCGAGCAGCCTCGCCAGTTGATCGCGATGCTTGCCCAGTTCCGGTTCGCCAGCTCCTGTTGCAGGCCGAGCACATAGAGCGAGCTCGATGAGCCGGTCAGGCCATGCAATACCAGCACGAGCGGTGCGTCCGCTTCATGCGGCCCATGCCAATCGAGATCAATGAAATCGCCGTCAGCGAGCCACAGCCGCTCACGGCGGCGTTGCAGGAGAGGCGCGCGACGGCAGAAGGGGTTCCATAGCGTTTGCAGATGGCCGCCGGGCAGCCACCTGGCCGGGGCGAAGGGGCGATCCATTTCGAGTGCGGCGCTGGTATCAGGAATGGTGGTGGGCATGGTCACCCAGGCTCGATTGCAATGCGGGTCCGTAACGCTGGCCGGCTTTGCCCGGCCAGAAGAGCGCTGCTCTGAGGCTTAGTCTGCGCCGCTGCGCTCCCACAACGCATAGTTCACTTTGCCCGCCTGCTTTTCACGGTGCAGGCGCCAGTTGGCAGGTAGGCCAAGACTGGAGGGGGCAGCTTCGCTCTCGGTATAGACCCAGGCATGCTTAGCCAGCCAGCCCCTGTTTTCAAGCAGCTCGCAGGTGGGCTGCAGCAGGTTCTTGTTGAACGGCGGGTCCAGAAACACCAAGTCGAATGGGGTTGGGTTCTGGGTTTCGAGATAGCGCAGGGCGTCGCTTTGCAGCAACTGGCCCTGGCCGCACTTGAGCGTGTCCAGATGCTTGCGCAGGTTGGCAATGGCATTGGCATTCACATCCAGTGCGAGTGCCATGCTGGCGCCGCGCGAGAGGGCTTCAAGGTAGAGCGCACCACTTCCGGTGAAGGGGTCGAGCACTCGCGCGCCTGAGAGGTACGGCGCGAGCCAGTTGAACAGCGTTTCGCGGACGCGATCAGGGGTCGGTCGCAGGCCATCGGCGTCGGGAAAACCGAAGCGTCGGCTGCGCCACTCACCGCCGATGATACGCAGCTGGCCCTGGCCCCCATGGGCGGAGGGACGGACGGGTGGCTTGGCCATCAATGCTCCGGAACGCTGCTGGGTTGTTCGAGGGGCTTCGTGCTGGGCGGTGGCAGCGGCTTCTGCTCAACCTGCGGGCCCGCGGTGACGATCACGAAGTCATCCGGGCTCAGATGCTTGTTCATCGCAGCCTTGACGTCTTCGACCGACAGCGCCTGGACCTGTTGCATGAAGTCTTCAAGGTAGGTCAGTGGCAGGTCATAGAAGCCGATGCTGCCCAGCTGACCGACGATGTCACTGTTGCTGGCCGTGGACAGCGGAAAGCTGCCGGCGACTTCGCGTTTGCTGCGCTCAAGCTCAGCGTTGGTCGGGCCGTTCTGCAGGAAGTCGGCAACCAGTCGTTGAAGCAGCTCCAGCGTACCTTCAGCCAGCTCGGCGCGGGTCTGCAGGTTGATCATGAAGGGACCAGCCACTTGCATCGGGCTGAAGCCTGAATAGACACCGTAGGTCAGGCCGCGCTTTTCGCGGATTTCCTCCATCAGGCGAGTGCCGAAGCCACCGCCGCCGAGGATCTGGTTACCTAGATACAGCGCGGCGTAATCCGGATGGCCACGCGGAATCCCCAGCTGCGCCAGCATCAGATGAGTCTGGTTGGAGGGGAACTCGATGTGCTGGGTGCCGGCGGTTGGCTCGCTTGGCGAGGGTGGAGGCGGCAAGGCTGGGCCCTGAGGCAACGCTGCGGAAACCTGCGCGGCGATGGCTTCGGCCTCCTCGCGGCTGAGGTCGCCAACCAGCGCGATCACTGCGTTACCGGCCGTGTAACCTTTTTGATGAAACGCGCGCAGCTCCGCGACGCTGATGCCTGGGATCGACTCGGGCGTACCTTCGCTGGAGTGGGCATAGGGGTGATCGCCATACAGCTGCTCGAATAGTTCGAGGCTGGCCAGCTTGCCCGGGTTCTGTTTCTGGAATTCGAAGCCGGCCAGGACCTGGTTCTTGATTCGCTGCAACGAGTCTTCGGGAAAGGTCGGTTTGCCCACGACCTGGCTGAACAGCTGTAGCGCTTGCTCGCGCTTGTCAGCCTCGCTGAGGCTGCGCAGGCTGGCGACAGCCATGTCGCGGTAGGAACCGTTGCCAAAATTCGCGCCAAGGCCTTCGAAGCCCTCGGCGATAGCGGTGACGTCCTTGCCCTCGACGCCCTCATTGAGCATGGCATTGGTCAGCATTGCCGTGCCGGGCACCCCATCATCATGGCTGCTGCCGGCGGCAAAGGTCAGGCGCAGGTCGAACATGGGCAGCTGGTGCGCCTCGACGAACAGCACCTTGGCGCCGCCGTCGGTCTGCCAGCTCTGGATGTCCAATTCGCGCCGGGCCAACGGTTTGTCGCCGAGCTCAGTCAAGGACTCGAGCTGAGTGCTGGCTGCTTCAGCTTCTTCAGCCTCTTTGGCGATCGCCTGTCCGGATTCGGACGGTGTGGCGACGGTTTCCTCGGTGGGAACCGGAATCGATGCGGCGGCGTCGCTGGCTTCTTCTGTGCAGGCGGCCAGGCCGAGGCAGGACGCCAACGCCAGGCCGAGCAGGCCGCGACGCAACAGGTGGCGATCACTCATCGCTGGACTCCTCGGGTAGAACATGGGCAACGCTCAGGCGAGAGCGGGTGAAATAGGTACGGGCGGCTTCCTGAATGTCCTCTGGGGTAACGGCTTCCAGAGCGCTGAGCTCCTCGTCCATCAGCCGCCAGGAGAGGCCAACGGTTTCCAATTGGCCGATGGTGGTGGCCTGCTGGGTAATGGAGTCGCGCTCGTAGACCAATCCGGCGATAACCTGCGCGCGGACCCGCTCCAGCTCATCGGTGGACGGCGCGGTTTGCTTGAGCTTTTCCAGCTGCTTCCAGAGCCCCGCCTCGACTTCTTCCAGCGTTCGGCCTTTCTGCATGTTTGGTGCAGCACTCAGAACAAACAGTGTGTCGCCGCGGGCGTAGGCGTTGTACCAAGCTGAGGCGCTGGTCACCAGCTCCTCGCCGCGCTCAAGCTGCTGGGGCAGGCGTGCGCTGTAGCCGCCGTCGAGCAGCGCGCTGATCAGCCGCAGCGCATGGATCTGACTCGGCTCCTCGCTGGTGGCCAGACTCGGTGTGTTGAAGGCCATGATCAGGCTGGGTACCTGAGTCTGCACATGCAGGCGCAGTCGGCGTTCGCCGGGCTCGTCCAGTTCCAGGGGACGCTTGGCGTTCGGCACTTCCTGTTTCTGGATTGGCCCGAAGTAGCGTTCGGCCAAGGTCCGGACTTCGTCCACCGTGACGTCACCGACCACTACCAGGGTCGCATTGTTGGGCGCGTACCAGCGCTCGTACCAAGTGCGCAGATCCTCGATGGTCATCCGCTTGAGGTCGGCCATCCAGCCAATGGTCGGGATGTGATAGCCGCTGGCAGGGTAGGCCATGGCCTCGAAGCGCTCGAAGGCCAGCGCGCTGGGCTTGTCATCGGTGCGCAGCCGGCGCTCTTCCATGATGACTTCGATTTCGCGCTCGAATTCTTCAGGCGGCAACTTGAGGCTTGCCAGGCGATCGGCTTCCAATTCGAACGCCACGGCCAGGCGATCGCGCGCCAGGACCTGGTAATAAGCGGTGTAATCGTCGCTGGTGAATGCATTTTCCTCAGCGCCCAGTTCACGGAGGATGCGAGAGGCCTCGCCCGGGCCAAGCTTGCGGCTACCCTTGAACATCATGTGTTCGAGCGCGTGGGACAGGCCTGTCTGCCCCGGTGACTCATAGCTGGAGCCGACCTTGTACCAGAGCTGGGAGACCACAATCGGCGCCCGGTGGTCCTCGCGTACGATCACCTTAAGGCCGTTATCCAGGAAGAACTCGTGGGTGGGCTGAGCTTCGGCAGCCATCGCCAGCGGAAGGTATAACGTGCCGAGTAGCAGGGCTGCGGCGCGGCGTAGCATCAAAGACATAGGAGAAAGGCTCGTTCAGTGATCGATCCCGCCCGCGACAATGCCGGCTGGTGAGGACACGCGGGCCATGGTACTGGTGCCCTTGTGTCAGGGCAAAGGCATATAAAGCTCGCTTTGCCAATGCAGATGACTGGGCGGATGGCCACGCTTAGCGCAGGCCGATGCGCAGTGCTAGGATAGCGCCCGTCTGGCTGGTGGCATGGCCGCCGGCGTATCGCCCTCTTGAGAAAATCTTCTCCATGTTTGGTTCCAACGACGATAAGAAGGCGCCGGCCGAGGCTGGCGAGAAGAAAGGCTTGTTTGGCTGGTTTCGCAAGAAGCCGCAGACCCCAGCGGCCGAGCCGCCGCCTGCCGAGCCGCTGGAAGACAGCCAGCCGTTCGCCGATGAGCCCGATACGGCCTTGCCCGACGAGGTAGAGACGGCCGAAGAGCCCTTGCGTTCTGAGCCTGAGGCTACCCAAGCGGAGCCCGAGGCTGCGCACGTTAAACCGGACGCTGAATTGCAGATTGAGCCGGAGGCAGAGCCCGAGCCAGCGCCGGAGCTTGTTCATCCTCAGGAAGTGCCCGAGTCGCCAATCCTCGCTGAGATTGCCGTCGAACCTGCACCAGCACCGGCCGTACAAGAAGCGCCCGCCAAATTGGGCTTCTTTGCCCGGCTCAAACAAGGCTTGTCCAAGACCAGCGCCAGCATTGGCGAAGGTATGGCCAGTCTGTTTCTGGGCAAGAAGGCCATCGATGATGACCTGCTCGACGAACTGGAAACCCGTCTGCTGACCGCGGATGTTGGCGTAGAGGCCACCACCGCCATCATGCAGAACCTGGCGCGCCGGGTCTCGCGCAAGGAGCTGGCCGACAGCGGCGCGTTGTACAAGGCTTTGCAAGAAGAACTGGCCAGCTTGCTCAAGCCTGTCGAGCAACCGTTGCTGATCGACAGCAGCAAGCAGCCGTTCGTGATCCTCGTGGTAGGTGTCAACGGCGTTGGCAAGACCACGACCATCGGCAAACTGGCGAAGAAGCTACAGCTCGAAGGCAAGAAGGTCATGCTGGCCGCAGGCGATACGTTCCGTGCGGCTGCAGTCGAGCAGCTGCAGATCTGGGGTGAGCGCAACAACATCGCGGTGATCGCTCAGCACACGGGGGCGGATTCCGCTTCGGTGATCTTCGATGCAGTGCAGGCTGCCAAGGCCCGAGGCATTGACGTGCTCATCGCGGATACCGCCGGGCGCCTGCATACGAAGGACAATTTGATGGAGGAGCTGAAAAAGGTCCGTCGCGTGATGGGCAAGCTCGACGATACGGCGCCGCACGAAGTGCTGCTGGTGCTCGACGCGGGAACCGGTCAGAACGCTATCAACCAGACCAAACAGTTCAATCAGTCGGTCGAGCTGACAGGCCTGGCGCTGACCAAACTCGATGGTACCGCCAAAGGCGGTGTGATCTTTGCGCTGGCCAAGCAGTTCGGCACCCCGATCCGCTATATCGGGGTCGGTGAAGGCATCGATGATCTGCGGACCTTCGAGGCGGATGCCTTCGTCAACGCGCTGTTCGCCGAGAAAGGGACGGGCGGAGCCTCGTCATGATTCGTTTCGAACAGGTGGGCAAGCGCTATCCCAACGGCCACGTCGGATTGCACGAACTTTCCTTTCACGTGAAGCGCGGTGAGTTCCTCTTCGTCACCGGTCACTCCGGAGCGGGCAAGAGCACCTTGTTACGCTTGCTGCTAGCGATGGAAAGACCTAGCAGTGGCAAGCTGCTGTTGGCCGGCCAGGACCTATCGCGAATCAGCAATGCGCAGATTCCCTTTCTCCGCCGGCAGATCGGTGTGGTATTCCAGAACCATCAGCTGCTGTTTGATCGCACCGTGTTCGACAACGCCGCATTGCCCTTGCAAATCCTCGGTTTGAACAAGCGTGAAATCGGCCAGCGCGTGATGACCGCGCTGGAGCGTGTCAGTCTCAAGGACAAAGCACTGCAATACCCTTCCGATCTCTCTACGGGCCAGCAGCAGCGCGTCGGCATCGCCCGCGCCGTGGTGCACCGCCCGGCGTTGCTGCTTGCTGACGAGCCGACCGGTAACCTTGATCCGCGGCTGGCAGCCGAAATCATGGGTGTATTCGAAGATATCAACCGTCTCGGTACCACCGTGCTGATTGCCAGCCACGATCTGGCGCTGATCGCCCGTATGCGTCATCGCATGCTCACACTGCAGCGTGGTCGATTGATCGGCGATGGAGAGGCCACCCGATGAGCGCACCCGAGCAGAACCCGAACCCAGCTGAACGCGCGGGCGGTGTACGCAACAAGCCCGAGCAGCCCAGAAGCGACGAACCGGACTTCAAAGCCTTGTTTCATGCCTGGGTGGAAAGCCACCGGGCCAGCGTGGTCGATAGTGTCGGCAGGCTGATCAAACAACCGATCGGTAGCTTTTTTACCTGTCTGGTCATGGCGGTCGCGTTGAGCTTGCCGATGGGCTTGGCGCTGTTGCTGGACAATGTCGAGCGGCTCGGTGGCTCCTGGCAGCGGGCAGCCCAGATTTCGCTGTTCATGCAGCTGGATGTGGATGCGACGCAGGGGCAAGCGCTTCGCGAGCAGATCCTGGCGATGCCGGACGTGTCCGAAGCCAGCTGGATCAGTCGAGAACAGGCGCTGGAGGAATTTCAGCAGCTGTCGGGGCTTGGCGAGGCCTTGCGAGAACTGCCGGAAAACCCGTTGCCCGGTGTGATCCTGGTGACGCCTAGCGAAGTTGATCGCGATAACCTCGAGGCGCTGCGCCAACGCTTGTCGGATTTGCCCGGGGTCGAGCAGGCCCAGTTGGACCTGCTATGGGTCGAACGGCTGACCGCTATTCTCAAACTGGGTGATCGGTTCGTGTTCGGCCTTAGCCTGTTGCTGATCGCCACGCTGCTACTGGTGATTGGTAATACCATCCGCCTGCACATCGAAAACCGCCGCACCGAGATTGAGGTGGTCAAACTGGTCGGCGGAACCGACGGCTATGTGCGGCGCCCGTTTCTCTACATGGGTGCGTTGTACGGGCTGGGAGCGGGCCTGATTGCCTGGGGCTTGCTCGCCTATGGGCTCGGCTGGTTGAACGAGGCGGTCATTGGCTTGGCTGGCTTGTATGGCAGTGATTTTGGCTTGGCGGGCGTACCAGCCGACGATGGGTTGTCCCTTGTGCTTGGAGCCGTGCTGCTGGGTTACATAGGCGCTTGGCTTGCCGTTGCGAGGCATTTGAACGAGCTTTCACCGCGCTAACCTGTTGATATATATGGCTTTAGGTAGCTGTAAGGAAACTTTTCCACAGGCTTGCAGTCTCATGCGGCAGTGCTAAACTGCTGCAGCTTCATTTTTGGAGGACCTGCATGACATCTAATCTCCAACCTGTTCAAGCCCTGGTCCCGGGAGGCAATCTCGAGGCCTATGTGCAGACGGTCAACAGCATTCCGCTGCTCACGGTCGAGCAGGAACGCGACTTGGCCGGGCGTCTGTTCTACCAACAGGACCTCGAGGCCGCCCGTCAGATGGTGCTGGCCCACCTGCGTTTCGTTGTGCATATCGCCCGTAGTTATTCCGGCTATGGTCTGGCACAGGCCGATCTGATTCAGGAAGGCAATGTCGGCCTGATGAAGGCGGTTAAGCGCTTCAACCCTGAAATGGGCGTGCGCTTGGTTTCCTTTGCCGTGCATTGGATCAAGGCCGAAATCCACGAGTTCATCCTGCGCAACTGGCGCATCGTAAAAGTTGCCACGACCAAAGCGCAACGCAAGCTGTTCTTCAATCTGCGTAGTCAGAAGAAGCGTCTGGCCTGGCTGAACAATGACGAGGTCGAGCGGGTTGCCGACAGCCTCGGCGTTGAGGCGCGCGAAGTCCGCGAGATGGAAAGCCGTCTCACCGGGCATGACATGGCTTTCGATCCATCTGCCGACGCGGATGATGACAGCGCCTACCAGTCGCCAGCGCATTATCTCGAAGATCATCGTTACGACCCGGCGCGGCAGCTCGAAGATGCCGACTGGAGCGATAACTCAAATACGAATCTGCACGAGGCGCTGGACACGCTGGATGAGCGTAGCCGCGATATCCTCCAGCAGCGTTGGCTGAGTGATACCAAAGCGACGCTGCATGACCTCGCCGCCAAGTATGGGGTTTCTGCGGAGCGGATTCGTCAGCTTGAAAAGAATGCGATGAACAAACTCAAGGGTTCAATCCAGGCTTGATAGCCGAAGCCTGAGCTTTCTAGTCCAGAGCCCAAAGGCGCTGCAACTGCAGCGCCTTTTTTTATGCCGTTGGCCGGCGAAGGGTGACTGCAGCTGGATGATCGCCGGGATTAGCGGCAATGCTTGGAATGCTCCAAAGTGTCGGTCAGAGCGATCAGCAGTTGTGCCGCGCTGATGGGTTTGTGTAGCCAGGTGATGCTCGTGTCTTCAGCGTTCTGCTCGAAATGGCTGGCGGCCGATATCACGATGATCGGCAGATCTCGCGTGCCAGGGTTGCTGCGTACTTCGTCAATCAGCTCACGTCCGCTGCCGTCGGGCAAATGCAAATCGAGTGTCATCGCCTCGTAGCGGGTACTGGCAAGCTTGCCTCGTGCCGCGTGCAGACTCTGAACGCGGTCAACCGCGTAACCGGCATCGCGTAGCATCAGCAACAGTAACCGGCCGGTGTCCGGCTCGTCTTCGATTACCAGTAGGCGAGGCTGGCCCTGGTCTGGCGCCACAGTGGCCGATTCGACTATGGGCAGCTCACACCAGAACGTTGTGCCTTGGCCCTCGGCTGTATCAAAGCCGACACGACCGCCCATCCGCTCGATGAATTCCTTGGTGATGGCAAGCCCCAGGCCGGTGCCCCCTTTCTGGCGACTGTCGGACGCATCCGCTTGAGCAAATTTCTCGAATACACGGTTCTGGAAACTTGGCGGGATGCCCGGCCCCTGATCGGTGACGCTGATGCGAACATGGCCGGCATTGGGCTGGCTGCAATGCAGCGTGACCTGGCCACCTTCCGGCGTGTACTTGATGGCGTTCGATAGAAAGTTGCTCAGCACCTGCTGCAGGCGCAACCCGTCGACCCATACGTGCACATTGATCGGGTCGCGGAGTATGCAGCTCACCCCGAAATGCGAGGCGAAAGCCTGGTTGCTGGTCAGCGCCTCATCCAGCAGTTGGCGCAGCGAGTGCTCGCGCATATCGAAGGTCATCTTGCCTGCGGTGATTTTTTCCATGTCCAACAGGTCATTGATCAGGTAACCCAACCGCAAACTGTTGCGGTGCGCGATTTCGAGCATCTGCTGGATGGCGGGAGGTGCCTCGCCCAGAGCGCCGCCGGTGATCAGGCCCAAGGCGCCGCTGATGGATGTCAGCGGGGTGCGCAGCTCATGGCTTACCGTCGAGACGAACTCGTCTTTCATCTGTTCGATGCGCTTGTGTTCGGTCAGGTCCATGCTGGTGCCGCTAATGCGCAGCGGCTGGCCGTTGCGGTCGCGCTGAATGTAGCCGCGGATCAGCACAGGCGTGATTTTGCCGCTTTTATGCTGCAGGCGTAGCTCGGTGGTGAAGTGATCGACTGGGGAGAGCATGGTCCGGGCCAGCTGGGTCCGCGCTTGAGGCAGGTCCTCGGCTACGACGAGTCGCTCCCAGAGCTTGAGATCCGAACTGAGCTCGCCGGGACGGTAGCCGAGCATGTGCCAGGCGCGCGGCGATGCATAGAAGGTCCCGGCATCCAGGTTCATGTCCCACAGCCCGTCATTGCTGCCTTTGAGCGCAAGGCTTAGGCGCTCTTCACTGAGCTGAAGGGCACGTTTGTTTTCCCGGATGTCTTCGGTCATCTGCTGGGCCAGCGCCTCAGCACGGCGGCGTCTGAGCGACAACGAAAACGTCAGGAGGAACAATAGTGCGCTCAGGCCAGTACCAAGGCCCGCTATCAGCCCTTTGTTGGTGTGAAAGAACTGCTCGAAGGCCGGCCGACTCTCCAGGCGCAGCGTCCATGTCTGGCCATAAAGACCCAGCTGCACTTCCTTGCTGTACTGGGCTTGCCCGGCCATAGGTGCATCTCGACTGGCAAAGATAAGCTGCTCGGTTTGCTCGGTATCGCCTGCGTAAATGCGCAAGCTGAGGTTCGGATTGGCTGCGCCGAGAATGCCCCGCATCAGGTCGTCGAGCCGATAAGGGCTGTAGACGAAGCCCTTTAGCGCTTGCAGGCGTTGTGTCACGGCAGTTAACGGCTCCCCATCACTGTACAGCGGCACGTACATGAGGACGCCTGCTTGTACCTTGCCGTGGGTTTCCTGGCGTAACGTCACTTTCCCGGTAATCTGGGTGGTTCCAGTTTCGGCAGCGCTGAGCATGGCCTGTCGGCGAACCGGCTCGGAGAACATGTCAAAGCCGAAAGCGGCCAGGTTGCGATCACGGAAGGGCTCGAGGAAGACGATTGGCGTATAGAGCGAGCGGTCCGCCGCTTGCGGGTAGACATCGTAGTCGCTATATCCCTCAGCCCGGATGTTCTGCACATGCGCTTCGAGGTCCGACGGCAATAGGGCCTTGGCAAAACCGACACCTTGAATGCCCGGGTAGCGTTCGGCCAATTGCAGCCGGTCGTTGTATTCACGCCATTGTTCTCGCGATACCTCTCCGGCGGCGTCGAACAGCCCGGCTGCTCCGAGCAGAATCTGCTCGTGGTCGGTCATGCGTTTTTGAATGGCTTCAATGGTCGTGTTCACCAGCAAGTCGAACTGCTTGAGCGCGGCCCGCTCTTCTTTCATCTGAAGATGATTGAGAAGCGCAAGCTGTACCAACAGCGCTAACGCCAGTACAAGCCAGGCGATGCTGTTACGCCAGTGAAAGAACTGCCGCACCTTGCCGAAAGGTGCACTGGTTTCGCTCATGCTGCCTGCCGTGCGTTAGTGACGAGTGGCGAGAATATCAGACGCCTGTCTGGCGACCGCCCTTACATGCGGATTGTGGCCCGGCATTCGCCACATATTCATCGCAGCTTACTCGCTGAGATGGCGCACTGCCATAACGCCCCGACAGAGCGTACCGGCTAGTGATCTTGCGTGTGAGAGGGCGCTGAGGTGCTGGAGCCGACCCGTCGCCGTATCGTTCCGGTTTGCCTTCAGCGTGCCTCGCTCGCCTGTAGTTTGTTCAGGTAACCGCTGCCGCCCAATTGCCTCACCTGCTTTCGAATCCAGGCGGCGCGACTGCGCACGTGCGGACCGGGTTGGCCGGCATCCCACTCCCGAGGGTTAGGCAGTACAGCGGCCAGCTGGCTAGCCTGATTGACGGATAGGTAGGGTGCGCCAATCCCAAAGTGATGTTGTGCAGCTGCTTCGGCACCGAATATCCCATTGCCCCATTCGACACTGTTCAGGTAGACCTCCAGAATCCGTTGTTTCGGCCAGAGCAGCTCGATCCAGCCGGTGAACCAGACTTCAAGGCCCTTGCGCAGCCAGCTACGCCCCGACCAGAGAAACAGGTTCTTCGCCACCTGCTGGCTCAGAGTGCTGGCGCCACGCAGCGAGCCGCCACGTTCGTTATGCTCGAATGCAGCTCGAATTGCCGCAACATCGAAACCCCAATGATCGGCGAACTTCTGGTCTTCGGCTGCGATGACCGACATCTTCAAGTCGTCCGGCAGTTCTTTCCAAGGCCGCCAGTTGCGTTGCAGGTCAATGCTTTCACCGCCGGTCCAGGATTCGACCTTGCGTTCAACCATCAGCGCAGTGAAGGGCGGCGGCACCCAGCGCAGCACCAGCACCAGCAGGACGGACAGTGCCGTCAGCCATAGCAGCAGTTTGGTCAGTCGGCGTAGCAGGGCTCGAAGCATGGGGCGTGGTCGCAACCTGGGAGAACGGGCATTATAACGGTGCATACAGTCCCTGACCGGAAGGCCCCCGAATGATTCGCCCGTTTCTTATGCTCGCCGGATTCTTCGGCTTGACCGGTGTCGCCCTCGGCGCGTTCGCAGCCCATGGTTTGAAGAGCCGCCTGGCTGCTGACTATCTCGCTGTGTTTCAGACCGGCGTGCACTATCAACTGATCCACGCGCTGGCATTATTCGGCATCGCCTTGCTGGCGTTGCATGCGCCGAGCCGTCTGCTGGTCGCAGCAGGCAGCTTGTTTACGCTGGGTGTCCTGCTGTTCTCCGGCAGTCTCTACCTGCTGACCCTGACCGGTGTCGGCAAGCTTGGCATTATCACTCCGATTGGCGGCACGGCGTTCCTGGCCGGCTGGATCTGTCTGATGCTGGCCGCCTGGAATCTGCGTGGCTGATTGACGGAGCGGTCCGGGTGGAGATGAATGGTGGCAGCTGTTGCCTTGGTGGACCGAGTCGATCGGGCTAGAATGCTGGCCCTTTTGCAATGGTGGCGATCACTATGCATATCCAGTTGAACGGTGAGCGCTATGAGCTCCCGGACGGCCAGTCGGTGGCTGATCTGCTGCAGCGCTTGGAGCTGACCGGGCGCCGGCTAGCGGTCGAACTCAACCGCGACATCGTGCCACGCAGCCAACATGCCGCGACGGTTCTGGTCGAAGGCGATCAGATCGAAATCGTGCATGCCATTGGCGGTGGCTGAGCCACAAATCGATATTCCCGGACGCCGCCCGTGCAGCAGCGTACTTTTCGCTTCATTAGGTCTGAACAGGATGGTCGCATGAGCCCAGTTCCGCACGACAAACCCTTTACGCTTGCCGGTCGCACCTATCAATCGCGTCTGCTGGTGGGCACCGGTAAATACAAGGATCTCGAGGAAACCCGCGCGGCCATCGAGGCCTCTGGCGCGGAGATCGTCACCGTTGCGGTCCGCCGTACCAACATCGGCCAGAACCCGGGCGAGCCTAATCTGCTGGATGTGATCTCGCCGGACCGCTACACGATCCTGCCGAACACCGCGGGCTGCTACGACGCCGAAGAGGCCGTGCGCACCTGCCGCCTGGCCCGTGAACTGCTCGATGGGCACCGGTTGGTCAAGCTGGAAGTGTTGGCCGACCAAAAAACCCTGTTTCCCAACGTCATCGAAACCCTCAAGGCCGCTGACGTATTGGTCAAGGATGGCTTCGACGTGATGGTGTACACCAGCGACGATCCGATCATTGCCCGCCAGCTGGCCGACATGGGCTGCATTGCGGTGATGCCGCTGGCCGGTCTGATCGGCACGGGTTTGGGCATCTGCAACCCATACAACCTGCGCATCATCCTCGAGGAGGCCAAGGTGCCGGTGCTTGTGGACGCAGGCGTCGGCACGGCATCCGACGCAACCATCGCGATGGAGCTGGGCTGTGAGGCGGTGCTGATGAACAGCGCCATCGCTCATGCGCAGAACCCCGTGCTGATGGCTGAGGCCATGAAGTATGCGATCGACGCCGGCCGCTTAGCCTACCTGGCCGGCCGCATGCCGAAAAAACTCTATGCCAGCGCTTCCTCGCCTCTGGAAGGCCTGATCCGTTAATACTTCTCCTCCCGTCTCAGGCCGCGTGTTCGATCGCGTGGCCGGTCCTTTTTATCTGTAGGTTCGTTCATGAGTGACACTCCAATCCCGGCCGAGGGCCAACGGCGCATGCGCACCATCAAAAGCTTTGTGATGCGTGCCGGTCGCATGACCGAAGGACAACAGCGAGGTCTGGATCAGGGCTGGCCCCGGTTCGGCCTGGAACTGGCAGATGGGTTGCGCGACTTCGATCAGGTCTTTGCTCGGCAGGCACCACGCACGTTCGAGATCGGCTTTGGCATGGGCCACTCCACGCTGGAAATGGCCGCGGCGGCGCCGGAACAGGATTTCATTGCGGTCGAAGTGCACTCGCCGGGCGTAGGGGCCCTGTTAAACGGACTTCTGTCACAGAATCTGACTAACGTGCGGATCTACAGTTGCGACGCGCTCGAAGTGCTGCGTGAATGCGTCCCCGATGCGAGCCTGGACCGGGTTCTGCTGTTTTTCCCTGATCCCTGGCACAAGAGTCGTCATCACAAACGGCGCATCGTCCAACCGGCATTCGCCGAGTTGGTCCGGCAGAAACTTAAGGTCGGCGGCGTGTTGCATATGGCGACCGACTGGGGGGCCTATGCCGAGCACATGCTCGACGTTATGAACGTCGCACCTGGCTACCGTAACCAGGCCGTAAACGGGCAGTACGTTGATCGTCCGCAGGAGCGCCCGACCACCAAGTTCGAACGGCGCGGTGAGCGCCTCGGCCACGGCGTCTGGGACCTTAAGTTCGAGCGCATCGACTGACTCGCTGAAAAGAAACACGTGTCACCGCTACATCCACCAAAGCCGCGACCAAGCGGCCCAGGGACGATCCAATAACGAAAAATGCCAGGACGGCACGATCCCAACGCATCAACGAGCGCTCTGCCTGCGGGCAAGAGCCGTCATCTGCCGCGCCAGCCGCGCTGCAAGGAGCAAACAGATGTACAGGAAATTTGGAATTCTGCTGCTGGCGGCCTGTGCCAGCCAGGCTCATGCCAAGGTCGACGAGATGCAGGCCGTGCGCCTGGGTCAGGACCTGACCCCGCTGGGTGCTGAGCGCGCCGGTAACGCCGCCGGCACCATTCCCGCTTGGACCGGAGGTGTGCAACCACCTGCAGGCTACGAAGCCGGCATGCACCATCCGGACCCTTTCGCTGCCGACCCGATGCTCTACCGAGTGGACCAGAGCAATGTGGCCCAGTACGCCGCGTTGTTGCCGGAGGGGCTGCGAGCGCTGGTCGAGCGACATCCTGACTTTCATATGCGGGTATTTCCAACCCGTCGCAGCGCCAGCAACCCGCAGCGCATCTATGACGCCACGCGACTGAACGCGGTGAATGCCGAGCTGATCGCCAACGGCAACGGGATCAAGGGCGCCTCAGCGGGTATTCCATTTCCCATCCCGCAGGACGGGATGGAGGTGATCTGGAACCATGTTCTGCATTACAAGGGCGACCAGACTCACTTCGTGAACAATCAGGCCGTGGTGATCAACGGAAACCCGAGCTATATCAAACGGGATCGGCAGATCTATTACGTTTATAACCGTGAGGGCATGAGCCAGGCCGACCTGGACAACACCTCGCTGTACTACAAGTACCGTGTCACTGCGCCGGCCAAACTGTCAGGTACCGCCCTGGTGGTCCAGGATCCGCTCGACCAAGTGCTAGCGGTACGCAAGGCCTGGCGCTACAGTCCGGCTGATCGCCGCGTACGTCGTTTGCCGTCGCTCGCCTACGATTCGCTGCAGCCCGACACTAGCGGCCTGGCCACAGCGGACGTGGTGGACTCCTTCAATGGCGCACCGGATCGCTATGAGTGGCAGCTGGTTGCCAAGCGCGAAATGCTCGTGCCTTACAACAGCTACGCGGTGCATCAGAAGGGCATCCCCTACGATAAAATCGTCGGTCCGCGAACCTTGAATCCGGAACTGTTGCGTTATGAGTTGCATCGGGTCTGGGTCGTTGACGCCACACTGCGCAAGGGCTTCAGTCACCCCTACGACAAGCGCCGGTTCTATGTCGATGAGGACAGCTGGTCGATTCTGGCTGTGGACCTGTTTGATGAAAAGGGCGAGCTGATCGGGCTGCAGGAAAGCCATCCAATCAGCTATTACGACGTGCCGATGTTCAACAGCACCGTCGAAACGCTCTATCACCTGAAAGACGACAACTATTTTGTTGACGGTCTGGATAACAATGAGTCGATGTATGACTTCAGTGCCCGGCTCGGCCCGCGTGACTTCTCACCGGCGGCGCTGCGTCGCGGCAACTAAGCAGCACTGGCTGAGAGCAGAAGGGGCGCCCGCGGGCGCCCTTGTGGTTTTTGGCTATGACACGCCGTGTGCCGACAGGCTGACGCGGCTTCCGGCGCGGCCCTGCACGATCGCTTCGATGTCGGCCAGCGAGCCGATTACCGCAGCTTTGCCGGTGTTGCGGGCAAACTCACACGCTGCCTGAACCTTCGGCCCCATCGACCCTGCGGCAAAGCCCAACAGTTCCAGCTGGTCGGGATGGGCCTCGTTGATGCGGCGCTGCTGCGGCGTGCCCCAGTCCAGGTAGACCCCGTCGACATCCGTGGCGATCACCAGCAGATCGGCTTCGAGCTGCTCGGCCAGTAGCGCCGAGCAGAGGTCTTTGTCAATCACTGCCTCGACGCCTTGCAGGTGCCCGTTCTGGTCGTACACCGTAGGAATGCCACCGCCGCCAGCGCAAATAACCACGCTGCCTTTTTCCAGCAGCCAGCGGATCGGCCTGATTTCGAAAATCCGCTTCGGTCGCGGGCTCGGAACAACTCGGCGGAAACGTCCACCATCGGCAGCGATGTGCCAGCCTTTTTCACTGGCCAGTCGTTCGGCCTCTTCGCGGCTGTACACCGGGCCGATCGGCTTGCTCGGATTGGCGAACGCCGGGTCAGCAGCATCCACCTCCACTTGCGTGAGCAGGGTGGCGAAGGGGACCTCGAAGGGCAGCAGATTGCCAAGCTCCTGCTCGATAATGTAGCCGATCATGCCTTCGGTCTCGGCACCGAGTACATCCAGCGGGTAAACGGGTACGTCCGTGTAGGCAGCTCCCTGCAGGGCCAGCAGCCCAACCTGTGGACCGTTGCCGTGGGCGATTACCAGCTCATTACCGGGCGAGATGCGGGCAATCTGGCTGCAAGCGGTTCTGACATTCTCTCGCTGGTTGTCGGCGCTCAGTGGTTCGCCTCTGCGAAGCAGGGCGTTGCCACCCAGTGCAATCACGATGCGCATGCTATGTCCTCCTGATACGTCCGGTGACTTATACGTCGGCAAGCGTCGAGACGAGAATTGCCTTGATGGTGTGCATGCGGTTTTCCGCTTGCTCGAAGGCAATGTTGTAGGGCGACTCGAACACGTCCTCGGTCACCTCGATGCCATTGGCCAGGTGCGGGTACTTGGCAGCGATCTCCTTGCCCACCTTGGTATCGCTGTTGTGGAACGCAGGCAGACAGTGCATAAACTTGCTGCGCGGGTTACCGGTGGCCTGCATGAGCGCCGTGTTCACCTGATAGGGGAGCAGCTGCTCGATGCGTTCGGCCCAGGCCTCGACCGGCTCACCCATGGACACCCACACATCGGTGTGGACGAAGTCGACGCCTTCTACGGCTGCGATCGGGTCCTCGGTAAGCGTCAGCCGCGCGCCGCTCTGTGCGGCGAAATCCTGACAGGCCTTGATGTGCGCTTCGCTTGGCCAGAGTGCGCGGGGCGCAGCGATGCGTACGTCCATGCCCAGCTTGGCACCGATCAACAGCAAGGAATTACCCATGTTGTTGCGCGCATCGCCGAGGTAGGCATAGCTGATCTGATGCAGTGCTTTGTCGCTGTGCTCGCGCATGGTCATCACGTCGGCAATCATCTGCGTGGGGTGATATTCATCCGTCAGGCCGTTGTAGACCGGCACGCCGGCGTAGCGGGCCAGTTCCTCGACGATCTCCTGCTTGAAACCGCGGTACTCGATGGCGTCGTACATGCGTCCCAGCACGCGCGCGGTGTCCTTCATGCTCTCCTTGTGGCCGATCTGCGAAGAGTTCGGATCGATATAAGTGACATTGGCACCCTGGTCGTAGGCGGCCACTTCAAAGGCGCAGCGCGTGCGGGTGGAGGTTTTCTCGAAGATCAGCGCGATGTTCTTGCCTTTCAGATGCTGGCGCTCGGTACCTGTGTATTTGGCGCGTTTCAGATCACGGGACAGGTCGAGCAGGTGGCGCAGCTCGCGTTCGCTGTGGTGCATCAGGCTGAGCAGGCTACGGTTGTGGATATTGAAGGGCATGGTGGAATTCCTCGTGTTTCGGGGCTTGCCGGGCCCAGGCCCGGCGCCGTGATCAATAGTCGATGGCGTCGCGAACGATCGGGCAGGTCATGCAGTGGCCACCGCCGCGGCCTCGTCCAAGCTCACTGGCGCTGATGGTGATGACTTCGACACCGGCTTTGCGCAGCATGGTATTGGTGAACGTGTTGCGGTCGTAGCCAATAACTACGCCGGGTTCGAGTGCCACCACGTTGTTACCATCGTCCCATTGCTCGCGTTCGACCTCGTAACTGTCACCGCCGGTCGCGACCACTCGAAGCGCCGTCAGGCCGAGGGCTTCGGCTACCACCTCGAGGAAGCCGGCCTCTTCACGGCGCAGGTCGATGCCGCCTGGTTTGCTTTCGTCTGGTCGCAGGCTGAACGCGACGATGCCCTGAACGACGTCTGGATAGATCGTCACCAGGTCGCGATCGCAGAAGCTGAACACAGTGTCCAGGTGCATCGCCGAGCGCGAACGCGGCAGACCGGCGACGATCACTCGCTCGGCCGCACCTTGGCGAAACAGTGATTGGGCCAATTGGCCGATCGCCTGGCGGGAGCTGCGCTCACCCATTCCGATCAGGACCACGCCATTGCCGATGGGCATCACGTCGCCGCCCTCCAGTGTGGCCAGGCCGTGATCAAGTTCCGGGTCGCCATACCAGACCTTGAAGTCCTGATCGGCAAACTCGGGATGGAAGCGGTAGATCGCCGCGGTGAGCAGGGTTTCCTGACGCCGTGCTGTCCAGTGCATGGGGTTGAGCGATACGCCCCCATAGATCCAGCAACTGGTGTCGCGGGTGAAAATCGTGTTGGGCAGCGGCGGCAGGATGAAGCTGGAGTGGCCGAGGAAATCACGGAACAGGCTGACGATCTCGCCGCTGTGAGTGCCGGGCAGGTCACTGCCTGATACGCCGCCGATCAAGTACTCCGCGAGGTGCCGGGGCTGTTGCTCCTCGAGCCAGCTGCGCACTTCATTCTGCAGACCAGTGCCGACCTGGTTCGCAGTGATCTTGCGGTCAAGAATCCATTTCAGCGCCTCTGGATTGCTTACCGTCTCGGTCAGCAGGTTATGCATCTCGAGGACTTCGACCCCTCGCTCACGCATCTTGGTGACGAAATCGAAGTGATCGCGCTTGGCCTGGTTTACCCACATCACATCATCGAACAACAGTTCGTCGCAGTTGGTCGGGGTCAGCCGTTGGTGGGCAAGGCCTGGCGAGCAGACCATCACCTTGCGCAGTTTGCCGGCTTCGGAATGGACACCCAGTTTCTGGGGTTGCGGGGTCATAGCAGTTCTCCTAGCAGTCTTCGCACCGGTAGGTGCTCAGTGGTTCGCCATCGCTCGTGGCAATGGTCGAGGAGTAGGCGCAGTTGGCGCCTAAAAGGATCAAAGCGAAAGGAAACCGTCGTACAAACCGTAGGCCGCGATGCCAGCACCTATCACGACCGCGGCGAAGATCAGCTTCTCGACGGTGGTGAATACCGGCTCGCCGCGTTCATGCTTGGCTTTGGCGAACAGCAGAGCGCCTGGCGCGTAGAGCAGGGCGGAAAGCAGCAGGTATTGCACGCCACCGGCATATACGAGCCAGAGTGCGTACAGCGTGGCAATGGCGGCCACCAGCAGATCCTTGCGCCGCTCACCAGGCGCATTCTCGTAGCCTTCCCCCCGAATGCTGATCAGCAACGCGTAGGCCGCGGACCAGAAATAGGGCACAAGGATCATCGAAGTGGCGAGGTAGAGCAGGCTCAGATAGGTCGACGCGCTGAATAGGGTGATGATCAGAAAGAACTGGATCAGCCCGTTGGACAGCCAGAGCGCGTTGACGGGAACGTGATTCGCATTTTCCTTGCGCAGGAAGCTCGGCATGGTGTGGTCGCGTGCCCCGGCAAAGAGGATCTCCGCGCATAGCAGGGTCCAGGAGAGCAGCGCGCCGGCCAGTGACACCACCAGCCCGACACTGATCAGCACGGCGCCCCAGCGTCCCACCACCTGCTCCAGTACCCCCGCCATGGAAGGGTTTTTCAGGCCCGCAAGCTCGGCCTGGCTCATGATTCCCATGGACAGGACGTTGACCAGCACGAGTAGCGCAAGCACGCCAATGAAGCCGATCACGGTCGCCTTGCCGACATCGCTGCGTCGCTCGGCACGCGCAGAGTAGACGCTGGCGCCCTCGATGCCGATGAAGACCCATACGGTCACCAGCATCATGTTGCGCACCTGCTGCATGACGCTGCCCAGCTCCAGATTGCCGCGGCCCCAGAAGTCCGCCGTGAATACCTCCAGGCGAAAGGCGATGGCGGCAATGACGATGAACATGATCAGCGGAACGATCTTGGCGATAGTGCTGACCAGATTGATGAACGCGGCCTGCTGAATGCCACGTAGAACCAACAGGTGCACACCCCAAAGCACCAGTGATGCGCCGATCACAGCCGGCAAGGTGTTGCCCTCACCGAAGATCGGGAAGAAATAGCCCAGGGTGCTGAACAGCAGGACGAAATAGCTGACGTTGCCGATCCAGGCACTGATCCAGTAGCCCCAGGCCGACGAGAAACCCATATAGTCGCCAAAGCCCGCCTTGGCGTAGGCATAAACGCCTGCATCCAGGTCTGGCTTGCGGTTGGCCAGCGTCTGGAAGACGAAGGCGAGCGTGAGCATGCCGATGGCTGTGATGCCCCAGCCGATGAGGATCGCGCCGGCGCTGGCGCTCGCGGCCATGTTCTGCGGCAGCGAAAAAATTCCGCCGCCAATCATCGAGCCCACCACCAGCGCTATCAGTGCACCGAGTTTCAATTGTTTCGAGGCCGTTGCCATGTTCCTGTTTCCTTTTAGGATCAGCACTGGAGACATTGGGCGCCCAGGCGTGCGACAGGGTAATGACGGGCGTCAACAAACGTCAGAACGAGAGTGTCAGCATGGCATCGAGCTGTTAGCGTGCCGTGGCGGTCACGGCAGTTAGAGCGCCTGGCAGGCAACGCCAGATTCACTGAGGAGAAGGTCCGTGTTCAGACCAGGTCATGTGGAAGTCAGCCGATTGCCATCGGACGGCTTTCCCGGGTATCACTTGATACTCGAATACCACGTCGAAGGGCCGCAGCAAAAGCCAGAATGGGCCTCGTTCCACCTTCATGGGGAGGTCGATCAGACGCCGATTGACGAACGGTTTGAAATGCACCGCGACGTGGCTTTCAATTTCCTGCAGCGCATCCGTCAATGCTTGCGCAAGCGCGGTTTGCACCTGCACACGGATGTGCTGTTCGCATTTCACGCGGATTACGATCCAATGTTCGAGGATCTGCGCGACCAGCTGCACGGAATGCCTGGCGAGCCTGTGGACCTCGACCGTTTTTTGCGAGAAGACTAGTTCAGTTCAGTTTCGGTCAGCGACCACGCCAATGATGAACAGCACCAGCAACAGCACCGGCGCCAGGGTGTAGTTGTTGAATTGCGCCAACCCCTTGGCCAGCCAGGGGCTGAGATAGATGATGCCAAGTCCGTAGACCAATGCACAGAAGACCACGAACGCCAGGGTGCGAAGGACGAAATTGAGCCCGCCGATGTTCTTCTGCACCCAGGCGTTCAATGCCGGGCCGAACAGGACAAACAGCGTCGCCATGATCGCCAGGGAAATATCGAACAGGTGGTGGCGGCTCCAGCGCGACAGGGTGGCGATGAGGTCGAGTACGAGATCCATGCAGGGTCCTTAAGGCAGGAAGAGTTGCAGCAGGTCATTGAGAAAAAGCTGGCCTTTGGGGGTCGCAACCAGCCGCTGTGGGTCGGGTTCAAGCAAGCCGCGTGCTTCCGCGTCCCGTCGTCCGTCGGCCAGCAAGTCCAACGAGAGGCCGGTGCGCTGAGTGAACATCAATGAAGGCACGCCGTCGGTGAGGCGCAGCACGTTCATCAGGAACTCGAAGGGCAATTCGTCCTGCGCGAGTTGCTTGTCGCCCGCGCGGAAGCGTTTCGCTGGATCGAGATAGTCTTTCGGCAGGCGGGTCTTCCAGTGCCGGCGGATCTCGCCATTCGGTGCAGTCCACTTGCCGTGGGCACCCGCGCCCAGCCCAAGGAAGTCGCCGAAGGTCCAGTAATTGAGGTTGTGTCGCGCCTGCCTGCCGGGTTGAGCATAAGCCGAGGTTTCGTATTGGCCATAGCCGTGCGCGGCGAGTAATGCCTGTCCGGCTTCCTGTATGTCCCACAGGGTCTCGTCTTCCGGCAGCTGGGGTGGTTTGCTCCAGAACTCGGTGTTCGGCTCGACCGTGAGCTGATACCAAGATAGGTGCGTCGGTTGCTGGGCAATGGCGATGCGCAGATCACTCAGCGCGTCTTCCAGGCTCTGCTCAGGCAGACCATGCATCAGGTCGAGGTTGAAATTATCGAAGCCCGCCGCGCGCGCCATATCGGCGGCCCGGATCGCTTCGTCACCATCGTGGATGCGGCCAAGAGCCTTCAGCTTGGCGGGCTGGAAGCTTTGCACGCCAATCGACAAGCGGTTGATGCCGAGGCTGCGGTAGTCACGGAATTTCGCCTGTTCGAACGTGCCAGGGTTGGCTTCCAGGGTGATCTCGATGTCATCGGCGAACCCGACCCGCTGCCGCATGCCTTCGAGGATTCGTTCCAGCGCGCTGGCGGAGAACAGGCTCGGCGTGCCGCCACCGAAAAAGATCGACGTCAGCCTGCGGCTTTGTATCTGCTCCAGATCGGCATCCAGGTCCTCCAGTAGCGCGTCGACATAAGCGTCTTCTGGCAGCGAGGCCCCAGCAGCATGGGAGTTGAAATCGCAGTACGGGCATTTGCGCACGCACCAGGGGATGTGAACGTAAGCCGCCAGCGGCGGCAGTTCCAGGCGCGATACCGCAGGCGGTTCGGGAGCGCCGCCGTTGGAAGCAGCGGTCATGCGATCCCCAGGCGCTGCTTGAGCAGGGCCATGGCGCGCGCGCGGTGGCTGAGCTGGTTCTTGTCCTTCGGTGCCAGCTCAGCGCTTGAGCAGTCACGTTCCGGCACCCAGAACAGGGGGTCGTAACCGAAGCCATGCTCCCCCTGAGCGCTGTGCAGAATGCGGCCCTGCCACAGTCCTTCGCAGAGAATCGGCAGCGGATCGTCGGCATGCCGCAGTAATGCCAGCGCGCAGACGAACTGAGCGCCACGCTCGGCGTCCGGCACGTCCTTCAGGGCGTCGAGCAGTTTGGCATTGTTCGCCGCGTCGCCCTGGCCGCCTGCGTAGCGCGCCGAGTAGATGCCCGGCGCACCACCCAGGTGATCAACCGCCAGCCCCGAGTCGTCTGCCAGCGCAGGCAAGCCGGATATACGCGCTGCATTGCGTGCCTTGAGGATGGCGTTCTCGACAAAGGAAAGCCCGGTTTCCTCCGGTTCGATGTCGCTGAATTCACCAATCGAACGCACGCGTACGGCGTCGCCCAGCATGGCCTGCAGTTCCTTTAGCTTGCCGGCGTTGTGGCTGGCCAGCACCAGTTCTTTGAAGAGCATCATTCGTCCGGGAAGAATTCTTGGCTGAAGTCGAAATTGATCGCCGGGGCGCCGGCAGGCTGCACGTTCAGGTTAAAGCGCAGGGTTTCTTGCGAGTCGAAGGGGAACTGAGCCAGGTAGTAGATGGCCTGCTCGCCTTCTTTTAGTTGCTTGAAGTCCAGCGGGTAATCCTGACCGAGCAGGTTCTTCACCGTGCCACTGACCTGAGCTGCAGTCGGTTTGCCGGACTTGAGCACCGATAGGTTGACCACGCCTTGAGTCTTGCTGCGCACGAGGCCGGCAGCGGCGGCGATGTCAGGCTGCAGGAAGCCGGAATTGAACGCGATGTAGTGCACGTCGTATTCGCCGACACTGTGTTTGCGCTCAGCCACGGCGGGTAGCGCAAAGAGCAGGGCGAGCAGGCATATCAAACGAGATCTCATGGATTACCTCCAGCAATGAGCGGTCAGCGGACGGCTCCGGTGACACGATAGATACCGATTTCACCAATCAGATTAGGCCACAAGCGGCTCGCCACACCGTGCTTGTGATGGCGGTCCACGGCTAGGCGCTCGAGCACTCGGGCGCCAAGTTCGTGGGACAACCGCTCGAAATCCTCGAATGTGCAGAAGTGAATGTTCGGCGTGTTGTACCAGGTGTAAGGCAAGAAATCCGACACCGGCATGCGGCCTTTGCTGGCCAGGTACCAACGGCAGCGCCAGTGACCGAAATTGGGAAAGGTGATGATGCACTCGCGTCCGACCCGCAGCATCTCCTTGAGCAACTTGTCCGGGTAGTGGACTGCTTGCAGTGCCTGGGTCATGACCACCATGTCGAAACTGTCACTGGCGAAGTTGCCGAGGCCCTTGTCGAGGTCCTGCTCGATGACGTTGACGCCTTTTTCGACGCAGGCGGCAATGTTGTCTGGATCGATTTCCAGACCATAGCCGCTCACCTGTTTGTTGTCCCGCAGCCAGGCCAGCAAGTCACCGTTACCGCAGCCCAGGTCGAGCACGCGGCTTCCCGCCGGTATCCAGTCTTGGATGATTTCCAGGTCGGCGCGCATATAGGCTCCTTATACGGCGATGCGGTTCATGTAACCGCGAAAGGCCTGTAGATATCGAGGGATCGGAATCAGGAAGGCGTCGTGGCCTTGAGGGGCGTCGATCTCCAGATAACAAACGTTCTTGCGCGCTGCCATCAGCGCGTCGACGATTTCGTGCGAGCGCTCCGGGGAGAAGCGCCAGTCGGTTGTGAACGATATAACGCAGAAGTCCGCTTTCGCCGTGGACAGTGCCTTGGCCAGATCATCGTCGTGCGTCGCCGCCGGGTCGAAGTAATCCAGCGCCTTGGTCATCAGCAGGTAGGTATTGGCATCGAAGCGGCCGGAGAACTCTTCGCCCTGGTAGCGAAGGTAGCTTTCGACTTGGAATTCGACGCTGTTGAAATCGTAATTCAGCTTTTCGCTCTTGAGCCCACGGCCGAATTTGGTGCCCATGGCGTCGTCGGACAGGTAGGTGATGTGCCCGACCATCCGCGCCAACATCAGGCCCCGCTTGGGGATTACACCCTTCTCTTGAAAATGCCCGCCGTGAAACTCTGGGTCCGACAAGATGGCCTGGCGCGCTACCTCGTTGAACGCAATGTTCTGGGCTGACAGCTTGGGTGCCGAGGCGATCGCCACACAATGGCGGACGCGCTCCGGGTAACTCATGGTCCATTGCATGGCCTGCATGCCACCGAGGCTGCCGCCCACCACTGCGGCCCACTGCTCGATGCCCAGCATGTCAGCCAGGCGTGCCTGGCTGTTGACCCAGTCTTCCACGGTGACGACCGGGAAATCCGCGCCATAAGGCTTGCCCGTTGCTGGATTGGTGCTGCTGGGGCCGGTCGAACCATTGCAGCCGCCGAGGTTATTCAGGCTGACCACAAAGAAGCGGTTCGTATCGATGGCTTTGCCCGGGCCGATGCAGCTATCCCACCAGCCGGGCTTGCGGTCTTCGGCGTCATGGAAGCCGGCCGCATGATGATGGCCTGAAAGTGCGTGGCAGATGAGCACGGCATTGCTGCACGAGGCGTTCAGCTCGCCGTAGGTTTCGTAGATCAGCTGGTAAGCGTTCAGCGTGCGGCCGCAGGCGAGTGCCAGCGGCTCGGCGAAATGCGCGACCTTCGGACTCACCAGACCAACGGAATCGGCTGGAATAGCTGTGGGCATTGACCCTGGCTCGTACTGGAAGAAGGCGGCAAAGTCTAAAGGTTAGCGCGCCTCAATTCATCCTCAATCGCAACGTCTGTGTCAGCCGATGCTGGCGCTGGTGAGACTGACGACTTTGCCCTGGCGGCGGATCGGCGCGGGTTTTCGCAGCAGACGCAGCATTTCGCCGGCCTGGGCCAGTTGTTGTTCCAGCTCAAGGCTGTAACGCGTCAGCAGGCGGCCGCGCTGGCTGCTTTGCTGGCTATCCTGCGCCAAGCTCTTGAGGCGCAGCATATGCGCTTCCAGCTGCTGCTTGTGTTCCAGCGAATGCTGCATCAGCGGAAGCAGCGCTTCGTTGGCCCAATGCTCGGCCTCCTGGCGCAACCGTTGATGCATGGTGACCACCTCTTGTACAAGGGTGGCGAAGAAACGTCGGGTCAAGGTGCGCTGCTCGGTGAGCAGGGTCTTGAGCTGCAGGCGAAATTGGTCGGCCTTGCTTTGCAGGGCTTTAAGTTCGTTCTGGTATCGCGCCAGACGGAACAGCGGGGCGTCTACGCCGTGCAGCGGGTTTTCGTCGTTATGGCGCCGGTAGATGGCCGAGACCATCTTGTTTGCCAATGCCGCCTCGTGCTCAAGCGTACCGAGATCCTGCTCTACGGAGCGGAAGAAATGCACGATGCTCAGGTTGATACCCAGTGTGGTCAGGCTGCCTGTGAGGCTGCGACGCAGTCGGGCAAGGTGCTCCTCGAGACGTTCTGGGCGCACCGTCGAACGCAGAAGCTCGCCCTGGCGTTGCAGTAGTCGCTGGTTGGTTTTTAACTGCAGCAAACGCTTATGGTGCTGGTTATGGTCATGGCGGGTACGGGCTGTCAGCTCCATGAGCATCTGGCCGCTGTCTTGGCGATGGCTGTCGAGCAGTTCGCATTGCTCGCGCACCTTGGCCAGTCGCTGGGTCAGGATGTGCTGGCTGTTTTGCAGCAGCGCGAGCACCTGGCGCACGACCTGTTGCTCGAGCAGGCGCTCCTTCTGGGCGAGGATGCGCTCACAGAGCAGGTGCTCCAGCTCAACCAGTTGACTGCGTTTGAGCAGGTCCTCGTCGCCGCGAATTTTGGCCAGCAGGGCCTGCTTTGCTGAGAGTGGAAGCACATCTTTGATGGCAATGCCCAGCTGTTGCGCCGTAGCGGCCTGCATCCGTTGGATCGCCTCACTGACGAAGGCGTCACCGGATACGTCGTCCCACAGGACATCAATCTTGTTAAGCACAGCGAACAAGCGGTTTTGTCCACCGTCGTCGAGTTGGCGAATGTGCTGTTGCCAGATGCCCATGTCGCTTGCCGTCACCCCGGCATCTGCAGACAGCAGGAAAATCACCGCCTGGGCGTTTGGCAGCATCGAAAGGGTGAGCTCTGGCTCGCTGCCGAGGGCATTGAGGCCGGGTGTGTCGAGGATGCGCAAGCCTTGGCGCAGCAGCGGATGATCGAAGTTGACCATGGCGTGTCGCCAGGCCGGCACCATCACTTCCCCGTCGGCATCGGACGCCTCCAGCGCGTCGGGATGGAAGCCCAGCTGAATGGCTTGCTCTACGGGCAGCGACCGGGTAGAGGCAACCTGGCCGAACGCTTCGACCATGGCGTCAGGGTTAGCGGGATCCAGTGCAATGTTGGTCCAAAGGTGCGGGGTGCGTTTGAGCTGCGCGATGCTGGTGTCTTCCAAGCGGGACTCGATCGGCAGCAGGCGAATGTAGGAACGTTCCGCACGTGGATCGAAGAACAGCTCTGTCGGGCACATGGTGGTGCGACCGGCCCGCGATGGCAGGATGCGTTGGCCATAGCCAGCGAAAAACAAGCTGTTGATCAGCTCCGTCTTGCCGCGGGAAAACTCGCCGACAAACGCAAGGGTGATGTGGTCAGTGCGCAACAGTTTGAGGGCGCGGTCCAGTCTGGCTTCAACCACATCGGAGTTCAGTCGGTTGTGCGCCAGCCAGCTGCGATAACGCGTGATTTCGCGGATCAGGTCGCGTTTCCAGGAGACATAGGCATCCACCTGCCTGTCGAGTCGTTCCATGAGCATGGTGCTTCCTGATGGCGTAGGGGGCGATTATCCCTGCCGCCGGGTACGGGTCAATCGAGCCTTTTGTGATCCACCGCCCAAAAGGCTACACGAGGCTATGGGCGGTTTCGGTTTTAGATGAGCGAACGCAGGATGTTGGGCATATGCGTCATCATCGCCAGGTTGTTGATGACCAGCATGTCGATCAATTTGATTGCCAGAAATGCAAAAATCGGCGAGATATCCAGCCCTCCCAGGTTCGGCAGCAGGCGGCGGAACGGTGCCAGTGCCGGTTCGCAAATCTGGCTGATCAATTGGGCGCCGGGGTTGTGGCTGCCAGGTGCGACCCAGGACAGGATCACGCTGATGATCAGCGCATAGAAAAAGATGTTGATGAACAGCCCGGTCACGCCAATGATCGCCCAGACCAGCAGCTGCAGCGGATTGCCGATGGTGCCGAACGCGATCATCAGGATAGCGGCCATTAGCAGGACCTGGACGATGATCGCCAATACCAACGACGACAGGTCGAGTCCGCCGATGCTGGGGATTACGCGGCGCAATGGCTTAAGCAACGGATGCGTGGCGCGAACGATGAACTGGCTCAGTGGGTTGTAGAAGTCTGCCCGGACCAGCTGCAGGATGAAGCGTAGCAAGACGATCAGCAGGTACAGGCTGCCTAGCGTTTGAACGATCAGGATCAGGGCTTGCGAGAGTTGCGACATGAAGGCTCCTTAGTTGCCCAATTGTTCAGCGAGTTCGGCCGAGCGTCGTGCGGCTGCAACCATCGCTTGCTCGACCAGGCTTTCGAAACCGCCCGCCTGGAAGGCTTTGATCGCCGCTTCGGTGGTTCCGTTCGGCGAGGTGACGCGGCGTCGCAGTTCAGCGGCTCCGACATCGCTTTCGCAGGCCATTCGCGCGGCGCCCAAAGCGGTGTGCATGGTCAGTTGTGCCGCGGTGTCACGTGGCAAGCCCATTCGCTCACCCGCCGCGATCATGGCTTCGATCATCAGGAAGAAATACGCCGGGCCACTGCCCGACACAGCGGTCACCGCATCAATCAGCGATTCCTTGTCCAGCCAGAGCGCCAGCCCAACCGCTGAAAGCAGTTGTTCGGCCTGCTGTTTTTGCGTGTCGGTCACTTGATCGTTGGCGAACAACCCGCTCACACCCTGGCGCAGCAAGGACGGGGTATTAGGCATGCAGCGCACGATCGCGCGCGGGGTTTGTTCACCTAACCACGCCTGCAGACTGGCGCAATCGATACCCGCTGCGATCGAAACAACCAACTGATTTGCTTGCAGGCTTGCGGCCAGATCACGGCAGACTGCTTGCATCACCTGCGGCTTAACCGCCAGTACGACTACGTCTGCGCCTGCGATGGCCTGGGCGTTGTCGGCAAAAGTGTCGATGCCATGGGCTGCTTCGAGTTCGCTGCGTTTATCGGCGCCGGGATCACTGGCACAAATCGCGGAGGCGGCAGTGCCCTGGGCGCGTAGACCGCCGATTAGGCTTGCGGCCATGTTGCCGCCGCCGATGAAGGCGATACGGGGAGTGCTCAAAGTACGGTTCCTTTTATTCATGCGGTGGGGCGTCTGCGGCTGCTTTCGAAGGATAAGCGCGGGCACCGAACAGGGCAGTGCCGATCCGAACCCAGGTTGCCCCTTCGGCGATCGCAGCTTCGAGGTCCTGGCTCATGCCCATGGAAAGAGTGTCCAGGTTCAACTGAAGTTCGGTTTGCAGCTGGCGCAGGCGGGCGAAGGCAGCGCGCTGCTCGGCTGGGTCATCGGTCGGTTCGGGTATCGCCATCAGGCCACGTAGACGCAGATGGGGCAATGCGGAGATGGCCTGAGCCAGTTCGTGAACATCTTGCGGCTCGCAGCCGGACTTGCTGGCCTCACCGCTGACGTTGACCTGCAGGCAGAGGTTCAACGGAGCCAGGTGCTCGGGACGCTGATCCGAAAGACGTTGGGCGATTTTCAGGCGGTCCACCGAGTGCACCCAGTCGAAATGCTCGGCGATCAGCTTGGTCTTGTTCGACTGGATGGGGCCAATGAAATGCCAGACCAATGGCAGGTCGGCGAGTTTGGCCTGTTTCTCCAGCGCTTCCTGTAGATAGTTTTCACCGAAATCGCGCAGGCCTGCTTCGCTGGCTTCACGGATGGCCTCGGCCGGTTGGGTCTTGCTCACCGCAAGTAGGAGCACTCCGTCGGGATCACGCCCTGCAGCTTGCGCCGCCTCACGGATGCGCGTTCCGACCTTTGCAATATTCGTCGCTATCGTGGACATTACCTGCGCCTGCCACCTTAGGGTCTGCGCGGCATTCTACCTGCTTGCTTGTAATTGGGGAGTCCCATGGATATCACAGAGCTGCTGGCCTTCAGTGCCAAGCAGGGTGCGTCGGATTTGCACCTGTCTTCCGGCTTGCCGCCGATGATCCGCGTTGATGGCGACGTGCGCCGGATCAACCTCCCAGCGATGGACCACAAGCAGGTACACGCGCTGATCTACGACATCATGAATGACAAGCAGCGAAAGGATTTCGAAGAGTTTCTCGAGACCGACTTCTCGTTCGAAGTACCGGGCGTGGCGCGTTTCCGGGTCAACGCCTTCAACCAGAACCGCGGCGCTGGTGCAGTATTCCGGACCATTCCGTCCAAGGTGCTGACCATGGAAGACCTTGGAATGGGCGAGGTCTTCCGCAAGATCACCGACGTACCTCGCGGGCTGGTGCTGGTGACCGGGCCGACCGGTTCGGGCAAGTCGACCACCCTGGCGGCGATGCTGGACTACCTGAACAGCACCAAGTACCACCACATCCTCACCATCGAGGACCCGATCGAATTCGTTCATGAATCGAAGAAGTGTCTGGTCAACCAGCGTGAAGTGCATCGAGACACGCTCGGCTTCTCCGAAGCACTGCGTTCGGCGCTGCGTGAAGACCCGGACATCATTCTGGTGGGCGAAATGCGCGACCTGGAGACAATCCGCCTGGCACTGACTGCCGCGGAAACCGGTCACCTGGTGTTCGGCACTTTGCACACCACCTCTGCCGCCAAGACCATCGATCGGGTCGTGGACGTTTTCCCGGCGGAAGAAAAGTCGATGGTCCGCTCGATGCTGTCGGAGTCACTGCAGGCGGTAATCTCGCAGACGCTGTTGAAAAAGGTTGGCGGCGGTCGAGTCGCAGCGCACGAAATCATGATCGGCACGCCTGCGATTCGAAACCTGATCCGTGAAGACAAGGTCGCGCAAATGTACTCCTCCATCCAGACCGGTGGCTCGTTGGGTATGCAAACCTTGGACTCGTGTCTGAAAGGGTTGCTGGCCAAGGGGATCATTTCGCGCGACAACGCCAAGGAAAAGGCCAAGCAGCCGGAAAATTTCTGATTCTTTACAAGGCCTTGGTGATGCTGCTGGGCCTTCCGCTTCGCTACAAATCGGCTACGCCGGACTACGAGAACGACGATGGAATTCGAGAAACTGTTGCGCCTGATGGTGGAAAAGGGCGGTTCCGACCTGTTCATTACGGCCGGCGTGCCGCCGTCGATGAAAGTCAACGGCAAGATCCTGCCGGTGAACAAGACACCAATGTCGCCGGAGATGACTCGCGAAACGGTACACGCCGTGATGAACGAGCAGCAGCGCCGCGAGTTCACCGAAAACCACGAATGCAACTTCGCCATCAGTGCGCGCGGCATTGGGCGCTTTCGAGTCAGTGCCTTCTATCAGCGCAACCTCGCCGGCATGGTATTGCGTCGCATCGAGACCAACATTCCGACGCTCGAAGACTTGAAACTGCCAGAGGTGCTCAAGAAGCTGGCGATGACCAAGCGCGGGCTGGTGCTGTTCGTCGGCGCGACCGGCACCGGCAAGTCCACCTCGCTGGCCGCGATGATCGGATACCGCAACAAGAACTCCAGCGGTCACATCATTTCCATCGAAGACCCGATCGAGTTCATCCATCAGCACCAGAGCTGCATCGTCACCCAGCGTGAGGTCGGGATTGATACCGATTCCTTCGACGTGGCCCTCAAGAACACCCTGCGGCAGGCGCCCGACGTGATCCTGATCGGTGAGGTGCGGACCCGCGAGACGATGGATTATGCGGTGGCGTTCGCCGAGACCGGCCACCTCTGTCTGGCGACTTTGCACGCCAACAACGCCAACCAGGCGCTGGACCGTATCATCAACTTCTTTCCTGCCGACCGGCATCAGCAGGTCTGGATGGATCTGTCGCTGAACCTCAAAGCCATCGTCGCTCAGCAGCTGATCCCGACGCCCGATGGCAAAGGCCGTCGTGCGGTGATCGAAGTGCTGATCAATACCCCCCTTGCAGCTGATCTGATCCGTAAAGGAGAGGTTCACGAGCTCAAATCGCTGATGAAACGCTCCACCGACCTTGGCATGCAAACCTTCGACCAGGCGCTGTACAGCCTCTACGTGCAAGGCGAAATCACTTACGAAGACGCCCTGGCGCATGCCGACTCCTCCAACGATCTGCGGCTGATGATCAAGCTGGGTTCGGAAACCGACGGTGAACATCTCACCAGCGTATCTCAGGGGCTGACGCTGGAAGTCAGCGACGACGATACGGGTCGCAGCTTCCGCTGATCATGCCTGTCCGGGCCGTTCTATGCGCTTGCCCGGACGGGTGGCGACACGCTCTGCCTGGCTGTCACGTTGCGCTCCAGCCCGGGCACGGCTCATCAGTTGCGGGATCAGCGGCCCTTCCGGCAGGTTTTTCCAGAAACGCACCGGCAGATTGTTCTGCAGCACGTCGCGGTTGATCCGCGCCGGGTTGAAGGTGCTTTCGTAATAGGTCTTCCACAACTCAGCGCCAGACTCCTGGGCGGTCTGTGCCAACTGGCGCCAGATGGCCGGACAGGGATTGGCGTAGTGCATGATGTTCCCGTCCCACAACACTGCATCATCCGGTGTCGCGATCAACCACGAATGCAGGCCCATCCGCTCGGCGAAGTGCGGCGCGGCGCTGGTCAGGATGTCGTGCGCCGGCTCGAACCAGGCCGCGTAGTCGGGGCCGCTCGGGCACGTAATCGGGCTGAACCGGAGAAAGGCGTGCAGATGGTGCATTTCGCGGCGGATTGTCTTGATTCGCGCGTGCAATTCGCTGCCGTCGACATCGCCAACCAGCCTGGCCGTCTGGTCGCCCTTCGCGACTCGCCAAAGGATGCGATACAGCAGGCTCCAGCGGTCAGCTGTTCGAAAGCGCGCCGCACTTTCCATTTCGGCGAGCAACTGCCGAGGGATGCGTACCGGCGAGCTGGGCACGATCGGCTCCGGTGCAACGTGGCCGCCGAACAAGCCACCCGCCGCGTCGCCAGCAAGCCATTCCACGTGATGTGGGGCTATTCCGCGGTGGAGCAAATCGCGAGCCGCCTCGCGCCAGCCATCGAAATGACCGTCGAAACGAATCTGAAGCATTACCAGAGCCCCATTTGCACTGGGCCTTCGCTGAGCTGCTGGCGCAAGGCGGACGATTCGCGGTAGGCCAGGCTGGGGCGGTAATCCTGAGTGATGACGAAGGGTTTGGCTTTTTCCAACGAGCAGCGAAGGCGGGTCAGATCTTCGAAGCGGATTCGCTTCTGCCGGCGCAGGGCGACCAGCCGTTTGGCACTGAGAATGCCGATGCCGGGGATGCGCGCTATCAATGCAGGTTCGGCGCTATTCAGATCAACCGGGAAATGCTCGCGATTGGACAGTGCCCATGCCAGCTTCGGATCGATGTCCAGCGGCAGATTGCCCGGGCCCGTCAACAATTCGCCCGCCTTGAAGCCATAGCTGCGCATCAGGAAGTCCGCCTGGTATAGGCGATGCTCGCGCAGCAGCGGCGGTGCTTCGAAGGGTACTGTCTTCGGACTGTGTGGAATGGGGCTGAATGCCGAGTAATAGACGCGACGCAGTCTGAAGTCGCCATACAGTGATTGGGCTGTATGCAGAATGGTGCTGTCATCGGTGGCGTCCGCGCCGACGATCATCTGCGTACTCTGACCTGCCGGTGCGAAGCGTGGCGCTCGCTTTTCCGCTTTCGCTTCGGTCTCGCCCTCATGAATGGCGTGCATCGCCTGCTTGATGGTCACTACCTGTTTTTCAGGCGCCAGGCGAATCAGGCTGGCCTCGGTCGGAAGTTCGATGTTGACGCTGAGGCGGTCGGCGTAACGCCCCGCCTCTGCAATGAGTTGCGGGTCGGCATCTGGAATCGTCTTCAGATGGATGTAACCGCGAAACTCGTGCTCTTCGCGTAGCAGCTTGGCCACGCGATTGAGCTGCTCCATGGTGTAGTCAGCCGAGCGGATAATCCCTGAGCTGAGAAACAGGCCGCTGATGCAGTTGCGGCGGTAGAAGTCCAGTGTCAGCGTCACCACTTCTTCTGGGGTGAAGCGTGCGCGCGGAACATCGCTGGAACGCCGGTTGACACAATACTGGCAGTCGTACAGGCAAAAGTTGGTCAACAGAATTTTCAGCAGCGCCACACAGCGACCATCCGGGGTAAAGCTGTGACAAATACCCATGCCATCCGTGGCGCCGAGCCCACTGCGTCCCTTCGAGCTGCGTTTGGGCGCACCGCTGCTGGCACAAGACACGTCGTATTTTGCGGCGTCGGCCAGGACGCTGAGCTTCTCGATCAACTGCATAACAATCACCACGATGCTGGTTGTATATACAGTATCATGGTGGCTCAGTTGAATGATGTCCGCTCGGCAGGCGCTGCATCTAGCGGTAATCAGATAAGCTCAGGGAATTCCACTATTGGACAGCGAGGCTCAGATGCGTCAAAACACCCATAGCACCCTGATTGGCTATCTCCTGTGGATTTTCGGCTTTCTAGGATCGCACCGCTTCTACTACGGCAAGCCGATCACCGGCACCATCTGGTTCTTCACGCTCGGGTTGTTTTTCGTCGGTTGGATCATCGACCTGTTTCTGATCCCGTCGATGGATCGTGAAGCCGACCTGCGCTTCCAGCCTGGCCCGATCGACTACACCGTCGCCTGGATTCTGCTGACATTTCTGGGTGTATTCGGCGTGCACCGGATGTACCAGGGCAAGTGGATTACCGGGCTGCTCTATCTTTGCACGGGTGGGCTGTTTTTCATCGGCATCCTTTATGACTTCTGGACGCTCAATAGCCAGGTGTCGATGCAGAATATGGAAAAACGCATTGATCGTTGATCGTGCGCTGACCGTTCGCAGCCCTGCTCGGCTGCGAACGGCTGGGTGAGCGATCTAGCCGAGGAAGGCGACTCGTCCGTCAACCAGGGTGTAGCGCACCGCCCCGGGCAGGCAATGCCCGATGAACGGGCAATTCCGGCCTTTCGAGTGCCAGCGCTCGCCGGCCAGGGTCGAACTGCTCGGGTCGAAGAGGACCAAATCCGCGGCTCCGCCAATCGACAGCCGGCCGGCTGGGAGCCGTAGCGCCGTGGCCGGGCCGCTGCTCAGGCGAGCCAGCAGGGTCGGTAGATCCAGCAGGCCATCTTCGACCAGCGTCAGTGCGAGAGGCAGGAGAATTTCGGCGCTGCTCATGCCCGCCTCGGTCTCGCCGAAAGGGGCCTGCTTGGCGTCGGCTTCATGCGGTTGATGGTGGCTCGAGATCACCGAGATGACGCCACTCTTGACCGCCTGGCGAAGGCCTTCACGGTCAGCGGCACTGCGCAGAGGCGGCTGTACATGGTAGAGACTGGAAAAGCCGTGCAGCGCTTCGTCGGTGAGGATCAGCTGATACATCGCCACATCAGCGGTGACTGGCAGGCCGCGAGCCTGAGCATCGGCAATCATCTGCGCGCCGCGGGCAGTGGTGAGTTGGCTGAAGTGCGCGCGCACACCGGCTTGCTCCACCAGCAGCAGGTTACGCGCCAGGGCAATGGTTTCCGCTGTTTCGGGAATTCCGGCCAGGCCGAGAAAGGCCGCCGCCGGGCCTTCGTGGGCCAGACCACCCTCGGCCAGATCGCTGTCCTGTGAATGGATGACGACCGTGAGGTCAAATGTGGCTGCGTATTCCAGTGCTCGGCCCAGGTTGCGATTGCTGGTGAAGTTGGCCAGGCCGTTGCCGAAGGCGACGCAGCCCGCGTCTCGTAGCGCGACCAGTTCCGATAGCTGCTCGCCGGCCAGATTGCGTGTCAACGCGCCGACCGGAAATACCTTGGCATGACCGGACTCGCGGGCGCGATCGAGGATCAGTTCAGCTACTGCAGCAGTGTCCAGCACAGGCTTGGTCTGCGGTGGGCAGCACAGGCTGGTGATGCCGCCGGCCGTTGCCGCGAGCGTTTCGCTGGCGATGCTGCCCTTGCGGCTGAAGCCAGGCTCACGAAGTGCTACCGATAGGTCGACCAGGCCAGGCGCTGCGACCAGGCCTCGTGCGTCAATGGTCTGGGCGGCATTGAAGCCTGCAGGGGCTTGGCCGAACGCAGCAATCTTGCCGTCCTGGCAGTAAATGTCAGTGACTTCGTCGCGCCCATTGGCCGGGTCGATCAGGCGAGCACCGAGGATGTGGGTAGGCATCAATTCTGCTCCTCGGCTGCATATTCCTGTTCAAGTTGGCGTTGTGCGGTCTGTCCGCTCATCGCCATGGACAGCACCGCCATTCGAATCGCGATGCCATAGGTGACCTGGTTGAGAATGACCGACTGGGCACCATCCGCCACTGCGGACTCGATCTCGACGCCACGGTTGATCGGACCGGGATGCATGACGATGGCGTCCGGCTTGGCCAATCCCATACGCTGGGTCGTGAGGCCATAGAGCCGATAGAACTCGCCTTCGCTGGGCAGCAGCCCGCCCTGCATGCGTTCACGTTGCAGGCGCAGCATGATCACCACGTCGACGTCGCGCAGGCCTTCGTTCATGTCGTGGTAGACGCTCACGCCATACTGCTCCAGGCCGACGGGTAGCAGTGTCTTCGGGCCGATGACACGTATGTCCGGGCAGCCCAGTGTTTTCAGCGCGAGCATATTGGAGCGGGCTACCCGCGAATGCAGGATGTCGCCGACGATGGCCACTGAAAGCTTTTCGAAGTCGCCCTTATGCCGGCGAATGGTGAGCATGTCGAGCATGCCCTGGGTCGGGTGCGCATGGCGCCCATCGCCGCCGTTTATGACCGCTACATCCGGGCAGACGTGTTCTGCAATGAAGTGCGCGGCGCCGGAATCCGCGTGACGGACGACGAACATGTCGGCGGCCATCGCCTCGAGGTTGCGCAGGGTATCGGTAAGTGTTTCGCCCTTACTGGTCGAGGAGGTCGAGACGTTCAGGGTGATCACGTCCGCCGACAGCCGCTTGGCCGCCAGCTCGAAGGTGGTACGCGTTCGCGTCGAGTTTTCGAAGAATACGTTGCAAACGGTTTTGCCTCGCAACAGCGGAACCTTTTTTACCGCTCTGGCGCCGACCTCGAGGAACGAATCGGCAGTGTCGAGGATTTCCGTTAGCAGGGCACGGGGCAGGCCATCCAGCGAGAGGAAATGGCGCAACTGACCATTATCGTTCAGCTGTAGCGGGCGCTTGGCGTCGGTTGGCGTCATCGCGAGGGTCTCAATTGGCGGAGGCGAGGGTCTGGAGCTCGAGCGTTAGCGGGGTCGGGCCAAGCAATTTCACCCGTTGGTCAGGAGCCAGCGAGAGTGTCGCGCCAACTACGTCTGGCCGGATTGGCAGCTCGCGGGCGTTGAGGTCGAGCAGGCATACCAGGCTGACGCTGGCGGGTCGACCATAATCGAACAGCTCGTTGAGCGCGGCGCGAATGGTGCGACCGCTCATTAGTACATCATCGACCAGTACCAGGTGCTGCCCTTCGATTTCGAAAGGCAGCTCCGAGGGGCGGACCTGGGGATGCAGACCGTTCTGGGTGAAATCGTCGCGGTAGAAGGAGACATCCAGAATCCCCAGCGCCTCGTTCTTGTTCCGCCGTTCAAGCAGCGCCTGGGCGACCCAGACGCCGCCGGTGCGGATGCCGATGAAGCGAGGTTCGCTGACGGCGCGGCTGTTCAGGTGTCGGTCCAGAGCGGAAGCCATTTCCGGGAGCAGCTGGTCGGGGTTGGGCAGGGTCATGATTTCTCCTGGGACCGCTTCAGGCGGTTTGCTGGGCACTCAGCCAGCCTTCGAGTAAAAGAGCGGCGGCCAGCGCATCGACAGGGCGTTCACGGTAACCGCCGCTCTGGCCGCCGCGCAGGCGCTCGCCTTTGGCTTCGTATGTCGTGAGGCGCTCGTCATGGGTATGCACTGGCAGGTTGAAGCGACCGTTGAGGCGGCGGGCAAACTTCTCAGCACGAGCGCTCATCTCACTGGCACTGCCGTCCATGTTTAAAGGTAGGCCGACCACTAGTGCATCCGGTTGCCACTCACGCAGCAGTGCCTCGATTTGTGACCAGTCGGGTACGCCATTTTGCGCCTTGAGCACGCAGAGCTCGCGTGCCTGACCGGTGATCGCCTGTCCAACGGCGACGCCGATCTGCTTGGTGCCGTAGTCGAAGCCGAGCAGTAGACGCAGCGTGCTCATGCGTGGCCGACCTGGCTGCTGAGCAATCTAAGGTCGACCCCTAGCGATGCGGCAGCGGCAGTCAAACGCTGATCATAGGGTAGGTCGAAAAGAATCTCTGGCTGCGCCTGGCAGCTGAGCCAGGCGTTTTCGGCCAGCTCCGCTTCCAGTTGGCCAGGTTCCCAGCCCGCATAGCCGAGGGCAATCAGATGCTGCTTGGGGCCGTAGCCGTCCGCGATGGCGAAGAGAACGTCCTGGGACGTGGTCACTCCGAGCGGACCCAGAGCGAGCGTTGCCTGAAACTGGGCGTCGGCCGGATGCAGCACGAAACCTCGATCGGTCTGAACCGGGCCGCCCGAAAAAATCGTCAGATGTTGGCTGCTGACATCGCCTGGCTGATCCGGGCGGAGTTGCTCAAGGATGTCCGCCAGGTTCAATCCGCTCGGGCGATTGACAATAAGCCCCATCGCGCCGTCCCGGTTGTGCTCCACCAGATAGATCAAGGTCTGGGCAAAATTGGGGTCCGCCATATGCGGCATGGCGATCAGAAAGTGATGCTTGAGGTAGCTGGGCGAGGTCGCGTTCATGGGGGCTAGCTTAAGCGTTACGGGCTGGGCCGTGAAGCAGCCGCGCTAGATACGTGCCCGACGCGGCGCGGACGTCTCTTTTCAGCGGCTTGACAGACGGTCGCCGCGCTCGAACCGCCAGGTTCTGATGATTTCGACCTGATCGAATTTCTGTGCCAGCTCACCGGAAAAAGGGGCAAAAGGTGCGGCAAGCCTGACAATGCGCATAGCGGCCTGGTCGAGCATCGGCTGGCCTGAAGATTCGAGTACTCGAAGCTCCTGTACCGCACCGTTTCGGTCAACGACCACCAGCATGCGCAGGCTGCCGTAGATACGTTGACGGCGCGCCTCGTCGGGGTAGTTCAGATTGCCGATGCGTTCGACTTTCTTGCGCCATTCGTCCCGGTACCAAGCGCTGATGTCGCGCATGGTGGCTGCGCTGTTCTGACGACTGACGCGAGGCCGCTTGGCGTATTGCTCGACCTGTTGGGCGAGTTCGGCTTCAAGGCTGGCGATTTCCGCGCTGAGCTGCGAACTGTCATAGACGGGAGCCGGCTGCGCCTGTGGCTGGGGCTTGTTCTTTTGTGGTTTTGCCGGTGTCTTGTCCGGCTGCGGTGCGCGGGTTGCTACAGCTGTCTTAGGCGCCTCGCTAGGGCTGCTAGGCGGTGGCGACGAAGCGGGCGAGACCTTGCGCACCTGAGTGTCCTGGAACGGCGCTTGCTCGGTCGTTTTCGGTGAGGCCTTATGCTCCAGCGTGCCGCTGCCTTGCTGATTGTCCTGAGCCAGGAAATCTGCTTCCTTTGGCTTGTCTTCGCTTTTAAACGTGGACAAGGTGATTTCCAGCGATTTGCTGGTCTGCTTTGGTTCGGAGGGCGTGAAGCCGAGCCCTAGAATGAGGGCACCATGAAGCGCGGCTGCGAGAAATATCGTAAAGCCGAGACGGTCTGCCGGACGGACACCGGTAGGGGCAAGAGAGGGTTGGCGTGTAGCGGCGTTCATCGCATTTCAGTCGGCTTGAAGTGCGCGCAGTCTGCCCAGCGTGACCGTAAAAGTCTATGAACCAGGCGGCAGCTTTGATGGGTCGGCGTGGAGATGGGTCGCCCCAAACACAGGGAGGCGTTCGGTGGAGAGGCGGTCGGCTAGGCCAACCGCGTTGTCACTAAACGTTGGGTCTGCTCAATTTTGCAGCGATAGCGTCCATCAGGCGCTCGCCGATGCGGGTATCGAACGCATTGTCGATCTCACGAATGCAGGTCGGGCTGGTAATGTTGATCTCGGTAAGGAAATCACCGATCACGTCCAGTCCGACGAAAAGCAGCCCGCGTTTGCGCAACTCTGGCCCGACAATCGCGGCGATCTCCTTATCACGCTCAGAAAGTGGCTGGGCGACGCCGCGTCCGCCGGCCGCAAGATTGCCCCGTGTTTCGCCCGCTGCCGGAATGCGCGCTAGGCAATAGGGCACCGGCTCGCCGTCAATCATCAGGATGCGCTTGTCGCCCTCACTGATGGCCGGTATGTAACGCTGCGCCATAATCTGGCGACTACCATGCTCGGTCAGTACTTCGAGAATCACGGAAAGGTTCGGGTCGCCTTCGCGGTGGCGGAAAATCGATGCGCCACCCATTTCATCCAGCGGTTTGAGAATGATGTCACGCTGCTCGCGAGCAAACTCCCGCAGAATGTCGGACCGCCGACTGACAAGGGTCGGTGGGGTGCATTGCGGAAACTGGGTAGCAAAGAATTTCTCGTTGCAATCGCGCAGGCTCTGCGGACTATTCACCACCAGCGTGCCGGCCTGCTCGGCAAGCTCCAGCAGGTAGGTGGCATAGACATACTCGCTATTAAAGGGCGGGTCCTTGCGCATCAGGATGACATTGAGATCGGCAAGAGCGCCGTCGACCTCTTCCCCTGTTTCGTACCAGCGTTGGGGGTCGTTGAAGACCTGGATCGGGCGCATGCGGGCCCGCGCCTCGCCGGCAAGCTGGTAAAGATCGCGCTGTTCCATGTAATAGATCGTCCAGCCGCGGTCCTGGGCTGCCAGCAGCATGGCCAGGGAGCTGTCTTTCTTGAATGCGATCTGCGCGATTGGGTCCATGATGATCCCGACGCGAACAGTCATGTGGTGGTCTCCAACGAGTGGCAGCAGGGGCTGCAGAGGCTTGAAATACCGACGCAGATTGGCCGCGGTTGTGCGCTGGGTCAAGGAAAATCCCGCTGCTCCGGCGGCAGATAGCTTGCATTTGAGGAGTGTGCTAAAAAGGTCCGGCGATTGGGTGCAGCCCATCGATGACAGGGCCTCCGGCGCACTGACATAACGATAAACTACGACTCACCGAGGCGATGGTAGGGCGAAATGGAACAGCACTCCGAGGGCTTGAAGGTCATGGTGATCGACGATTCGAAAACGATTCGTCGCACTGCCGAAACGCTACTGAAGAAAGTAGGTTGTGATGTGATCACGGCGGTGGATGGCTTCGATGCGCTTGCCAAGATCGCGGATAGTCACCCGCGCATCATCTTCGTCGATATCATGATGCCCAGGCTTGATGGTTATCAGACCTGCGCGCTGATCAAGAACAACAGTTCTTTCAAGTCCACGCCGGTGATCATGCTGTCCTCGAAGGATGGTTTGTTTGACAAGGCCAAGGGGCGGATCGTGGGGTCGGACCAGTACCTCACCAAACCGTTCAGCAAAGAAGAGTTGCTCGGTGCTATCAAGGCCCATGTGCCGGATTTTTCACCGGTTGAGCAAGTATCCTGAAGTCCGGCCCTGTGTGCCGCTGAAGCCTTTCCTACGGAGAAACCATGGCTCGCGTTCTGATTGTTGATGACTCGCCGACCGAGATGTACAAGCTGACAGCCATGCTGGAAAAGCATGGGCACGTCGTGCTCAAGGCCGAAAACGGTGCCGATGGCGTAGCGCTTGCGCGCCAGGAGAAACCGGACGCGGTTTTGATGGATATCGTAATGCCCGGCCTGAACGGTTTTCAGGCAACTCGCCAGCTGACCAAAGATGCTGAAACCAGTCACATTCCGGTGATCATTGTGACCACCAAGGATCAGGAAACCGATAAGGTCTGGGGCAAGCGTCAAGGTGCCAAGGATTACCTGACCAAGCCTGTGGACGAAGCGACACTGCTGAAGACCCTGAGCGCCGTACTTGCCGGTTAATCGACGATTTCGGGATTCGGACAAAGGAAGTTGCCAGCATGTCGGATACGCCTTCGCCTTTTCAGCGACTCTTGGAGATCGACAGCCGTTGTAGGGCTTTGGCTGCCGGATTGCCGTCGCAGCAAGAAGCTGTCCAGACATGGGCAGGTATAGGTTTCCGGATGGGTGGCCGACTGTTTGTTGCCCCGATGGGGGAGGTTGGCGAAATACTCCACGAGCCGCGCTATACCCTGCTCCCCGGAGTGAAAGCCTGGGTGAAAGGGGTTGCCAACGTCCGCGGCAGGCTTTTGCCTATCATGGATCTGTGCGGCTATCTAGGACTGGAGTTATCGCCGCTACGCAAGCAGCGGCGCGTGCTGGTGGTGGACCATCAGGAAGTGTTTGCGGGATTGACGGTCGATGAAGTGTTCGGCATGCAGCATTTTCCGGTAGATGCTTTTTCCGAACAGCTGCCTCCTGTTGAGGCATCGATTCAACCATTCATTCATGGTGTTTTTCAGCGTGAGCAGCCCTGGCTGGTCTTCAGTCCGCACGCGCTTGCCGCGCACCAGAAATTCCTGGACGTGGCGTATTGATTTAGGTGGGGTCGGGTGATGCCGGCCTTTTGGTTCTTGGAAGGAAACGTACGGGTGGTCCAGGCGGGGGCCGGAAAAAATGAAAAAAATGAACGCGAATGCATTGTTGGCAGGTGTACGTAGCAATACGTTGATTGCTGGCCTGTTTATCCTCCTGATCGTGTCGATGGTGCTGCTGTTCGTGAACTTTGCGTACATCAATACACAGGCCGACTACGATAACGAATATGTTGGACACGCAGGTGAGCTGCGAGTTCTCTCCCAGCGTATTGCGAAGAACGCGGTTGAGGCGGCCACTGGTACTGCCGAAGCATTCGACTCGCTGAAAGATGCTCGCAATGACTTCAGCGAGCGTTGGAGCTATCTCTCCGTCGGTGATGAGCGCATTGGGCTGCCGGCGGTGCCGGAGTCGCTTCAGTCTGAGGTGGCGGCAGTGCAGCAGGATTGGGATACGCTGCGGCAAAACACTGACGCGATCCTTGCCAGCGAACAAACCGTACTGTCCTTGCACCAGGTTGCTGCGACCCTGGCCGAAACCATCCCCCAGCTTCAGGTCGAGTATGAGGAGGTCGTGGACATCCTTCTCGAAAGTGGTGCCCCTGCCGCTCAGGTTTCCGTAGCGCAGCGTCAGTCGCTGCTCGCGGAACGTATTCTGGGCTCGGTCAACAAGGTACTTTCCGGCGACCAGGACTCAGTGCAGGCTGCAGATATGTTTGGTCGTGACGCCAGCCTGTTCGGTCGCGTCCTCAGCGCCATGCTCGAAGGCAACGAAGCCATGGGGATCACCCGGGTGAGCGACGTCGAAGCATTGGATCGGCTGGCGGCAATCTCTGAGCTGTTCCAGTTCGTGTCCGGATCAGTGGATGAAATCCTGGAAACTTCACCGGAACTGTTCCAGGTGCGTGAGTCATCGAACAGTATTTTCGAAGTCTCGCAGACCCTGCTCGACAAAACGTCCGAACTGACCCAAGGGCTTCAAAATCGTGCCGAAGCCCGTTACGTCAATACACTGGCTGGCTATGTCCTTGGTGCATTGGCACTGGCTTCAATTCTGTTGATCGGCCTGGTCATGGTCCAGGTTACACGTCGTCGGTTGAGCGAAACCGCGGAAAAGAACGAGCGTAACCAGACAGCGATTTTGCGTCTGCTCGACGAAATCGGCGATCTGGCTGACGGTGACCTGACGGTAGCTGCCACGGTTACCGAAGACTTCACCGGCGCCATCGCCGACTCGATCAACTATTCCATTGACCAGTTGCGAGACTTGGTTGAAACGATCAACCAGACCGCCGTACAGGTCTCTGGTGCGGCCCAGGAAACCCAGGCGACCGCGATGCATCTGGCCGAGGCATCCGAGCATCAGGCTCAGGAAATTGCCGGTGCATCGGCGGCGATCAACGAAATGGCGGTGTCGATTGACCAGGTATCGGCCAACGCCGCCGAATCCTCGGCGGTAGCTGAGCGCTCGGTAGCGATCGCAAACAAGGGCAACGAGGTGGTGCATAACACCATCACCGGCATGGATAACATTCGGGAGCAGATTCAGGACACCTCCAAGCGAATCAAGCGTCTCGGCGAGTCCTCGCAGGAGATCGGGGATATCGTTAGTTTGATTAACGACATCGCCGACCAGACAAACATCCTTGCGTTGAACGCTGCGATTCAGGCCTCCATGGCAGGTGATGCCGGTCGAGGCTTCGCGGTAGTTGCGGACGAAGTACAACGCCTTGCGGAGCGATCCTCTGCTGCAACAAAGCAGATCGAAGCCCTGGTGAAAACGATTCAGACCGACACGAACGAAGCGGTTATCTCGATGGAGCAGACTACATCCGAAGTGGTTCGAGGTGCCCGTCTGGCCCAGGACGCCGGGGTTGCTCTGGAGGAAATCGAAAAGGTATCCAAGAGCCTCGCGGCGCTTATCCAGAACATTTCCAACGCGGCCCGCCAGCAGGCGTCGTCGGCTGGTCATATTTCCAACACCATGAACGTCATTCAGGAAATTACCTCGCAAACCTCCTCGGGCACCACCGCTACTGCGAGGAGCATTGGTAACCTCGCCAAGATGGCCAATGAAATGCGGCATTCGGTATCCGGCTTTACCCTGCCGGAAGCGCAGGATCAGGCCTGAATTGGAGAACGCGGCGGCCTGAAATGGCCCGCTGTGGAAGTTCATGGATAAGGGGCAGGGCATGCAGCCAGGTGTTGATTGGTCACTGAGACCCTTGGCTGATATGTCGGCGGCGGAATTCAATGACTGGCAGGCCCTGCTCGAAGAGCGCTCCGGTATGGTCGTGACCGAGCAGCGTCGGGCCTTTCTTCAGACCAATCTGAGCAGCCGAATGCGCGAAGTCGGGGCGCAGGACTACGCGAGTTATTTCCGTCAGGTCACTGACGGCCCCCGCGGGGCTGTGGAATGGTCCACCCTCATGGACCGTCTGACGGTACAGGAGACTCGCTTTTTCCGTCACCCGCCGTCGTTTGCAGTGCTTTCCGATTACATAAAGGGGCGTGTCGAGTCGCGAAGCGCTGCTCAGCCCTGGTCGCTGTGGAGCGTTGGTTGCGCAAGCGGCGAGGAAACATACTCGTTGGCGATTTGTACCGCAGAGGCGCTCAAGTGCGCCGGCGGCGAAACACAGTTTGGTGTGATAGGAACCGATATCAGTCTCAGCGCGTTAAGCCGTTCGCGCGAGGGCCTTTACGGTCTTCGTCGGCTCGAGCAGCTGGACCCCGACCTACGCGAGCGGTATTTCCAACCACTGGCGGGTGATCGTTTCCAAGTAGTGCCTAGCCTGGCAGCAAGGGTGTGCTTTGCCCGACTTAACGTGCTGGAGCTGGCCAGTTCGCCAATGTCCGATGTGGACGTCATTTTTTGTCAGAACCTGTTGATTTACTTCCGTCGCTGGCGCCGCCGCGAAATCCTCAATCGTCTTGTCGAGCGCCTGGCGCCGGGAGGATTGCTGGTTATCGGTGCGGGCGAGGTTGTTGGTTGGCAGCACCCGGAGCTAGTTCCGGTGGCTGATAGTCAGGTTCTGGCCTTTACCCGGAAATGTTTATGAGCGGAGTCGCTATGGGTGATCGGCACGATTATGTCGCCCTGGAGTGGGTGAAAGGCGAAATTGCCGAAACGCTGAAGCAGGCACGGCAGGCCTTGGAAGCGTTCGTCGAAAACCCGCAAGACTCGACGCGGATGCGCTTCTGTCTGACCTACGTGCATCAGGTGCTCGGCACCTTGCAGATGGTTGAGTTTTATGGCGCTGCACTGCTTGCCGAGGAAATGGAGCAGCTTGCCCGTGCGCTGTTGGATGAAAGCGTCGCCAGCCAGACCGAAGCGCTTGAAGTGCTCATGCAGGCGATTCTGCAGATGCCGGTTTATCTGGATCGTATCCAAAGTGCTCGGCGCGATCTACCCATGGTCGTGCTGCCGCTGCTTAACGATCTTCGGGCGGCGCGTGGCGAGAAGCTGTTATCGGAAACCAGCCTGTTTTCGCCAAACATGTCCGCGCGGGCGCCGGCCCTGTCGGGCGAGTTTTTGGCGCAGCGACAGACCGAGGATCTGCCAAGTTTGCTGCGAAAACTACGGCAGATGTTGCAGGTCGCGTTGGTAGGGGTCATTCGCAACCAGGATCTACCTACCAACCTAAGCTATATGGCGCGAGTCTTCGCGCGTCTGGAAATGCTCTGTAAGGATGCGCCGTTGGGCGCGCTGTGGCAGATCGCATCCGGCGTGGTTGAGGGGCTCGCCAGTGGCGCTGTCGTTAATGGCACCACGGTTCGGAACCTGTTACGGCAGGTAGACAAAGAGCTGAAGCGTCTGGTCGCTCAGGGCGCAGAGGGCATCAACCAGGCCGCCCCTGACGAGCTGACCAAGAATCTGCTGTTCTATATCGCCAAGGCGCCGGCTCAGTCGCCCCGCATCCAGGCCTTGAAAGCTGAGTACAGTCTGGATGATGCGTTGCCTGACAGCACGCTAGTCGACGAAGAGCGGGCTCAGCTGGCCGGGCCGGACCGCGGTGCCATGCGCTCGGTTGTGGCCGCTTTGTGTGAGGAGCTGGTTCGGGTCAAGGACAGCCTGGACCTCTTTGTACGCAGCGACCGTCTGGGACTCACTGAGCTTGGCGCGCTGCAGCCGCCGCTCAAGCAGATTGCCGATACACTCGCCGTGCTCGGTTTCGGTCAACCACGTCGGATCATTCTAGAGCAGATCAGCCTGGTCGAAGCCTTGGCCAATGGGCAGCAGCAGCCTGACGACGCTGCTTTGATGGATGTCGCAGGCGCCCTGCTGTACGTCGAGGCGACGCTCGCTGGCATGGTTGGGGGCACCGCAGCCGAGCATCGAGGCGAGGAGAGTCACCTCCCAACCACGGACGTCGGCCAGATCCATCGCCTGGTTATCCGAGAGGCGCGTACAGGCCTGGAACAGGCGAAAGACGCGATTATCGAGTTCATAGCCTCCCAATGGAATCATCAACATCTGGCGCGTGTTCCGGAGTTGCTTACCCAGTCCCGCGGCGGGCTCGCAATGGTACCCCTTGCCCGCGCTGCTGCCTTGCTGGATGCCTGTAACCGCTACATCCAGGAGCAATTGCTTGCGAAGCAGGCGATCCCGGATTGGCAGAGTCTGGATACGCTGGCTGATGCAATAACCAGCGTCGAGTACTACCTCGAGCGTCTCAGCGAAGATTGCGGCTCGCAGGGCGACCTGATTCTGGATGTCGCTGAAGAAAGTCTGCAGGCGTTGGGCTATCCGCTCAGTGAGCAGCCTTCTAGCGCGTTGGGAGAAGCCAGCCCTGAGGTGAGCGTCGAGCCGTCAGATCCGCTCGATGACATCGAAGTGCTGCCTTCCGAGCCCGCGGAGGCCCCCGAGCCGGCTGCCGAAATGCAAGACCAGGCCTCGATACGATCAGATTTACCGCCTTCTGAGCAGCACCCGAGTGTTGATACCGAGCTGGCCAACCAAGGAGCATTGGGCGTCGATGTTTTGGCGGAAACCGAGTCGTTCGATTGGCCAGGCGAAACTCTCGAACTGACCGAGTTGGAGCCTTTGCAGGCGGACGATGCGTCGCACGCTGCCGAAGGACAGCCTGCCGATGATTCGCCGGGCTACGAGCTGGAGTGGAGCGAAGCCGAGATGGCTGCGCTCGATATGCCTGAAGTCGTGCTGCCCGGCCCCATGGTTCATTCGGCTTCTGACGAGCCGGCTCTGACCATGGAGGACGTAATGGCTACGCCTGTCGTCTCGGTCAATCCCCCTGCTTGGGATGTTCCGCCGAGCCTTCTGCCTCCGCCTGAAGATGAGGAGGCAGTCGATGATGACTTGCTCGAAGTGTTCATCGAGGAAGCCGCTGAGGTTCTCGAAACCATCACCGAATACCTGCCGCGTTGGTGTGAAGACCCCTCTGACAAGGAGGCGCTCGGCGAGGTGCGGCGCGCCTTCCATACACTCAAGGGCAGCGGGCGCATGGTCCGTGCGTTGATCATTGGCGAACTCGCCTGGTCTGTCGAAAACCTGCTCAATCGGGTCCTTGATCGCAGCATTGACGTAGGCGAGCCGGTCAAGCAACTGGTACGTGACGTAGTGGCTCTGATGCCAACCCTGGTCGAAGAGTTTGCAGCGAAGGCACAACGCCAGCGCGACGATGTCGATCGGTTGGCTGCCAACGCTCACGCCTTGGCCAAAGGGGAGTCACCTGAACCTGACCCTCAGGGCGGAGTCGCGATTGACCAGCCGGCCCAGGAAGAGGTGATTGATGAAGTGCTGGATCCGCAGTTGCTGGAGATATTCCGCAACGAGGCAGAGGCGCATCTTGCAACGCTCGTCGACTTTCTCGCCGATTGCGCGCAACGTCTGCCGCAACCAGTTACCGACCCTTTACAGCGTGCGCTACATACCCTCAAGGGGAGCGCGCACATGGCCGGAATCCTTCCGATGGCAGAGATCGCCACACCATTGGAAAGAATGGTCAAGGAGTTCAAGGCCAACCTGATACAGATGGATCTGGCTGAGGCCGAACTGTTACATACCGCAGAGCAGCTGCTCAGGCGAGGGCTGGACAATCTTGAGCGTGAGCCACTGGCAACGATCGAGGGAGCAGAAGATTTCATAGCCAGCGTGCATGCGCTGCATCAGGCACGGCTGGCGGACGCTGGCGAGCGTGGTGATACAGAACAGGGTGAGCCACGCGATCCAGGCATGATTGCGATGTTTCTCTCCGAGGGCATGAACATCCTGCTCGACGCCGAAGCGCTTTTGCAGAGCTGGCGCGAGCATCCTGCCGAGCGGCAGGAGCTAACGGCGTTGTTGGAAGAGTTGACGACGCTTGGTCTCGGCGCTCAGATGGCCGAGCTTCCGCAAATCGACACGCTGTGTCAGGTGTTACTCGACCTGTATGCGGTTGTGCAGGAAGGTCGTCTCGCAGTCAGCGCACGGTTCTTCGATGACGTTGAACAGGCTCACGAGGCGCTGGTTGGCATGATGGATCAGGTGGCGGCCGGTCTGCAGGTGACCGGACAGCCGGAGCTGGTGGGCCGGCTTGAACAGTTGCTGGCCGAAGCGATTGATCCGCTCACCTTTGAGCAGCCGGGCGAAGAAAGCGCCATGGCGCCGTCTGCTACGTTTGACTCAATGGACGGTGCTACACAGCCTCAAGCCGAAGCCGAAGCCGAAGCCGAAGCCGAAGCCGAAGCCTGGCTCGCCGAGCCTTCGTTGGGCCAGGACGAGCTAGACGAGGAAATGGTCGAGATCTTTCTTGACGAAGCGGTCGATCTGTTGGAGAGCGCTGGCGGTGCGCTGGAACGCTGGCTGGGAGACCCAGCCAATCAGTTGGCGTTATCGGCCTTGCTGCGTGACCTGCATACCCTCAAAGGCGGCGCGCGAATGGCTGAAATTCGGCCGATCGGTGATCTCGCGCATGAGCTGGAAACCCTCTATGAAGGGCTTTCAGACGGTCGCTACGTGCATACGGATGATCTTGCCTCGCTGCTCCTACGCAGCCACGATCAGCTGGCTATTCAACTTGAGCAGCTCCAGGCGCACAAGCCAATGGACCCCGCTGCGCGGCTAATCGAGCATATTCGCGCCTATCGGCATGGGATCGCACCGAGCTTCGACCCGGCTGTTTCGTCCGATGACGAAATGCAAATGGTCGACGAGGACCCGCAGAGGGCTGAGTCCGCTGCTGATGACTCAGAGCAACTGAAAGCTGCGCAGGGGCCCGATGATCCCATGCTCGAGCATGATGCGGACACCGATGAACCTGAGGTCGAACGTGCATCGGGCGACGCTCTCCCGTTTGAAGCGTTGGTCCAGCCAGTGGAGCAGGTTGTCGTAGAGCTGCCCGAAGAGCCGAAACCGGCCGAATCGAAGGAGCCGACTCCGGCGGCCGAGTCAGGCAAGGCAGGAGCAGGCAGCTGGGAAAACCGCGATCCAGAGCTGGTAGAGATATTTCTAGAGGAAGGCTTTGACATCATCGAGCGCGCCGGAGCATCGCTTCAACGCTGGATCGATGATGTGGACAATAGTTTTGAGATCGAAGCGTTGCAGCGGGATCTGCACACCCTGAAAGGCGGTGCGCGGATGGCGGACATACGCGAGATCGGTGATCTGGCCCACGAATTGGAGTACCTCTACGAGGGGCTGTGCGCCGGTCATTACCGCGCCAGTCCAACCTTGTTCGCCCTCTTGCAAACATGCCATGACCGCCTCGCGGCGATGCTCGATGCCGTGCGCGCTTTCCGTGAGCTGCCGGACGGACAAGACCTGATCGCAACCATTCAGCGTTTTCGGGCGAACCCTGAAGAGCAATTGAGCATGCCCAGCAGCGTTGCGTTGAAGGCAGCGCAGGATGCCGCCCAAGACGCTGCCGAAGCCGAGATTCTCGATATTTTCGTCGAAGAAGCGGACGAGCTGCTGGAGGAAATGGAGTCCGCTCTCGGGCGCTGGGAAGCCACAGGGGATGGCGTCGCGCCTCTGGCCGACATGATGCGGGTGCTCCATACCCTGAAAGGTGGTGCGCGGCTGGCGGCTCAAGTTCGTCTGGGCGACATGGCTCATGACCTGGAGCAACGTCTCAGCGATGCGCAACTGCAAGACGGTCCATGGACTGACAGCCTGTTTCTGGACGTGCAGGGCAGCTATGACGCATTGCTCAAAGAAGTCGAGTCGATGCGCTCGCGGCTGATAACTGAGCCCGATCTGGAGACAGACTCACAGCCGCAGGAAAATACGCAGGCGGAGCACACAAGCTCGTCCGTCATCGTGCTCGAAACGCCTATTGTGGCCGCCAGTGCTCAGGCTCCGATCAGCACCTCGCCGGCTAAGGTTCTGCCATTCATCCGCCGCGCCGAACAGGCTGCACTGGATGCTGCTTCACGCCGCGCACCGCAGGAACTGGTCAAGGTGCCTGCGGACCTTTTGGAGGGATTGGTCAACCTGGCGGGCGAAACATCAATTTTCCGCGGTCGGGTTGAGCAGCAGGTCAGCGACGTTGGCTTCACCTTGGGAGAGATGGAAGCCACTATCGAGCGGGTTCGCGATCAGTTGCGACGGTTGGACACCGAAACCCAGGCGCAGATCCTTAGCCGCTATCAGGCTGAGGCCGAGCGTGCAGGCTACGACGACTTCGATCCGCTGGAAATGGACCGGCATTCGCAGTTGCAGCAGCTGTCACGCGCACTGTTCGAGTCGGCATCGGACCTGCTGGATCTAAAGGAAACCCTGGCCGCGCGTAATCGCGACGCGGAAACCTTGCTGCTGCAGCAGGCGCGGGTCAACACGGAGCTGCAGGAAGGCCTCATGCGCACCCGCATGGTTCCCTTCGATCGGCTGGTGCCTCGTTTGCGCCGGATCGTTCGTCAGGTGGCTGGCGAGCTAGGCAAGCAGGTCGAGTTCCAGGTGGGCAATGCGACAGGTGAGATGGACCGCAGCGTACTCGAGCGCATCGTTGCGCCATTGGAGCATATGCTGCGCAACGCGGTTGACCACGGTATTGAGGTCGGCGCCAAGCGTGTCGCAGCAGGTAAGCCCGAGCAGGGCAACATTCGCCTGGACCTGAGCCGTGAAGGCGGGGATATCGTGCTGGCCTTGAGCGATGACGGTGCAGGCATCAACCTTGAAGCCGTTCGCCGCAAGGCGATCGAGCGCGGCTTGATGCAGCCCGGCATCGAACTGTCGGACCATGACGTGCTGCAGTTCATTCTCGAGGCCGGTTTCTCGACCGCCGAGCAAGTGACGCAGATATCCGGGCGTGGCGTCGGCATGGATGTGGTGCATTCCGAGGTCAAGCAGCTCGGGGGCTCCATGAGTATCGAGTCTACGCTTGGCAAAGGAACACGCTTCCTGATCCGCCTGCCATTCACTGTGTCGGTCAATCGGGCTCTGATGGTGTATTCCGGCGAGGATCTTTATGCGATTCCGCTGAACACGATCGAAGGTATCGTGCGTGTGTCGCCTTTCGAACTCGAAGCCTATTACCAGCCAGGTGCATCGCGCTTCGAGTATGCGGGACAGACCTATGAGTTGCGCTACTTAGGCGAGCTGCTGAACAACGGTCAGCGGCCAAAGCTGGTCGGGCAAAGCCTGCCGTTGCCGGTAATCCTGGTGCGTTCGAATGACCACAGTGTGGCGGTACAGGTCGATAGCCTCGCCGGTTCCCGAGAAATTGTGGTGAAGGGCTTGGGGCCGCAATTTGCCACTGTGCCAGGTATTTCCGGTGCGACCATCCTCGGCGATGGCCGAGTTGTTGTGATCCTCGATCTGCTCGCGACAATCCGTGTTCTGCATGCGCATTTGCTCACCCAGCAGCAACCATTGCGCCTGCTCGGCGAAGACGAACCGGCCGATATTGAAGTTGATCGGCCAACGCTGGTGATGGTCGTTGACGATTCGGTGACTGTGCGCAAGGTCACCAGCCGCCTCCTAGAGCGGAACGGAATGAACGTGCTGACGGCCAAGGATGGTGTCGACGCAATCACGCAGCTGCAGGAGCGCAAGCCGGACATCATCCTGCTGGATATCGAGATGCCGCGGATGGACGGTTTCGAAGTAGCGACGCTGGTGCGACACGATGAGCATCTGAAGGATCTGCCCATCATCATGATTACCTCGCGAACCGGCGAAAAGCACAGGGATAGGGCCATGGCCATCGGTGTGAACGAGTACCTTGGAAAGCCTTATCAGGAATCGCTGCTACTCGAGACAATCCAGAAATTGGTTCCGCGTCATGAGTGAAGTCAGCCCCGCCCGTATCGGTGTGATCGCAGACACTTCGTTGCAGCGCCATGTGTTGCAGCAGGCCTTGAGTGCCAATGGTTACAACGTCGTGCTCAACTGCGACCCGGCGCGGATTGAGGAATCAGACCTGGTGGCAGCGCAAGCCGACCTGTGGCTGGTTGATCTCGCGCAGACCGAGGATTCCCCTCTGGTCAATGCCTTGCTCGAGCGGGACAGCTGTCCGGTTTTGTTTGGCGAGGGGCACGCGCCGGAGCGCCACTCCGAACATTATCCGCGCTGGGAACGGCGCATGTTTGGCAAGCTGAAGCGGTTGGTTGGCGACCCTTCTCGAGTTGTGGGCCCACGTCTTGAGGTGTTGCGTGGGGAAGCGGAACGTGCCACCCGCCTGGCGTTGCCTGGCACGCTGCTGGCTGCGGCTGATTCGATCGCCGGGGAACCTGCCCGCGAAGTATGGCTACTGGCGGCATCGCTGGGCGGGCCAGAGGCGGTAAAGGCTTTTCTTGATGCGCTGCCGGTGGGGCTGCCGGTTGGCTTCGTCTACGCCCAGCATATCGAGGCAAGCTTCGAATCGGCCCTATCGCAAGCGGTGGGGCGACACAGTCAGTGGAGCGTTAATCAAAGTCGTGCAAACGACTCGATACGTTGCGGTGAGGTGGTCGTGGCGCCTATCAGCGAGGAGATGGGGTTCGGCAAGGATGGCGCCATGCTGCTCCATGGGCGAAGCTGGCCCGAGCCCTATAGTCCGTCCATCGATCAGATGATGCTTAATCTGGCTCAGCAGTTCGGTGATCGTTGCGGTGTTATCGCATTCAGCGGCATGGGCAGCGATGGCAATGCCGCAGCCGCCTATGTTTTACGTCAGGGCGGCAGGGTCTGGACACAACGAGCCGACTCTTGCGTCTGCTCGAGCATGCCCGACAGCCTCCGCGAGGGTGGCTATAGCTCGCTCAGTGGTGACCCTCGCGAGCTGGCTCAGGCCTTGGTCAATCATTTTGCGCAACAGGCCAGCCAGCCCGTTGCGGCATTGCAACTGGATAACCTATGAGTCAAGCCGCTATCACTCAGGATACCTCTGCCAGCCTAACCGGGCTTCTGGTCCCCTTAGCCGACCGAATGTTGCTAGTGCCAAACGTCGCGTTAGCCGAGCTTATTCCTTATCGCGCTCCGCAGTCGGCGCAAGGCACCCCGCCCTGGTTCCTCGGGCAGGTGTCGTGGCGAGACCTGACATTGCCGCTGCTGTCGTTCGAGGCGGCATCGGGCGGTCAACCCAGCACCGGGGCCGGTTCGCGCGTAGCCGTGCTAAATGCCCTGGGTGGGCGTGATCATGTGAAGTTCATTGCTTTGCTGGTTCAGGGTATCCCGCGCTCGGTCAAGGTTGACCCAAATTTGGCACGCTCGGACGTCCCGTTGGCCCCCCTGGAGTTGGATGCGGTCAACCTGGGCGATGTCCAGGCGCGCATACCGGACCTTATCGCGCTGGAGCAGAAACTGGCGGACGCCGGCCTGATCTGAGTCGGGACATGCCGGTCGTGTCGGGCCGGTCGTCAGGTCAACTGCCGTGTTTTTCCGCTCAGGCGTCCGGCTGGAAATCACCCCAGAGTTGCTGCGCGATGCTAAGTGCCACCACCGGGGCGGTTTCTGTGCGCAATACTCGTGGCCCGAGGCGGGCCGGTTGAAACCCTGCATTGCGCGCCAGCTGGACCTCGGCGTCACTCAAGCCGCCTTCGGGGCCAATGAGAAACGCTAACGTAGCTGGTGGTCGATGCGAGGATAGCGGTTCAGCTACCGGATGCAGGACCAGTTTCAGATCCGCGTCCAGCCCCAGCCAATCCTGCAGTGGCATTGGTGGGTGAATGGTCGGAACGACCGAACGTCCACACTGTTCGCATGCGCTTATGGCGATCTGGCGCCAGTGCGCCAAGCGCTTATCGGCACGTTCGTCATTCAACCGTACTTCACAGCGCTCGCTGACGATTGGCGTAATTTCCGCAGCGCCCAATTCGGTCGCTTTCTGAATGGCCCAATCCATACGCTCGCCGCGCGACAGCCCTTGCCCCAGGTGGATCTTCAGCTTTGATTCGGGCAAGCCTGGGCGCTGCTCATGCAGTCGGACCTTCACATGCTTCTTGCTCACCTCCACCAGTTCGCCGCAGAACTCCTGGCCGCTGCCGTCGAACAGCTGCACTCCAGCGCCGACGGGCAGTCGCAGAACCCGGCTGAGGTAATGCGCTGAAGCTTCCGGTAGCTCGCATGTACCAAGTGAGAGAGGCGTGTCGATGAAGAGTCGGGAAATGCGCATCGGAAAGCTACGGTCGAAGGTTGGGGCGGCAGTTTATAGCGTCGGCCGTGTACCCTGAAGCCCAAAGCCTGTGTCGGTGCTAGCCGGGATCGCGGAATGTGCTGGGCGCGCCCGGTGCCAGAGCAACGCTGATTGCCGCGCGTGTCGCAATATCGATGCCTTCGGTAGCAACCTCGGCAAGAAAGTCGATTTGTTCCTCGGTGATGGTATAGGGCGGCAGGAAGTACACCACGCTGCCCAGCGGGCGTAATAATGCGCCACGTTGCAGAGCGTGCTGGTAGACCTTCAAGCCGCGGCGCTCTTGCCAGGGATAGGGAGTTTTGCTGGCTTTGTGCTGCACCATCTCGATGGCAACGGCCATGCCGGTCTGGCGCACCTCGGCCACGTTCGGGTGATCGCTCAGGTGTGCAGTGGCCTTGGCCATGCGGGCTGCCAACACTTTGTTGGCCTCTAGGATGTTGTCTTGCTCGAAGATGTCGAGGGTGGCCAACGCCGCCGCGCAGGCCAGGGGATTTCCGGTATAGGTGTGTGAATGAAGAAAAGCCCGTAAGGTCGAGTAATCGTCATAGAACGCCTGGTACAGCTTGTCGGTAGTCAGCACAGCGGCCATGGGCAGGTAGCCGCCGGTCAATGCCTTTGACAGACAAAGGAAGTCCGGTGTGATCCCGGCTTGCTCGCAGGCAAACATGGTGCCGGTGCGGCCGAAGCCTACCGCAATCTCATCATGGATGAGATGCACCTCGTACCGGTCACAAGCCTCTCGTAGCAGCTTGAGGTAGATCGGGTGGTACATGCGCATGCCGCCTGCACCCTGGATCAGGGGCTCGACGATCACTGCCGCAATGTCGTCATGGTGCTCGGCCAGGGTTTGCTCCATATGGGCGAACATGGTGCGCGAATGCTCTTCCCAGCTCACGCCGTCTGGACGCAGGTAGCAATCCGGGCTCGGTACCTTAAACGTGTCCAGCAAGAGCGGCTTATAGGTGTCGGTGAACAGCGCCACATCGCCTACCGACATGGCTGCGACCGTTTCGCCGTGGTAGCTGTTGGTCAGGGTGACGAACCGCTGCTTGCCTGGGCGTCCGATATTGCGCCAGTAGTGGAAGCTCATCTTCAGCGCGACTTCAATGCCGGTCGATCCATTATCGGTGTAGAACACCCGATCGAGCCCGGCAGGCGTGATGTTGACCAGCCGCTCCGACAGTTCGACCACCGGCTGGTGGCTGAAGCCGGCAAGCATGACGTGTTCGAGCTGATCGAGCTGGTCTTTGATGCGTTGGTTGATGCGCGGGTTGGCGTGTCCGAATACATTGACCCACCAGGAGCTGACGGCGTCCAGATAGCGTTTCCCATCGAAATCCTCAAGCCACACGCCCTCGCCGCGCCGGATCGGAATCAGAGGAAGCTGCTCGTGATCTTTCATCTGAGTGCAGGGGTGCCAGAGCACGGACAGGTCACGCTGCATCCAGCTGTCATTCAGGCTCATCGTTGCTCCTTGGTATAGACATCGGCGCAGCCTAGCAGAAACCGCGCGGCGGTCCGTTCAGTGAAAGCGGACCTATCTACCGGGCCGATATTTTGAAACGAAAAAATGCGATTCATTTCGATCTGTTAGCCGTTAGGCTAAGCGCGTCAATCAGTTCGGGACTTAGCAATGCAATGGCGAAACTCTTCCACTAACTACGGTCTGGTCAGCATCACGATGCACTGGCTGGTAGCGGTTGCCGTAGTCGGCCTGTTTGCGCTGGGTTATTGGATGGTCGGGCTGACCTATTACAGCAGCTGGTACCGCACGGCGCCGGACATCCACAAAAGTATCGGCTTGCTCTTGCTGGCCCTGATGATTCTGCGCGTCACCTGGCGCTTCCTTAGCAGCGGCCCAGCGCCACTTGCTAGCCACGGCCGATTGACGCGGTTGGCGACCAAGGCGGGTCACGGCGTGCTCTACCTTGGGCTGTTCGCAGTGATGATTTCGGGCTACCTCATTTCCACGGCAGACGGCCGCAGCATCAGCGTGTTCGGCTGGTTCGAAGTGCCTGCGCTGATCACCTCGATTCCGGATCAGGAAGACATAGCCGGACTGATCCACGAATACCTCGCCTGGGGACTGGTGATTTTCTCCGGTCTGCATGCCCTGGCGGCTCTGAAGCACCATTTCATCGATCGCGATCCGACGCTCAAACGAATGTTCGGACGCGCCGATGCCTGACAAACCTCGAAAGGAGTATTCCATGTTGAAGAAAAGCTTCGCTGCACTGGCCCTGGGCTCGATGATGCTTGCTGGCCAGGCGTTTGCCGCTGACTACGCGATCGATACCAAAGGCCAGCACGCCTTCGTTAACTTCAAGATCAGCCACCTGGGTTATAGCTGGCTTTGGGGCTCCTTCAGGGAGTTCGACGGCAGCTTCAGCTTCGATGCCGCGAAGCCTGAAGCAAGCAGCGTGAAGGTAACGCTGGAGACGGACAGCGTCTTTTCCAACCATGCCGAGCGTGACAAGCATCTGCGCAGCGAGGATTTCCTAAACGTCTCTGAGCACCCAACGGCGACGTTCGAGTCCACCTCGGTCAAGCCGACTGGTGACGGTACTGCAGATATCACGGGCGATCTGACCCTAAACGGCGTCACCAAGCCGGTGATCATTGCGGCCAAGTTCCTCGGTGAAGGCAAGGACCCATGGGGCGGCTACCGTGCAGGCTTTGAAGGCACGACGACGCTCAAGTTGAAAGACTTCGATATCAAAATGGATCTTGGACCGGCTTCGCAGTCAGTCGATCTGATCATCTCGGTCGAAGGCATCCGCCAGTAATCGACAATAGTCACCAGGCGCCGGCGTAAGCCGGCGTTCTGCTTTTTGTGCGGTGGTCAGGGCCGCGTACAGGCATCTTGCAGGCGTTGCTTGGCAACATCGGTATCAGCGCGATAGCCCGTCGGAGAGGCAATCGCCTGTTTACAAACACTACTGCATGTAAGTATATTCGCCGCATTCTGCCATTCGAGTCTGCCCAGGCTGTTCTGCTCTAGGGCCATTTGTTCAATGAGGTCACTCCCGATGCTGATCAAACCAGCCAGTGCTGTTCTGATTCCACTTTTCGTCGCCGTAGCAGTGCTCAGCGGTTGTCAGGACGAACAAGCGGCGGCGCCGGCGGGGAAGCCGGCCCCACAGGTTGGCATCGTGACACTCGGAGCTGAGCCGTTCGAACTGACAACGGAGCTGCCGGGGCGAACCACAGCCTTCCGCGTTGCCGAGGTCCGGCCGCAGGTCAGCGGCATCATTCAGAAGCGCCTGTTCACAGAAGGGAGTGAAGTAAAGAAGGGTCAGCAGCTCTATCAGATCGATCCGGCCGTATACGAGGCCACCCTGAAAAGTGCTCAGGCGCGGCTGGCGTCGGCCAAGTCGCTCTCCGATCGCTATGCGCTGCTGGTCAAGGAACAGGCGGTGAGCCAGCAAGCCCATGATGAGGCTCGGGCTGCGTCTCTGCAGGCCCAGGCCGAGCTGGAACGGGCGAAAATCGATGTTCGCTATACCAAAGTACTTGCGCCCATCTCCGGGCGTATAGGCCGCTCCGCGGTGACCGAAGGGGCGCTGGTCAGCAATGGCCAGGCGCAGGAGTTGGCGACCATCCAGCAGCTTGATCCGATCTATGTCGACGTGACCCAGCCGGTGCAGGACTTGATTGCCCTGCGGCGCGACCTGGAAAGCGGCCGGCTGCAGCAGGCCGGGGACAGCGCGGCCAAGGCCCGGCTGATCTTGCCTGACGGCTCCGAATATCCGCATGACGGTACGCTGGAAGTCTCCGAAGTGTCCGTGGACGAAGGCACGGGTTCGGTCACCATCCGCGCCAAGTTTCCGAATCCTGAGAAAGAGCTGCTGCCTGGCATGTTCGTTCACGCGCGCTTGCCGGCTGGTGTTCGAGAGCAGGCATTGCTGGTTCCTCAACAGGGCGTTACCCGTGACGCTCGTGGTGAGCCGACCGCGATGGTTGTAGGCGCCGACAACAAGGTCGAACTACGCCAGATCAAGACCGAGCGTGCAGTCGGTAATCGCTGGCTGGTGAGCGAAGGCTTGCAGCCAGGTGATCGCGTGATTACCGAAGGGCTGCAGTTCATTCGCCCAGGTGTCGAGGTCAATGCGCAGCCAGCCGGAAACGTCAAGCAGGCCGGGCAGAGCAATGGCCAGGCTGGCGCAGCCGCCGCTGGCCAAGAGGGATAACCAGACATGTCCAAGTTCTTCATCGACCGGCCCATCTTCGCCTGGGTAATTGCCTTGGTGCTGATGCTTGCCGGAGCGTTGGCAGTCCTCAAGCTGCCAGTCAACCAGTACCCGAGCATCGCACCGCCGAACGTGTCGATTTCGGTCAGCTACCCAGGCGCTTCGGCGCGAACGGTTCAGGACACCGTCGTCCAGGTCATCGAGCAGCAGCTCAATGGCCTCGATGGTCTGCGTTACATCTCATCGGAAAGTAACTCCGATGGCAGCATGACGATCAACGTGACGTTCGAGCAGGGCACCGACCCTGACATCGCGCAGGTGCAGGTACAGAACAAGCTCCAGCTCGCCACGCCGCTGCTGCCCCAAGCAGTTCAGCAGCAGGGCATACGTGTGTCGAAGTCGGCGCGCAACTTCCTGATGGTGGTGGCGCTGGTGTCCAAGGACGGGCAACAGAGCAACTTCGACCTGGCCAACTACATCGTCGCTAACGTGCAGGATCCAATTTCGCGTACGCCTGGTGTCGGTGACTTCCAGGTGTTCGGCGCCCAGTATGCGATGCGGATCTGGTTAGACCCGGCCAAACTGCAGCAGTACCAACTGACCGCAGTGGACGTCCGGTCTGCGATCCAGGAGCAGAACGTCCAGGTTTCATCCGGTCAGCTTGGTGGTTTGCCGGCGGTGGAAACCCAGCAGCTCAACGCCACGATCATTGGCAAGACCCGCCTGGAGACGCCGGAGCAGTTCGAGAAGATCTTGCTGAAGGTTAACGCCGATGGATCACAGGTGCGCCTGCGTGACGTGGCCAAGGTCGAGCTCGGCGCCGAAAGCTATGCAATTCGCGCCGAGTACAACGGCCGGCCTGCAGCAGGTTTGGGGATACGCCTGGCGGCGGGTGGCAACGCGCTTGATACCGCAACAGCGGTCCGTCAGACGATCTCCGAGCTGGAGCCTTTCTTCCCGCCTGGCGTCGAGGTGGTTTACCCCTACGACACCACACCGGTCATCTCGGCCTCCATCGAAGGCGTAGTGCATACCTTGATCGAAGCCTTCGTGCTGGTCTTCCTGGTGATGTTCCTATTCCTGCAGAACCTGCGGGCAACGCTGATCCCGACGTTGGCTGTGCCGGTGGTTATCCTTGGCACCTTTGCGATCCTGCTGACGTTTGGATACAGCATTAACACGCTCACCATGTTCGCCATGATTCTAGCCATCGGTCTGCTGGTGGACGATGCCATCGTGGTGGTGGAGAACGTCGAACGGGTGATGCGCGAGGAGGGGCTTTCGGCGCGGGAAGCGACGCGCAAGTCGATGGGTCAGATCCAGGGCGCGCTGGTAGGCATCGGTGTGGTGCTTTCCGCTGTACTGTTGCCGATGGCGTTTTTCGGTGGCTCTACCGGGGTTATTTATCGTCAGTTCTCCATAACCATCGTCTCGGCCATGGTGCTCTCGGTCCTGGTCGCGCTGATTTTCACGCCAGCGCTGTGCGCCACCATCCTCAAACCGCATAGCGGCGATCATGAGGGCAAACGCGGTTTCTTCGGCTGGTTCAACCGCACCTTCGAGCGCGGCACCCTGCGCTACGAGCGTGGTGTGAAAGCTGTGTTGCGGCGCAAGGCGCCCTATCTGCTGATGTATCTGCTCATTGTCGGCATCATGATCTGGATGTTCACCCGCATTCCCACTGCCTTTCTTCCCGAGGAAGATCAGGGTGTGCTGTTCGCCCAGGTGCAGACGCCTGCCGGTTCGACCGCGAGCCGCACCCAGGAGGTTGTCGAACAGATGCGGGATTATCTGCTGACCGAGGAAAGCGAGACGGTCAGATCGGTGTTCACCATTACCGGCTTCAACTTCGCGGGCCGCGGCCAGAGTTCAGGCATGGCCTTCATTATGCTCAAGCCATGGGAAGAACGGACCGAGCCCGGGCAGGGTGTCTTCGAGCTGGCTGAGCGTGCCCAGGGGTACTTCTTCAGTCTTCGCGATGCCATGGTGTTCGCCTTCGCGCCGCCTGCGGTGATGGAGTTGGGCAACGCCACCGGTTTCGACGTATATCTGCAGGACCAAGCCGGGCTCGGCCATGAAGCCCTAAGCAAGGCGCGTGACCAGTTCATGCAGCTCGCCGCTGAGGACCCGACGCTCACCGGCGTTCGCTTCAACGGGATGCGCGACGAGCCGCAGTACCGCCTGATCATCGACGACGAAAAGGCGCGTGCTCTTCAGGTTTCCCTTGCCGCGATCAACGACTCCCTATCGATTGCCTGGGGCTCGAGTTACGTCAATGACTTCATCGATCGGGGTCGGGTCAAGCGCGTCTACATGCAGGGCGAACCCACTTCACGGATGAACCCGGAAGATCTTGGCAAATGGTATGTGCGCAACGCTGCAGGCGAGATGGTGCCCTTCACCGCATTCGCCACCGGTGAGTGGACGTATGGGCCGCCCAAGCTGACTCGCTTCAACGGCGTGCCGGCAATGGAGATTCTGGGGGCAGCCGCACCGGGCTACAGCTCCGGCGAGGCTATGGCTTCGGTCGAGCGGATCGCCGCGCAGTTGCCGGCTGGCATTGGGTTCTCATGGACTGGCCAATCCTATGAAGAGCGTTTGTCGGGGTCGCAGGCGCCGGCACTGTATGCCCTGTCGCTGCTGGTGGTATTCCTCGCGCTTGCGGCCCTGTACGAAAGTTGGTCGGTTCCACTCTCGGTCATGCTCGTTGTGCCGCTGGGTATTGTTGGCGCGCTGGCGTTCACCATGGGGCGTGGGTTGTCGAATGACGTCTTCTTCCAGGTCGGTCTGCTGACCACCGTAGGCTTGTCGGCGCGTAACGCAATCCTGATCGTCGAGTTCGCCAAGACCTTGCACGAGCAAGGCATGACACTAACCGAGGCGGCGATCGAAGCCTGCCGCATTCGTTTACGTCCTATCATCATGACCTCACTGGCATTCATGCTTGGCGTACTTCCGCTAGCGATCTCCAGCGGGGCGGGTGCCGGCAGCAAACATGCGATCGGTACAGGTGTGATCGGCGGCATGCTCAGCGCCATGCTGTTGGCGATCTTCTGGGTGCCGTTGTTCTATGTCCTGGTGTCTTCGCTGGGTAAGCGCAAAAAGACTGTCAGCGACGAGCAAAACGGAGAGGCGCAATGAACAAGTCAGTACTGAGCCTGGCGCTGATGGCAGCGCTGAGCGGTTGCTCGTTAATGCCTGATTACCAACGCCCCGACGCACCAACGCCCGAGACCTGGCCCGAGGGTGAGGCTTACATCGGCTCTGCCAGTGCGGTAGAAGGGCGACCGATGGAGATGGAGTGGCAGGCCTTCTTCAGGGATCCCGCGCTGCGTGAGTTGATACGCGTGGCCCTGGAGAACAACCGCGACCTTCGGGTTGCGGCGCTGAATGTCGATGCGTATCGCGCGCTCTACCGTGTCCAGCGGGCCGATCTGCTGCCGCTGGTAAGTGGCGATGCGGCCGGCAGTCGTACCCGAACGCCTGGAGATCTGAACCAGACCGGCGACGGTGCCATCAGCAGCCAGTACAGCGCGACGCTCGGTGTCTCGTGGGAACTGGACCTGTTTGGGCGCCTGGGTAGTCTGCGTGAACAGGCGCTACAGCAGTATTTCGCTACCGAGGCAGCACAGCGGAGCACCCGGATCAGTCTGATCGCGAGCGTTGCCAATGCCTGGCTGACCTTGCAGGCCGATCAGGCTCTGTTGCAGGTGAGTCGTGACACGCTGAACGCCTATGAGGAAAGCCTCTCACTTACTCGGCGCAGCTTCGATGTCGGCGTAGCCTCGGCGCTCGAGTTGAGCCAGGCGCGCAGCGCGGTCGATACCGCACGAGTGGGGATCGAGCGTTATACCCGCCAGGTTGCCCAAGATCGCAACGCCCTCACGCTGCTGCTTGGCCAGAGCGTTCCGTTGAACTTGCCGGCCGGTGGTCGGCTGGAGCGCGACCTGCTGGCCACGGTTCCGGTGGGGCTGCCGTCGGACTTGCTCTATAAGCGTCCGGACATCATTCAAGCTGAATATCAGCTACGCGCTGCCAACGCGAATATCGGGGCGGCGAGGGCAGCGTTCTTTCCGCGTATCAGCCTCACTGGCGCGGTAGGTACCGCGAGCAGTGAGCTGTCCGGGCTGTTCGATGGTGGTTCCAGCTACTGGAACTTTTCTCCGAGTATCAGTGTGCCGATCTTCAATGCCGGGCAGCTGCGTGCCAACCTCGACTACGCCGAGATCAGCCGCAACATCCAGGTGGCTCAGTATGAACAGGCAATCCAGACGGCGTTCCGTGAGGTGGCGGACGGGCTGGCGGCCCAGGCGACCTATGTTCGCCAGTTGCAGGCTCAGCGTGACTTGTTGGAGACCAGCGAAGACTACTATCGTCTCGCCGAGAGGCGATACCGGACGGGCGTAGACAGCTACCTGACGTTGCTCGACGCACAGCGTCAGCTGTTCGAAGTGCAGCAGCAGTACATCAGTGACCGTCTGGCGCAGATGATCAGCGAAGTCGAGTTGTTCAAGGCGTTGGGCGGCGGTTGGGATGCAAATGCCGAGGCTATCCCTGGGCCGGGTTGAGTCTGTCTCGCGACGCTTGCCGTCGGTCGATGGTGTGATTATCGAGCCAACGCTCAAACAAAAACGCCGCCTTTGAGGGCGGCGTTTTTATTCGTGCTGCGTTTCAGCGATTGCGGGTCAGCAATGCCGGCTTCTCGCCGCGAGGCTTGGTCGGCAGCTGTTCCAACTGCTCAATGCTGGGCAGTCGGTCCAGTTTCGACTCCTTGTGGATGATGACCGGCTGCTTTTCCTTCGGCTTCTCCGCAACGTCCCGGCGGGCACCACCGCTATCACCGTCGATCCGACGCCCTTCGTTCTTGCGGCGTGGCTGCGCGCCACGTGCAGGCTGCCCTTGACGCTTGCCTTTACCTTGAGCGCCTGCACTGGCAGCGCCGCTGCGTGGGGCCGCCGCGGCACGTGGCTGGCTAGCCGGTTGAGCCGGTTGAGCCGGCGCGCCGGGACGACGGCCACGTCCCTGCTTGTTCTGGTAGGGACTGACATAGTCGACGCTGTTGCCGAAGTTATCGACTTCGTCATCAAGAAATTCGTCCGGAGCGCGATCATTCGGTAGGCGAGGCGGACGGCTCACCGGAGCTGCAGCTGTCTGCTCTGCTGAGCCCTGCGCTGGACGCGCACTGCGCGGCTTGTTGCGTCCGCGACGGTTGCGGTCACCCGCTTTCGGCTCGCTGGCTGCAGTTTCGGTGGTTTTGGCAGCGCGCTCGCCCCGAGGTTTGCGTTCACTGTTGCGAGCAGGACGTGGCTGGCGTGGCTCACGGACTTCCGGCTTCTCCGCTTCGATGGTGCTGGCGTCGAAGCCCAGCAAATCGCCGTCCGGAATCTTCTGCTTGGTCATCCGCTCGATGCCCTTGAGCAGCTTTTCCTCGTCAGGTGCGACCAGCGAAATCGCTTCACCGCTGCGGCCAGCTCGACCGGTGCGCCCGATCCGGTGAACGTAGTCTTCCTCGACGTTCGGCAGCTCGAAGTTGACCACGTGAGGCAACTGGTCGATGTCCAGCCCGCGCGCGGCGATATCGGTGGCGACCAGGATACGTACCTGGTTGGCCTTGAAATCCGCTAGCGCCTTGGTACGCGCGTTCTGGCTCTTGTTACCGTGAATCGCGACTGCCGGCAGACCGTGCTTGACGAGATACTCGGCAAGGCGGTTGGCACCGTGCTTGGTGCGGGTGAACACTAGGACCTGTTCCCAGGCGCCTTTGGTGATCAGATGGGCCAGCAGGGCGCGTTTGTGCGTGGATGGCAGACGAAAAACACGCTGCTCGATACGCTCGACGGTCGTGTTCGGCGGTGTGACCTGGATTTTCTCCGGCTCGTGCAGCAACTTGCTGGCGAGGTCGGTGATGTCCTTGGAAAAGGTCGCCGAGAACAGCAGGTTCTGGCGCTTGGTCGGCAGCTTGGCGAGGACCTTCTTGACGTCATGGATAAAGCCCATGTCGAGCATACGGTCGGCTTCGTCGAGGACCAGAATCTCCACGTGGGAAAGGTCGACGGCTTTCTGGTTCGCCAAGTCGAGCAAGCGGCCCGGGCAGGCGACAAGCACGTCGAGGCCCTTCGCAATGGCTTGAACCTGCGGGTTCATGCCGACGCCTCCGAAGATCACCGCGCTTTTCAGCGGCAGGTCGCGGGCGTACAGCTTGAAGCTATCGTGTACCTGGGCGGCGAGCTCGCGTGTCGGCGTCAGCACCAGTACGCGCGGCTGGCGCGGACCGTGGCGGTGCTCTCGGTCAGGATGGCCGCCCGGGAAAAGAATTTCGAGTACGGGGAGGGCAAAGCCACCGGTCTTGCCGGTTCCCGTCTGTGCAGCGACCATCAGGTCGCGTCCTTGCAACACGGCGGGAATGGCCCGCTGTTGCACCGGTGTAGGCTGGGTGTAACCGGCGGCCTCGACGGCACCGGCCAAAGCCTCGGAGAGACCGAGGGAAGCAAAGGACATGAGTAATCCTGTCTTGTGTAGGGCGTTGCCCTGGGATGGTCATGCCTGGCTCGAATCGCGACTGGCGTGCGATCCCGTCCGGTCCTGCCGCATCTCTACGATAACGACATCCGGGCGTAAGCCTGGCGGAAGCGCGGAGTATAACAGAGCCTGTTAACGCCGCATTGGTAGGACAGTGTGGCAGTTCGCAGGTTCATTGGCCAGCTCCCTGTTTCGCAGGGGGCTGAGCAGTTCAGCGAACCAGCTTCAAGTTTTCCCAGACGGCCAGGCTGGGTTCGGCCTGGTTCAGGGTGTAGAAGTGCAGCCCAGGCGCGCCACCGGCGAGCAGTTTCTCGCACATCTCGGTGATCACTTGCGTGCCGAAAGCCTGAATGCTCTCCATGTCGTCGCCGTAGGCTTCCAGCTGCTTGCGCACCCAGCGCGGAATTTCCGCACCGCAGGCGTCGGAGAAGCGCGCCAGCTTGCTGTAGTTGGTGATCGGCATGATGCCCGGGACGATCGGCGTATCCACGCCCAGCTTGCGCACGCGCTCGACGAAGTAGAAGTAGCAGTCGGCGTTGAAGAAGTACTGGGTGATGGCGCTGTCAGCACCGGCCTTGGCCTTGCGCACGAAATTGGCCAGGTCATCTTCGAAATGGCGCGCCTGCGGATGCATCTCCGGATAAGCCGCGATTTCGATATGGAAATGATCGCCCGTTTCGGCGCGAATGAATTCCACCAGCTCATTGGCATAGCGCAGCTCGCCGCTGGCCATGCCCATGCCGGAGGGCAGGTCGCCGCGTAGGGCGACGATGCGCTGGATCCCGGCGTCCTTGTAGATGTTCAGCAGTTCGCGCAACTCAGCCTTGGTGTCGCCAACGCAGGACAGATGCGGCGCCGTGGAGACCTTCACTTCGCCGTCGAGCTGCAGCACGGTATTGAGGGTGCGATCACGCGTCGAACCGCCGGCACCGTAGGTGCAGGAGAAGAAGTCCGGTTTGTATTCGGCCAGGCGCCTGGCGGTGGCCAGAAGTTTTTCGTGCCCGGCGTCGGTCTTGGTCGGGAAGAACTCGAAGCTGAAGCTATGGCTGCGTGTTTGTGACATGACAATTCCTTTCGGCGATCAGCCACACCGCGCTTGACCGAGCTGGCTCGTGCAAAGCGCTGGTGCGGCTCTGGCCGTTATTAGTAGCGGTAGCTATCCGGCTTAAACGGACCTTCGACTTCCACGCCGATGTAGTCGGCCTGGCCTTGGGTCAGGAGGGTGATGACGCCCCCGAAACCCTTGACCATTTCGGCTGCAACTTCCTCGTCGAGCTTCTTCGGCAGCACCATCACGGTGACGTTCTGGGTCCTTTCAGCGACCGGCAGGTCAGCGAACTTCTCGTTGTACAGGTGGATCTGCGCCAGCACCTGGTTGGCAAACGAGCCGTCCATGATGCGGCTCGGGTGGCCAGTGGCGTTGCCCAGGTTCACCAGACGGCCTTCGGCCAGCAGGATCAGGTAATCGTCATTCTGCGCATCGAAGCTGCCGGCACCGGTGCGGTGGATCTTGTGTACCTGCGGTTTGACCTCTTCCCACGCCCAGTTCTTGCGCATGAAGGCGGTATCGATCTCGTTGTCGAAGTGACCGATGTTGCAGACCAGTGCGCGCTTTTTCAGCGCCTTGAGCATGCCAGCGTCACACACGTTGGCATTGCCGGTGGTGGTGACGATCAGGTCGATCTTGCCCAGCAGCGCGGTGTCGATGCTCGCATCGGTGCCGTCGTTCAGGCCGTCCTTGTACGGGGAGACCAATTCGAAGCCGTCCATGCAGGCCTGCATGGCGCAGATTGGGTCGACTTCCGAAACCTTGACGATCATGCCTTCCTGACGCAGCGACTGCGCCGAGCCCTTGCCCACGTCGCCATAGCCGATCACCAGTGCCTGCTTGCCGGAGAGCAGGTGGTCGGTGGCGCGCTTGATGGCGTCGTTGAGGCTGTGGCGGCAGCCGTACTTGTTGTCGTTCTTGCTCTTGGTGACCGAGTCGTTCACGTTGATCGCCGGAATCTTCAGGGTGCCTTTCTTCAGCATGTCCTGCAGGCGGTGTACGCCGGTGGTGGTTTCCTCGGTGACGCCATGCACGCGCTCGAGCACCTGTGGGTACTTGTCGTGCAGGATCTGGGTGAGGTCGCCGCCATCGTCGAGGATCATGTTGGCGTCCCACGGCTGGCCGTCCTTGAGGATTGTCTGCTCGATGCACCACTCGTACTCTTCCTCGGTTTCGCCCTTCCAGGCGAATACCGGGATGCCGGCAGCAGCGATGGCAGCAGCAGCCTGGTCCTGAGTGGAGAAAATGTTGCAGCTGGACCAGCGTACTTCGGCGCCGAGCGCGGTCAGCGTCTCGATCAGTACGGCGGTCTGGATGGTCATGTGAATGCAGCCGAGGATCTTCGCGCCTTTTAGCGGCTGCTCGTCAGCGTACTTGTGGCGAAGGCCCATCAGGGCGGGCATTTCGGATTCGGCGATGATGATCTCGCGGCGACCCCAGGCAGCCAGGGAAATGTCGGCGACCTTGAAATCGTTGAAACCTGCAGGCGTCATGACAGCGCTCATTGAAGAGTTCTCCATTCGTTTTGTGCGAATGGGCGCCGTTGATGCGTATGGTTAACGCCCTATCCGAGCCTGACAGACCCCCTGAAGGTAAGCCTGCTGCAGCGCCCCTCGGACAGGTGGCGGGCACGGCCGAACGGTGCCGGCGGTGTGAAGCCCGGCGATTATAGCCGCGCCCGCAGAAGATCCCAAGCCCGGCGCGCAATGCTGATCAGCGAGCGTGATTGGTATCTCGGGCGCAGATCCACCGATCAACACGCCGGCCAGCTGGCCGGCGGTCGGACTGTTTTTCAACTGGCCTTCGAAAGTTCTCAGATGAAGCCCAGTATACGAGGCAGGAAAAGCGAGAGCTCCGGTACGAAGGTCGTGACTATCATCACGGGCAACGCCACGAAGGCCATCAGCGCCAGCGCTGGCGCTACGGTTTTGTGGATAGACACTTTGCCGATTCGACACGCCATATAGAGGATTGGGGCGACCGGTGGGCTGTTTGCGCCGATCACGACGGAGCAGGCGACGATCGAAGCGAAATGAACCGGATGCACGCCGCTTTCGACCATCAAAGGCAGGAACAAAGGCGCAATCACCACCGTGACCGATACATCGTCCATGATCATGCCGGCGATGATCAGAAAGATGTTCACTGCGATCAGGATCAACAATGGATTCTGAATCAGGTGGGTCACCAGCTCGGTCAGGTCCTGCGGAATCCGCTCGGATGCCAGGATTCGCCCGATCATAAAGCTGAACAGGAGGATGAGAATCACCGTGCCGGTAGTCTCGGCCGCGGAGACCACGCTGCGGGCAAAGCTGCCCAGGTTGAGATCCCGGTAGACGAAAAAGCCGATGAACATGGCCGCGAACGCAGCCACCGCTGCGGCTTCGGTGGGCGTGAATATGCCCCCGTAGATGCCGCCGAGAATGATCACGGGCAGTGACAGCGCCGGAATGGCGCGCAGGGTTGCTTTGCCCTTAGCCGGAAGCTGCCCGATACCGTCGCCTGCGGCACTCGTGACTTCATTAAAGAAGCGACCGACACTGAAACGGTTGGCCGCGATCAAGCCAATGATCAGTAGAACCGCTGGTCCAACCGAGGCGGCAAAACAGGCTGCCACTGACTGACGGGTTACCACTGCAAACAAGATCATCGTGATCGAGGGTGGAATCAGAATGCCCAACAGCGATGAAATGCCCAGCAGCGCGGCCGAGTAACTGCGTGGGTAACCGCGTTGCTCCAGTGGGCCGATCATGATCGTGCCGATCGAGGCGACAGCAGCGGTAGCCGTACCGGCGATGGCGCCAAAGATGCCGGATGCCATCACCATCGACGCGCCCATGCCGCCACGGCGCTTGCCGATCATGACTTCGATGAAATCGACCAGCCGACGGGCGATTCCTCCGCTCTGCATCAGGTAGCCGGTTAATACGAACAGCGGCAGCGCAATCAGAATTACCGAGTCGAGAGAGCGGTAGCCCTGCAGCATCATGGTGTTCAGATTGGCATCGTAGGCGTACACCAGATACGCCAAGACGCCGGCGAACGACCAGGCGACAGGTACACCGATGATCATCAGCAGTATCAACAGGCCAATTGCAATAAAACCTTCCATATCAAAGCTCCTTTTGGCCCAGCTGTTTAATGCCGGCCAGTGAGCCGATGACGTCCCTCAGCGAATAGCAGCTGCAACCAATGGCCGCGAGCATGATGGATGCCTGGGGCAACCACAGCGGGATGCCCATTCCCGGGGTCGATTGCGGACGGCGAAGCCCCCAGCTCAGCATGCGGTAGGCGAGTACCACGAAGAACAGGCAGATCACGAACGAAATCAGCGAGATCAGAGCCTTGTGCATCAGCTGAAATCGCTGGTCGGTGATCTTCAACTCGATGAAGTCGACCTTGAGATGCTCGTTGCGCCGGCAGGCGATGGTGCCCCCGAGCATATAAAGCCACATGCCGAACAGCATGATCAGCTCCAGCAATCCCACCATGGACCAGCCGAACACATAGCGGGCCAACACCAGAAACAACATCAGACCAACCACCAGCAGACTGGCAACGAACGCTGCGGCCTCTAACAACCAGCCCACGCCTCTATCCAGTCCGGAAAAGAATTCTCGGATCATTTTTCTTCCAGCGTATGAACAAGCCGGCCCGCAAAGCGGGCCGGCTGTGGATTAAAGCCTGAAATTCGCTGATTACAGCGGAGAGGCGTTCTTGCGGATGGTGTCCATGATCTCTGGGCCCACTTCCTTGTCCATCTGTGGCCAGACCTTCTCGCGCGCGGCTTTGGCGAATTCGCGGATCTGCTCCTCGTTGGGCTCGAAGTACTTCATGCCCGCTTCCTGAGCTTTGGCGATGTAGTAGTCGTCCTGCTGTTTGGCAGCCTTGAACTGCTCGTTCATGATCTCGATAGCCGCGTCGCTGACGATCTTCTTCTCCTCTTCGCTCATGTTTTCCCAGGTGTCCTGGTTGGCGGACAGAATGCCGGTCATGAAGAAGTGCTTGGTCTGCACGTAGTAATCCAGAGAATCGCGGAAGTACTCGTAGTCCCAGTAGATGACGTTGCCGGCTTCACCATCGACCACGCCGGTCTGCAGCGCGGTGTAGACCTCGCCCCAATCGATTGCGGCGGTCTGGTAACCCAGCGCCTGCATGGTCTGTGGTGCCGGGAACACGGTCATGGTGCGCACTTTGAGGCCATTCGCATCGGCAATATTCAGTGCATATTTGCCTTTGGAGGCGACACCGTTGAACCCTTCCGGCCAGGGGCCGAAGAACTTCAGGCCAATATCGCTGTAAATCCCGCCCAGCATGTTATTGACCCAGCCGCCAGGGCTGTAGGCCTTGAGCGCTTCATCCCAGGACAGCGTCATGTAGGGTGTGTAGATAACGCCGATGCGCTTGTCGTAAGACGTCATCGGCCAGTTCAGCATCAGATCGACGTCACCGGCGACATGCAGATCAAACACTTCCTGCTGGCCGCCAAGCTCGTTCTGGTAGAAAACCTTGGCTTTGATCTCGCCGTCCGACTTCTGCTCGATCAGCTCACCCCACTTTTTCAAGGCGTCGCCCGCCGGTGAACCCTTGGTGCCAGAGTCTGTAGCGAGTTTCAACGTCAGTGCCTGGGCATGCGTGCTCATTATCAAGACAGATGCTGCCGCACCAGCGAGCAACGTCTTTAGCGTGGCTTGGATTGTTCTCATTTTTTTCACCCTAGCTCCCTAACGGTTATCGAAAAGTGCGCAGATAGGCGACAGGCCTGTGCGATGTCTAATAGGTTCTGCGCAACCAGCAGGACCCACTCCGACATGGCTTCCGCCCCGACCATCAAGCTTCGGGGCCTGTCAGCGATTTGAAACAGGACCGCATTGCGCGCTGCATCAAGGCCTATTCCTGATGCACGGGGTCTGTCAGGGCTCCACGGATCAGCCCTAGCGACAGGGCGCAAGGTTTGCGGTCAAGTACGGAACCGATGGTACGAATGCCATCCTTCGCGAGTGTTCTGGAAGCGACGCGTTGGCACCGGAAAACGATGCGGCAGTGACGGATATTGATTTACGTCAACGCTTCGGAGGGTTGGAGCCCGCGGGCAGCTAGTGGAGGCAAGACTCGTGTGGCTCTGGATCCTCTCAGGACTTCGAGCACTTCGCGCAGACACTACGCGGTTGGCTTTCTCCAGATGAGCAGCCGCTGGCGCAAAGACGCTTATAGCCGTGATCATGGTAGGGCCTAGCCCTGGCGCTGACCCAGGGATCAGTGAGCGCGGTCCGTATCGCGCGTGCAGATCCGCCGAACCAGCCTGCCAATGCTCAGTCCCTGGACCAGGATCGAGAACAGCACCACCAGATAGGTGATATTCAGCAGCAGATTGCGTTCGTCGCTTGCCGGCAATGCCAGCACCAGCGCGACAGAAATTCCGCCTCGCAGCCCGCCCCAGGTGAGGATGCGCACGGTGCCGTTGGGCAGTGCGCGGCCCATTTTGCGCAACAGAAAGGCTGCCGGACCGACTGCCACCAGGCGGGTGCCAAGGATGAGGAGGGTGACGCACAGCGCAATCAGCAGGTACTGCGCGCTGAATGGCAGTAGCACCAGCTCCATGCCGATCAGCACGAAGAGCACTGCGTTGAGAATCTCGTCGAGTAGCTCCCAGAAGTTATCGAGGTTGTCCCGGGTGTGATCCGACATGGCATGCCGGCGCCCCTGGTTACCGATGATCAGTCCGGCCACCACCATGGCGATGGGGCCGGAGACGTGCAGGTGCGTGGCCAGGGTATAGCCGCCCAGCACCAGCGCGAGGGTCAGCAAGACCTCCACCTGGTATTGGTCGATGCTCTTGAGCAGGGCAAAGGTCAATGCGCCAAGCAGAGCGCCGAGCAAGATGCCCCCTCCGGCTTCCTCGACGAACAACCATATGGCTTCCCCCGCGCCGGGCGCTTCGCCGCGGGCGAGCACGCCCAAAAGCACGGTGAACACCACGACTGCGACCCCGTCGTTGAACAGCGACTCACCGACGATGGTGGTTTCCAGCGCTTTTGGCGCGCCGGCCGAGCGCATGATGCCGAGCACGGCGATCGGATCGGTCGGCGAGATCAGCGCGCCGAACAGCAGGCAGTAGATCAACGGCGGCTGCAAGCCGAACAGATCGAGGATCCACCAGCTACCGAAGCCGATCACGGCAGTGGAGAACAGCACGCCTACGGTGGCCAGCAGGCCGATCGCCCAACGGCGGGCGCGCAAGTCGGCCAGGTTGATGTGCAGTGCGCCGGCAAAGAGCAGAAACGACAACATTCCATCCATCAACAGATGGTTGAAGTCGATCCGGCCAACCAGGGTTTCGATCTGCGCTTCCAACAGTGGCAGGCCCAGCATGGTCAAACCATGAAGCAGCAGCGAAAAAACCAGTGCCGTGGCCATTACGCCGATGGTGGGTGGCAAGCCGATGAAACGGTAGTTGAGGTAGGCGAGCAGTGCGGTGAGGCTGATGAAAATGGCCGAAAGTTCGAGCATGGGGTCCTCAGGGCGGCATCGATGGGCGAATGCAGAGTGGACTAGGTTTCGAGGCAAATGGTGCCAGGCGAATCGCGAACTCAGCCAAGGACTGAAGGGTCGAACGGTAAGGTTCGGTGAACCTCGCCGGGCGAGTGATCCTTTCAGGAGCTGCCAACATGAACCTCTTGTTTCGTTCTGTTCTGCTAGCCATTGCTGCCGGGCTGAGCCTGCCGGCTGCCGCCAATTCCTGCTACGTCAGCGCCGAAACCTCCGGCGCAGTGCCGCCGCCGGTGGCGACCGAAAAGTGTTTTCGCTACGAGGGCATGCAAGACAACAACATCGACTGGGTCTGTCAAAACAACGAGGCGGTGAAGAATTCTCGCCGGGAGATCCTCGAAAGTTGCCCATCCGGTCACTTCGGCGTCTGTACTGCCGCGTTGACGCCCGCGACGCTGGCCAACGAGCGCGCCACTGGCAGTCAGGCCACCAGCACGCCCGCGCCGACCACGGTGCCCGAGCAGGCACGCATCGTCACCTTCTACTACAAGGCAACGGACCACGCCCAGGCCAAGGTCGACTGTGAAAGCGCGGGTGGTGAATGGTCGCAGTAGGCTTGTGACGTTTGGTGATACGGCCGGCAGGGGCGATAATCGCCGGCCGTTGTATTTCCGAGTGGTAGAACCATGAAGCTGTTGCCGTTGAGTGTGTCGCTGGTCGCCGTGTTGGCGTTGTTGGCTGGCTGTGATCGTATCGATCCCAACTCTCCGCTCGGCAAACGCAAGGCGATCTATCAGCAGATGCTCGACGTCAAAGAGGACCTGGGCGGCATGCTGCGCGGTCGCTTGCCGTTCGATCCAGAAGGCTTCACCAGCGGAGCGGCGAAGCTGGATCAGCTATCCCGTCAGCCCTGGCAGCATTACCCGGAAGTGAAGGAAGCGCAGAGCGATGCGCGCGACGATGTATGGCAGCAGCAGGCGCGATTTAACCAGATGGCCCGAGAGCTAGAAGCCCGAACTGCCGCGCTCGTTGCCGCGACCACTCAGACGCCGGTGACGTCCGAAAGCGTCGCGCCGGCGTTTCAGCAGGTAGAAGACGCCTGCGAGGCGTGCCACAAGGAGTTCCGCGCTTACTGATCGAGGCGGCGCACCGATCAGCGCTTGGCCGCTTCCAGCTCCTTACGGGCCTGATCCAGGCGCCGTTTGCTCACTTCGATCACCTGAGGATCGCCTGTTCCCAAGGCCTCGCGCAGCTGCGCTTCACGGGTCGTAGCCAGGCGCATCGCGCGTTCGATCTCGGCATGGTTGGGTTGCAACGGGACCACGCCGCTGCAGCGCTCGGTCAGGTGTTGCAGTTGAGCCTCCAGTAACGCGCGCAGGCTGCTATCGCCCTTCAGGCGTGCGTCCTTGATTTGCTGGCTGATGCGCTCGCGCGGTTCGCTGCAGGTTGCGTCCGTCTCTGCCATGGCTATCGTTGGCACACTGCAACAGAGACAGATCAGCAAATACGCGAAGGGATTGTGCCGGCCGGTCATGCACAGGTCCTTTTTGTTGTTGTGATGTCATAAGACTGGAGTCCAGCGGTGAAGTGCCCTCAGAATCCGGCAATGCCGACCTCATGCAGTTGCTGACGCAGTCGGAGGATTTCCGGCGCCGTGAAGAAGGTCCGAAGCTGCTTAGCGCGTTTCGCCCCGATGCCGGGCGCCGCCTGCCATTGCGTCTGGGAGATTGCTCCCAGGTCGTCCCAGCTGTCGGCCGGGATTGCATCGGCACCCGGTGGCGCGCCGAGCGCCCGTAGCCAACTGGCGAGAGGACGGGCGCGTGCCAGCTGAAAACTGGCGACCAGTGTGCTGGCGCTGGCTTCGCCGATACCTGGCACTTGTTGCAAACGACGCTGATCGAGGTGCAGCCAGTCAAGCAGGTCATCGACCAGCCTGGCATCCACCAATGCCTGCCAAGTCCCCGGTCCCAGGTGGGGAAGGTCGAGCCCTTTCTTACCGCTGAGCCAGACAAGGCGTGCGATGAACTGCTGCTCGCAGCCAGGGCTGGCTTGCCAGCAACTCAGAAAATGGTAGTCGCCGGGTGCGGGCGCCTCGACTCGCCCCCGCCGCTGCTGCATGCGCCAAACGACACGCTCGAAGCGCGGAATGGTCAGGCCGGCCAGGGCGATCGCGACTTGATCGTCAGGTTGTACGTCTGCCTGCTGCCAACGCCTCACGGACCCGAGGCTGACGCGGCTGACAAGGCGGTCATCGAGCTGTACCGGCTCCAGCTGCAGTACCGGTGTGATTCTGCCGCTGCGACCGATGGTGAATGTCACCTCGCGCACCCGGGTAACGGCTGTGCGCAGCGGATATTTCCAGGCAATTGCCCAGTGCGGCGGCTGGGCCTGCCAGCGGGAGGCGTCCGGGCGCTCACCCTGGCGCAGCACGATCCCATCACTGGCGAACGGAAGACTATGGCGAAACCAGTGGTCACGCCAATGGCCAGCTTGTTCCGCAGTTTCCAGCGGCACGGTCAGCGCAGCGCTTTCATCGAATCCCATCGCCACCAGGCCGGCGAGGCGAGATCGCATGTCGGCCGGGCCGTTGGGCCAGTCCCAGATGAACAGGCCGATCTGTGCGGCGGTCGCCTCATCCAGCACCAACCTCGCCATCGCTCCGGTGACCTTGCTGCGCGCCCCGGCACTGCCGGCTTGCGCTTGCACGTGGTCCTGCACGCGCCAGTACAGCTCGCCCTGCAAGATCAATTCTTCTTTGATCGGCAGCTGCAGCGGTATGGCCTGCAGTTGCCGGGCGCGGTCGGTCCAGTCCTGTCCATGGCTGCCGTCGCCGCGGCTCACCACCCGGACCAGTGAACCCTGTTGGTAATGCAGCGTTACCGCGACGCCATCGACTTTCGGTTGGACCCACACATCCGAGCGGGCCGTGAGCCAGCCCTTGACCGCCTCGGCATCGGCAAGCTTGGCCAGGCCGGTCTGAGCGACTGGATGGGCAATGGGCCCGTCGCTGCCGTCGAGCGGGTCTGCAGCTGTTGCTGCGCTGTCAGTCGCAAAGCAGGCTTGCCATTGCTCCAGACGCCGCCGGGTCTGGTCGTAGATTTCGTCGTCGACCAGCGAGAGACCGCGCCGATGGTAGGCGTCGTCCCACTGTGTCACTTGATTGGCCAAGGCTGCGATTTCGGTTTCGGCACGGCGGTTTGGCCAGTCGGGACAATCGGCCGTTGCCAGGGAGGAGAGGGTGCAGAAAGTGAGCGCGATGAGGCGTTGCATTGATAGAGCATCCTTGCTCGTTCGGGTCGCCCATTCTGCTCCGCAGGGTCAGCTGAGGCCGTGCGCTAGCGCATGTTGAACAATTCCTGATGGAAATCGCTGGCTGGCAGGCCGTGCTCGGTCAGGTCTTGGCGCAGTTGTCTGCCGAAGCGGGCAGGTCCGCAGAACCAGACGTCACGCTGCAGCCAGTCTGGCACCTCTTGGCGGATCTGGTCAGGCGTGAGCCGACCATGCTCCCTGGCCACCTGTACGTGCAGGCGTACCCGGGCGGACGCAGCGAGTGCTTTCAACTGCGCGATGAAGCGTTGGTCCGGTGCGCTGGTGCAATAGAACAGATCGATGGTGTTGTCCTTGCTGCTGCCCGCCAGCGCCTGTAGCCGGCTCATGAACGGGGCGATTCCAATGCCGCCCGCTACCCAGATTTGCCCCGCTTTGTGTCCGCTAAAATCAAAGCAGCCGTAAGGGCCTTCTACCGTAACCGCATCGCCGTTGTGCAGGGTTTGCGGCAAGCGACGGGTGTAGTCCCCGAGCCCCTTGATCGAGAAGGAGAGCTTGCCGTCGTTCTGCCAGGCGCTGGAAAGACTGAAGGGATGTGGTCCTTCCTGTTGGTCAAAGCTGGCAAAGGCGAATTGTCCGGGTTTGTGACCGGGCCAGGGCCCTTCCAGCGCCACATCCACACGCAGAACATGGTTGTCGGGGTGGTAGCTCAGGCCATCGATGCGGCCCACAACCTGATGTGCGCGTCCGACCTGGCGCAGCAGCGAAACAGTAGCGGCAAAGGTCCCGCCAATAAGCAGCACGGCTATCACCGCACCCAGTAGTGACGGCCAATAGGCGGGTGGCATCAGCAGGAGGCTGTGTACCGCCAGCACCAGATAGACCAGTGCCAGCCAGCGATGGGTTTTGAAGAACCAGCGGTACGGGAACTGTTTTGTCAGTGCGAGAACAATCAGTAACGCGGCGACATAGAAGGCCCATTCGCCGATGTCCTCAGCGAACCCCCGTTGCCCATGCAGCCAGCCGAGCAGGCCATCCTCGGCTTTGCCGGCGCCGCGTCGGGCAGGGGCTGCGAGCCAGCCCAACCCCACCAGCCATTTCGGAATCTGCGCCCAGCCCCAATGTACAGTTGATACCACCAACACGCCGATTCCCAGCCATTTATGCAGCCGATAGCTCTTGTCCAGGCCACCTAGCAGGCGCTCCAGCCACTGGGGGCGGATGGCGAGGTAGATCGCCACGCTCATTGCGCTGATGGCAAGAGCGCCACTGTAGTGAACCATGTCTGCGCGCAGCGGCCAGAAACGGGGATAGCCCCCAGTGATGCCGCCCGCAGTAGCGAGCCAGAGAAGGGTCACGGTGATGAACAATGTGACTAAGGCCAGTCTGATCCGTTGCATGGCGGTGCCCCCTGCTGTGATGAAGCATGAGAAGCATGCGCTTGCGATGCAGTGGTGGGCATGATCGTTATCAACGGCATTGATTAGTGAGCTAATTAACTGCGTCGTACAATCGCCAGCCAAATGTTTTGCGGAGTGATTCATCAGTGCAACCCGTGATCACCATCGAGCACCTCACCAAGACCTACGCGTCGGGGCATCCAGCGCTCAAGCAGATCGATCTGGAGATCCACAAGGGCGAGATCTTTGCCCTGCTCGGGCCCAACGGTGCAGGCAAAACCACGCTGATCAGCATCATCTGCGGGATCGTTAATCCCGGTAGCGGTCGAGTGCGGGTCGATGGCTTCGACATCATCGATGACTACCGCGCCGCACGTTCCAAGATCGGCCTGGTGCCACAAGAACTCTTCAATGAAGGGTTCGAGAGTGTCTGGGCGACGGTACGCTTTTCCCGCGGACTGTTCGGCAAGGCGCCGGATGACGCCTACCTGGAGCAATTGCTGCGCGACCTGTCGCTTTGGGACAAGAAGAGCGCGCGCATCATCGAGCTGTCCGGCGGCATGAAGCGCCGCGTGATGATCGCCAAGGCCCTGTCCCACGAACCGACCATTCTGTTTCTCGACGAGCCCACGGCGGGCGTTGACGTCGAGCTGCGCCGCGATATGTGGGAGATGGTCCGCCGTCTGCGTGAGCGCGGGGTAACCATCATCCTGACTACGCACTACATCGAAGAGGCCGAGGAGATGGCTGATCGCATTGGCGTGATCAGCAAGGGCGAGATCATCCTGGTCGAGGACAAGAAAGCGCTGATGCAGAAGCTTGGCACCAAGCAGCTGACCCTGCATCTGCAACGGCCGCTGGCCGAGATTCCGGCGGATCTGGCCAGCTATCCGCTCGAACTGGTCGACTCGGGCAATCACCTGGTGTTCACCTTCGATGCCCAGCACGAGGACACCGGCATCGCCGAGCTACTCAGACGGCTCGCCGAGCACGGCATCGACTTCAAGGACCTGCAGTCGAGCCAGAGTTCGCTGGAAGAAATTTTCGTCAGCTTGGTAAAGGGCAGCCGCACATGAATTTCCATGCAATCCGTGCCATCTACCTGTTCGAGCTGGCGCGCACCTGGCGCACGCTGCTGCAGAGTATCGCCACGCCAGTCATATCCACGTCGCTGTACTTCGTGGTGTTCGGTTCGGCCATCGGCTCGCGGATGGAGGCGATGCACGGCATCCCTTACGGTGCCTTCATCATCCCCGGCCTGATCATGATGGCGTTGCTTACCGAGAGCATTTCCAATGCGTCATTCGGCATCTACATGCCGCGCTATTCAGGGACCATCTACGAGGTGCTGTCGGCGCCGGTGTCGTACCTGGAGATTGTCATCGGCTATGTCGGCGCCGCGGCGACCAAGTCCATCATTCTCGGCCTGGTGATTCTGCTGACCGCTCGGCTGTTCGTCGATTACGAGATCGCGCATCCGTGGGTGATGGCGCTGTTCCTGGTGCTCACCGCGGTGACCTTCTGCCTGTTCGGTTTCATCATCGGCATCTGGGCAGATGGTTGGGAAAAGCTGCAGATCGTGCCGTCACTGATCGTCATGCCCTTGGCCTTTCTCGGTGGCAGCTTCTATTCCATCGAAATGCTGCCGCCGCTCTGGCAGAAGGTCACGCTGTTCAACCCGGTGGTCTACCTGATCAGTGGCTTCCGCTGGAGTTTCTACGGGGTTTCCGACGTTAACGTCGGTATCAGCCTGGCCATGACGCTGGGCTTCCTGGCGCTGTGTCTGGTGCTGATCTGGTGGATCTTCAAGACGGGTTATCGCCTGAAGAATTAGCCGGGTTTCTCCGTGCGCTGGCCGTTTTGTAGGGTGGGCTTCAGCCCACCGTGTTGGGGGCAGGTCGGTGTTGGTGGGCTGATGCCCACCCTACGGTTTGGGGCGGGTCGAGGCCGAAGCCGAAGCGGTGCTGCGGGGCGTCGGCCTTGTCGGGGTGGCAGAGAACCGTCGCACCTGTAAAAAAGCCCCGTCCGGCTTTCGCTGGCGGGGCTTTTTCATGCGCTTGGCCGTCTCGTAGGGTGGGCCGGGCGGCGTTCCGCTTCAGCCCACCGAGTTGGTGACAGCTCCGCGGGGGTGGGCTAAAGCCCACCCTACGGATTGGAGGCGGGTCAGAGCCCGGCAGCGGCGCGCAGGGCGTCGGCTTTGTCGGTCTTTTCCCAGGTGAAGGCGGTGAAGGTGTCGTTACCGACCGTCATTTCCACTGGAGTACGGCCGAAGTGACCATAGGCTGCTGTGGCTTTGTACATCGGGTGCAGCAGGTCGAGCATGGTGGTGATTGCGTACGGACGCAGATCGAAATGCTCGCGGACCAGAGCGACGATCTTCTCGTCGCTGAGTTTGCTGGTGCCGAAGGTATTGATGGAGATCGACGTTGGTTGGGCCACGCCGATGGCGTAGGAAACCTGGATTTCACAGCGCTCGGCCAAGCCGGCGGCGACAATGTTCTTCGCCACGTAGCGGCCAGCGTAAGCAGCCGAACGGTCGACCTTGGACGGGTCCTTGCCGGAGAAGGCGCCGCCGCCATGACGGGCCATGCCGCCGTAGGTGTCGACGATGATCTTGCGTCCAGTCAGGCCGCAGTCGCCCACCGGGCCGCCGATGATGAACTGGCCGGTCGGGTTGATATGGAACTGGGTGTCCTTGTGCAACAGCTCGGCCGGGATCACGTGCTTGACGATCAGCTCCATCACCGCTTCCTTGAGGTCCGAATGCTTGACCTCCGGGTTGTGCTGGGTGGAGAGCACGATGGCGTCGATGCCGACCACCTTGCCGCCTTCGTAGCGGCAGGTGACCTGGCTCTTGGCGTCCGGACGCAGCCACGGCAGCAGGCCGTTCTTGCGCGCTTCAGCCTGGCGCTCGACCAGTGCGTGGGAGAAGCGGATCGGAGCCGGCATCAGCACGTCGGTTTCGTTGCTGGCGTAGCCGAACATCAGGCCCTGATCGCCGGCGCCCTGGTCTTCCGGCTTGCTGCGGTCGACGCCTTGGGCGATGTCCACCGACTGCTTGCCGATGATGTTGATGATGCCGCAGGTGGCACCATCGAAGCCGACTTCCGAGCTGTTGTAGCCGATGTCGATGATGACGTCGCGTACCAGCTGCTCAAGGTCGACCCAGGCGCTGGTGGTGACTTCGCCAGCGACGATCGCAACGCCGGTCTTGACCAGCGTCTCACAGGCCACGCGGGCATGCTTGTCCTCGGCGATGATGGCGTCCAGCACCGCATCGGAAATCTGGTCGGCAATCTTGTCCGGGTGCCCTTCGGACACGGACTCGGAGGTGAAAATCGAATATTCGCTCATCTATCGGTTCCTAATTACCGGTGGGTGAGTCGGCTGTCAGGGGCGAGCCGGGAAAAGTACCGGGTCTGGATCTGAAAACCGTTCTTCAAGCCAATGTAGAGGCTCTCGCCGGGCGTGAGCCCCGCGGCATCGGCCCAACGGGCCAGATCATCCTGTTCGAAGCCCAACCAGAGGTCGCCGCAGGCCTCCCTGGCCCAACTCTGGTTGTGGCTGCACAGCTCGGTGATCAGCAGGCTACCGCCCATGTTCACCAGCCGTGCAAGTTGCTTGAGTGCTTCACCCGGCGCGGCCAGATGATGCAAAACCATGTTCAGCACAACGCAGTCGGCTGACGGACATTCGTCCTGCAACGCGTCGGCAAGTTTCAACTCGACATTTTCCAGCGCATCCCGCTCGCAACGTGAGCGAGCCAGCTCGAGCATCGCCGCACTGTTGTCCACCGCGAGCACTCGAGCGAACCGATGTGCCAGTTCGGGCAGAAAGCTACCGTCGCCGGGGCCTACTTCAAGTGCTGTTGCCTGGGCTGGAAGATTCAGCGCATCGAGCAATGCGACCACGCTGTCGCGGTACTGCGGGAAGCCGGCGATCATGTCCTGCCGCGCCTGGAAGCTACCGGCCATCCTTGCGAAGAAGTCTTCACTGGCGGCACTGCGCTGGGCATGCACCGCGGCAATGCGCGCCTGCACATCGAGCGGCAGGCTCAGCTGATCCACCTCTTCGAGCAGGGCTGCATGCAGCCTGCCGCCAAGGTTGTCGCTCTGGGGCAGGGCGCGGCGATAGAAGATCGCATTGCCTTCTCGGCGCGTCGCCAGCAGGCCGGCCTGGGTCAGTACCTTGAGGTGATGGCTGATGCCGGATTGTCCGGTGGCAAAAATCTGCGCCAGCTCGAGCACGCCGAACGAGTCGCTGGCCAGTGCGCGCAGTACGTTCAGCCGCAGCGAATCGCCGCCGGCTTTGCACAGGGCGGCGAGCTGATCGCTGTCGTCGAAAGATATCTGGGGAATGCGCAGGCTCATAGGCAGCGCAGTCTAGTCGGTCGATTTTCGTCCAGCAATGCCAATATCAAAAAGTTTTGATATTGGACAAGCGACGCCTTAGCTGATCAGGCTGTTGACGCCCATGCCGCAGGACACCAGACCCAGCGCCAGTAGAAAGAAATTGGGCAGCAGATCGAGTAGCCCCTGCAGGCGGTCATTGCTCGACAACTGGCGTGACACCAGGCTGTAGGTGATCAAAATCGAAACATCGACTAGTGCCCAAATGGCGATCAGCGCCAGCGCCTGCGGCGCGAAGGGTTGCGCCGGCAGAATGAAGCCTGGCAGAAAGGCGAGAAAGAATAGGATGTCCTTGGGGTTGGACAGTCCGACCGCCATGGCCCGCCAGAAGTAGTGCGATTGCGGGCGCGGCAGCTCCTTAGCTTCTCCACCGCCGCCGCAAAGGCCGTCGGCACCGAGCCAGATCAGGTAGAGCCCGCCGAGCACCTGGCCCCATTCGAGAATCACCGGTTTCAGGTCCAGGGCCAGGTAGATCACCATCAGCGCAGCGATCAACAGCATTTGCGCCGAAAGCACACCGCCGAGAATGGTCCAGGCCGGCCAGCTGCGTCGGGCGTCGGCGATAACCAGCGCGACGACCGGGCCAGGGGAGGCGATCAGCAAGGCGACCGCGGCTGCAAAGGCGAGATAGGTGGCGTTCATAGCTCGGTTACCAGTTCGAAGATGCGCGATTGCTTGCCCAGCTTTTCGGTATAGAAGCGCAGGTTGCAGCTGGCGAAGGTGCGCTGCATCCAGCGATCGCTGCCATCGAAACGGGCAGTGAAGGGGCTGCGTGCGTGTGCCGTGCGACGGTTGTCGATAATCAGCAGATCGCCGCGCGTGAGGCGCACTGGCTCGACCACTTCCCATGCAACGGCGCGCAGTCGGTCCAGCGCGCGCTGAGCCCGATCGCTGTAGGCGACCATGAATTGCGGATCGAAGCGCAGAAAGGGGGCGTCAGGGTCGCCGTACAGCACGGTCTGATGCTTGTTGATATCGATGCGTTGGTTCTTTTCGCTGTGGCCGTAGTCGGACAGAAAGTTGTAGGGCTCGTTGAGAAAGAACACCTGGTCTTCGTAGGAAAGTCGCTCGAGGATGCGCTCGGCCGACGCGATGTAGGTGACGGCCTCGGCAGCCGGATCCTGACGCAGGCAGAGCAGCAGCAGGTAGTCCGGCTGGATGGCGTGGAAGGCATTTTCGGTGTGAAGGTCGAGTTCGGTGTCGAAGCTGTCAGAGGTCGCGGCACGTGACTGCGTCTGCTGCGGGAAGAAGTTGTTGACGATGCAACCGCCCGATTCCTGCACGTAGCCGATCGGCTCTCCCAGCAGCGCCGTGGCCTGCAAGAGCAGGCGCTCGCTGCGGTCGTCGATCTTGTTAAGGTCGGTGCGTGAGGCGGGCGTCGGCGGGATTTGGCCGATTTCCGTGTCTTCCAACAGAACAAAACCCTTGGCGTTGCCGAACAGCTTGAAATCAAGGATGTCCGCTATCTGCGCCTGACTGAGCCCCCCGTGACGAATACTGGCAGACAAAAGTTGATCGAACTCGCGAGTGGGCATGTCATCCTTCCCTAGCGTTATACAAGGCAGAGGCCTCTTATTGAGTCGGTGCCAGCGCACGGCTGGCCCGATTGCCGGCGAGTATTGGTGGGCCCTGGAGGGTTGCAAAATGGAAAAAACGGCCATCTCCGATGAGTTTTACTCATGCCGGAGGCTGGTGGCATGACGTTGCGCATGCCGCCGCTTTACGCGTTGCGTGCCTTTGAGGTCGCGGCACGCTTCGGGTCATTTACACAGGCCGCTGAAAGCCTGTGCATCACCCAGAGTGCTGTTAGTCGGCACGTGAAGACGCTGGAAGAAAGCCTCGGCTGCTCGCTTTTCGAGCGGCGCGGTTCGCGATTGGCGCTGACCGACACCGGACGGCTGCTCGCACAGGAACTCAAGGTCGGCTTTCGTACCATCGAAAACGCCTGCATCGCCATTAACCGCCAGCAGGACGCGCTCCGGCTGAAAGCCCCTTCCACCCTGACCATGCGCTGGCTGCTCGGTGCGCTGGAGAATTTCCAACTCACCCATCCGCAGGATCGCGTGCAACTGACCAGTGCCTGGATGGATCTCGATTCGGTGGACTTCCACAACGAACCCTTCGATTGCGCCATCCTGCTGGGGCATGGCGGGTTTCCGGCAGACTGGAACCGGATCAAGTTGTTCGATGAATGGCTGGTGCCGGTGTGTTCGCCGGACTATCAGGGGGGATCACCCTGGACGGCTGCACGCCTCGCTGATGCAGAGCTGATTCACCCGTCGCGCGACTGCCGAGACTGGCGCCGCTGGCTGCAACGTGTCGGTTGGGTCGAGGCTGTCGCCTGGCAGCAGGGCAAGCTGTTCGACACGCTGGAGCTGGGGATTTCCGCAGCAGCACAGGGGCATGGCATCTCGATTGGCGATCTGGCCCTGGTCGACGCCGAGTTGCGCAAAGGCTCGCTGATGCTGCCGTTCGACCAGGCAGTGCGCTCCGGCGACAGCTATTACCTGGTCTGGCCGGCGGCGGGAGAGCCGCCCCTGACGCTGACGCGCATGAAGGAGTATTTGCTGCAACATTTGCCGGACATCGGCAGCTGTGGCGTCAGGCTGCTCGACTAATTAGAGGGCATTGGCGGCCCCGCGGCGCTTATTCAGTCATTGCCCCGCCACCCGCGGTAGGGGAAAATGGCCGCCTTTTTCCGCCCCCTTCGTTTCAGAAGCTACCCCGCAGGAGATTCAGCGATGCCCAGCCGTCGTGAGCGAGCCAATGCCATCCGCGCCCTCAGCATGGATGCCGTGCAGAAAGCCAACAGCGGCCACCCGGGTGCCCCCATGGGCATGGCGGACATCGCCGAGGTTCTCTGGCGCGATCATATGAAGCACAGCCCGACCAACCCTCTATGGGCGGACCGCGACCGTTTCGTGTTGTCCAACGGCCACGGCTCGATGCTGATCTACTCGTTGCTGCACCTGACCGGTTACGACCTGTCCATCGACGACCTGAAGAACTTCCGGCAATTGCACAGCAAAACCCCGGGCCATCCCGAGTTCGGCTACACCGCCGGCGTCGAGACCACCACCGGTCCGCTGGGTCAGGGCCTGGCCAACGCCGTGGGCTTCGCCTTGGCGGAGAAGGTTATGGCCGCACAGTTCAATCGTCCTGGCCACGACATCGTCGATCACCACACCTATGTGTTCATGGGCGATGGCTGTCTGATGGAAGGGATTTCCCACGAAGTCTGCTCCCTGGCCGGCACCCTGGCGCTGAACAAGCTGATCGCCTTCTACGATGACAACGGCATCTCCATTGATGGCGAAGTCCATGGCTGGTTCACTGATGACACGCCGCGCCGCTTCGAGTCCTACGGCTGGCAGGTCATTCGTAACGTCAATGGCCATGACGCCGACGAAATCCAGATCGCCCTCGAAACCGCGCGCAAGAGCGACCGCCCGACGTTGATCTGCTGCAAGACCATCATCGGCTTCGGCTCGCCGAACAAGCAGGGCAAAGAAGAATCCCATGGCGCCGCGCTTGGCGACGCCGAGATTGCCCTGACCCGCGAGGCGTTGGGCTGGAAGCACGGCCCGTTCGAAATCCCCGCTGACATCTACGCCGAGTGGGATGCCAAGCAGAAGGGCGCGGACGCCGAGAACGAATGGAACAAGCGCTTCGCTGTCTATGAAACCGAATTCCCGGCCCTGGCCGCCGAGTTCAAGCGCCGCATGGCCGGCGAGCTGCCGGAAGACTTCGCTGAGAAAGCTTCGGCGTTCATTCGCGAAGTTGCCACCAAGGGCGAAACCATTGCCAGCCGCAAGGCCAGCCAGAACTGCCTGAACGCTTTCGGCCCGCTGCTGCCGGAACTGCTTGGTGGCTCGGCGGATCTGGCCGGCTCCAACCTGACGCTGTGGAAGGGCTGCAAGCCGGTGGTCGCCGAGGATGCCTCGGGCAACTACATGTACTACGGCGTGCGCGAGTTCGGCATGAGCGCCATCATGAACGGCGTCGCCCTTCACGGCGGCCTGATTCCCTACGGCGCGACCTTCCTGATGTTCATGGAGTACGCGCGCAACGCAGTGCGCATGTCGGCGCTGATGAAGCAGCGTGTACTCTACGTCTTCACGCATGACTCCATTGGCCTTGGCGAAGACGGCCCGACTCACCAGCCGATCGAGCAGCTCACCAGCCTGCGCACCACGCCGAACCTGGATACCTGGCGTCCGGCCGACACAGTCGAGTCCGCTGTCGCCTGGAAGCATGCGGTCGAACGCAAGGACGGCCCGAGCGCGCTGATCTTCTCGCGCCAGAACCTGCCGTATCACATCCGCGACAACGAAACCGAAGCGTCCATTGCCAAGGGTGGTTACATCCTCAAGAACTGCGTCGGCGAGCCGGAGCTGATCCTCATTTCCACCGGTTCGGAAGTTGGCCTAGCCGTTCAGGCCTACGACAAGCTGACTGAGCAGGGCCGCAACGTGCGTGTCGTCTCGATGCCGTGCACCAGCGTCTTCGATGCCCAGGATGCGTCCTGGAAGCAGCACGTGCTGCCGGTGGAAGTTGGCGCGCGCATCGCCATCGAGGCGGCGCATGCCGACTATTGGTACAAGTACGTCGGCCTCGACGGCCGCATCATCGGCATGACCACCTACGGCGAGTCGGCCCCGGCTGGTCAGCTGTTCGAGGAGTTCGGCTTTACGGTCGACAACATCCTTGCGGTGGCTGAAGAGCTGCTGGAAGACTGATAGATAAGCTGGGAGCTGGAGCCTGAGTAAGGGGCTTCCAGCTCAGGTTTGCGAGATCACAGCAGCTGAGAAGTGGCGGCTCAACATCGGAGTGGCGGCGGCACGAGCCACTTCGAGTGTCTGGCTTCCAGCTTCCAGCTCGCATAAGGCGAGCCGCGAATGCCCCGAAATGTCCCCTACCGCATTGCCCTCAACGGCTACGGTCGCATTGGTCGCTGCGTGTTGCGAGCCTTCTATGAGCGCAACGCGGCCTTCGATTTCGAGATCGTCGCCCTCAACGACCTCGCCGACATGGCCAGCCTTGAGTACCTCACCCGTTTCGACTCTACCCATGGCCGCTTTCCCGGCGACGTGGCGGTGGAAGGTGATTGTCTGCATCTGAACGGCCACTGCGTAAAGGTCTTGCGCGAGTCGACGCCCGAAGCGGTCGATTGGCGCGATCTGGGCGTGGACCTGGTGCTCGAGTGTTCCGGTGCCTACAACACGCGTGCCGGCGGGGAGCGCTTTCTCGCGGCTGGTGTTCCACGAGTATTGTTTTCGCAACCCATGAGCGGGGCCGCTGACGTCGACGCGACGGTGGTCATGGGCATCAACCATGAGCAGCTGACGGGAGCCGAACGACTGGTCTCCAACGCGTCCTGCACTACCAACTGCGGCGTACCGCTGCTCAAGCTGCTCAACGATGCCATCGGGCTCGATTACGTCTCGATCACCACGATTCACTCGGCGATGAACGATCAGCCGGTCATCGACGCCTATCACCACGATGATCTGCGCCGCACGCGGTCGGCCTTCCAGTCGGTGATCCCTGTGTCGACCGGTCTGGCAAAAGGCATCGAACGCCTGCTGCCGGAACTCTCGGGGCGGATTCAGGCCAAAGCCGTGCGGGTGCCGACGGTGAACGTGTCCTGTCTGGATATCACCGTGCAGACCTCCCGCGATACGGATGCGCCGACGATCAATCGGATTCTGCGGGAAGCCGCGCTATCCGGCCCGTTGAAAGGCCTGCTCGCATATACCGAGCTGCCCCACGCCAGCTGTGATTTCAACCACGACCCGCATTCTGCGATCGTCGATGGCAGCCTGACCCGCGCCTCCGGGCCGCGGCTGGTGAACCTGCTGGCCTGGTTCGACAACGAGTGGGGTTTCGCCAACCGCATGCTGGACGTGGCCGATCATTATTTGCGCGTCGCCCACCGCGCCTAACCGTCACTGTCTGGCGGGCTTTACCTGGCCGGCCGCAGCTTACAAAAATCGCCGTTCTTGAACTTAAGGAAGATCACATGACCGTTTTGAAGATGACCGACCTCGACCTCCAGGGTAAGCGCGTGCTGATCCGTGAGGATCTCAACGTGCCGGTGAAGGATGGCGCGGTTAAAAGCGATGCGCGCATCCTCGCTTCGCTGCCAACCATCAAGCTGGCACTGGAAAAGGGCGCAGCGGTGATGGTCTGCTCACACCTGGGCCGTCCGGAAGAGGGCGTCTACAGCGAGGAAGACAGCCTCAAGCCGGTCGCTGATTACCTGAGCAAGGCGCTCGATCGCGAGGTCCCGCTGGTCAAGGATTACCTGAACGGCGTCCAGGTGCAGGCGGGTGAGCTGGTGCTGCTGGAGAACGTGCGTTTCAACAAGGGTGAAAAGAAGAACACCGACGAGCTGGCGCAGCAGTACGCGGCGCTGTGCGATGTGTTCGTTATGGACGCCTTCGGCACTGCGCACCGCGCCCAGGGTTCGACCCACGGCGTGGCCAAATTCGCCAAGGTGGCCTGTGCCGGCCCGCTGCTCGCAGCCGAGCTGGATGCCCTGGGCAAAGCGCTGAAGAGCCCCGCTCAGCCGATGGCAGCCATCGTCGCCGGCTCCAAAGTCTCCACCAAGCTGGACGTGCTCAACAGCCTGAGCCAGGTCTGCAACCAGCTGATCGTCGGCGGTGGTATCGCTAACACCTTCCTCGCTGCGGCCGGCTTCCCGGTGGGCAAGTCGTTGTACGAAGCCGATCTGGTCGACACCGCCAAGGCCATCGCCGCCAAGGTCAGCGTGCCGCTGCCGGTCGACGTGGTCGTGGCCAAGGCTTTCGCTGAAGATGCTGAAGCGACCGTCAAGGCGGTCGCGGACGTCGCCGAAGACGACATGATTTTGGACATCGGCCCGCAGACCGCAGCCAACTTCGCCGAACTGCTGAAGTCGTCGAAGACCATCCTCTGGAATGGCCCGGTCGGCGTGTTCGAGTTCGATCAGTTTGGCAACGGCACCAAGGTGCTGGCTCAGGCCATCGCGCAAAGCCCGGCATTCTCTATCGCTGGCGGCGGCGACACGCTGGCGGCTATCGATAAGTATGGCGTGAGCGAAAAGATTTCCTACATTTCTACCGGCGGCGGTGCTTTCCTCGAGTTCGTTGAAGGTAAGGTTCTGCCTGCTGTGGAAGTGCTGGAGCAGCGAGCAAAGTAAAACGGCTGATGGCCTTTTGTCGTTACAAGCGTAACGGCAAAGGCAACCCCTGCGACTGGTTGCTGTCTCTGTTCTGTCCAGACGAGGAATGGAGACTCACCATGCGTTACGCCGCAATAGCTGTTTGCTGTCTTGGCCTGGCCGGTTGTGCCGGAGGTTCACCAGACTCGCTCTGTGAAGTGATCGACCCGCCACCGGTACAAAGCCCGACTGCGCAGAACGATCAGCGCATTGAGATGCAGAGCACTGGCGATCCGACGGCAGTTACCGCTGCCGACGTCCAGGACTGTTCCTGAGCCCGCTAGGAGAACCGATGAAAGGCCTGCTCATTTCGATTGCTGCATTGCTCCTTGCCGGGTGCGGCCATTGGCAATCCGGCCCGGACGCACCCTTCGTAGGCTGGAAGTGCCAGAGCACGCAGAATATTGCCTGGCGCTATGCTGATGAAAGCCGCCAGATGGTGGAGCTGAAAATCGGCGACAGTCAGCAAGTCCATAGGTTGCGCAAGGAACCCGTGACCCGTGGTGCTTTCTATAGCGATGGCGTTGTGGCCTTCCACGACAAGGGGACAGGCGCGCTGGTCTATCGCCTGGCTGATGACAAGCTGCTCGCCCATGGTTGCAGTGCGTCGTTGATCAACATCTGATCGAAAAGGCGGGCGATTTCCCTGTTTTGCGGCGTTTTCGCCGGGCCTGATGGCTTTTGAGCCGTCCACCACTACAATGCCGCGCCATACCGCGCGGTGCTTGAACAGCGCCGGCCCCTGCGGCAGGCTTTACATGATTAAACGACCCTAACCGGGAGAAAGGAAAACATGGCACTCATCAGCATGCGCCAGATGCTCGACCACGCCGCCGAATTTGGCTACGGCGTGCCGGCCTTCAACGTAAACAACCTCGAGCAGATGCGAGCCATCATGGAAGCGGCCGACAAGACCGACTCCCCGGTGATCGTCCAGGCTTCGGCCGGTGCTCGTAAGTACGCAGGCGCGCCGTTTCTGCGTCACCTGATCCTCGCGGCGGTAGAAGAATTCCCACATATCCCGGTGGTCATGCACCAGGATCACGGCACCAGCCCTGACATCTGCCAGCGCTCCATCCAGCTGGGCTTCAGCTCAGTCATGATGGACGGCTCGCTGCGTGAAGACGGCAAGACGCCGTCCGATTACGAATACAACGTCCGCGTCACTCAGCAGACCGTCGCCTTCGCCCACGCCTGTGGCGTGTCGGTGGAAGGTGAGCTGGGATGCCTGGGCTCGCTGGAAACCGGCATGGCTGGTGAGGAAGACGGCGTCGGTGCCGAAGGCACCCTGGATCACAGCCAGCTACTGACCGATCCGGAAGAAGCCGCTGACTTTGTTGCCAAGACCAAGGTCGATGCCCTGGCCATCGCCATCGGCACCAGCCACGGCGCCTACAAGTTCACCAAGCCGCCAACCGGTGACACCTTGTCGATCCAGCGCATCAAGGAAATCCACAAGCGCATTCCCGATACCCATCTAGTCATGCACGGCTCCTCCTCCGTTCCGCAGGAGTGGCTGAAAATCATCAATGAGTACGGTGGTGACATCAAGGAAACCTACGGCGTGCCCGTCGAGGAAATCGTCGAAGGCATCAAGTACGGTGTACGCAAGGTCAACATCGACACCGATCTGCGTCTGGCGTCCACCGGTGCGATCCGCGAATTCATGGCGAAGAACCCCAGCGAATTCGACCCACGCAAATACCTGGCGAAGACCGTAACTGCGATGCGCGACATCTGCATCGCCCGTTACGAAGCCTTCGGTACCGCCGGCAATGCATCGAAGATCAAGCCTATCTCCCTGGACGCCATGTTCGAGCGTTATGCGCGCGGCGAACTCGACCCCAAGGTCAACTGAGTCGAAGCGTTGATGACGAGCCCGCCTAGTGCGGGCTCGTTGCGTTATGAGGGGGCTAAATCAGAGGGGCGCGGTTCGGCCAATAGCTGCTGGATCTGGCTGCGCAAGGTGTCTAGCGAGAAAGGCTTGGCCAGGATCGGTGCGGAGCGCGCGATGTCGCTGCCCGATTCGTAGATTTCGATTGGGTAGCCGCTGATGAAGATGACCTTGAGGTCAGGGCGCAGCTTCAGTGCAGGTTCAGCGATCATCACCCCGGACACGCCGCCAGGAAGACGGAAGTCAGTCACCAGCAAATCAAGTTGCGGCTTTGTCGCCAGGATCTCGAAGGCCTGCGGCGCGCCTGCCGCCTCCAATACCTTATAGCCTTCGCCTGCGAGGTAATCAGACAGCAGGGCAAGAATGTGAGGTTCGTCCTCGACGAGTAGAACGACTTTATTGGGTGCTTGGCTCATCGGAGCAATTCTCGATGTGTTTCATGAACATAGTGCGGCGTAGGGGTATTAATTCACGCGAATCAGCGTTGGAGCCAGCGCCGTACAGCAAGTTCAGCGATGTGCAGCCATCCGTCAACTGCTTTGCTGTGCATTTACGCGGTTTCCGCGGTTTCACATGCGTTGGCAATCGACAATCGTGCCGTTAGGCTCGCCTCTTCATCACCGGAGCTCGCTCATGCCTGACGAAAATCATCGTGCCATTTCAGAACTGACGTTGGACGATTACCGTACCAACGCCGAAGCGTTTCGCGAGGGCACCCGAGACCACGACGTCAGCCAGAACATCGACGCCTTGCTGCGGCATATCCAGGGTGAGCCGCCGCTGCGCATTCTCGATCTTGGCTGCGGGCCCGGGCGGGACCTCAAGGCATTCACCGAGCGGGGGCATATTGCCGTTGGCGTCGATGGAGCCGAGCCCTTTGTCCGGATGGCACGTGCCGACACCGGCTGCGAGGTGCTGCACCAGAACTTTCTGGAGCTGGATCTGCCGAGCGGAACCTTTGACGGCATCTTTGCTAATGCCGTGCTGTTTCATCTGCCCAGCAGCGAAATCACTCAAGTCTTGGCGAAGCTGCGCGAGGCGCTGCGTCCGTCAGGCGTGCTGTTTTGCTCAAATCCACGTGGCGACAATCAGGAAGGCTGGAGTGGCGCTCGCTACGGCACCTGGTACGACTGGCCGACTTGGCAGCGCTTACTGCAGTCCGTCGGGTTCATTGAATTGGAGCATTACTATCGCCCGCCAGGGTTGCCGCGCGAGCAACAGCCGTGGCTTGCAAGCGTCTGGCGCAAGGCTTGAGCGCAGGACAGCGAACTTCGATGTTTGTTCTTCAGCAACGCAGAATGCATGCCGTTAGCGTAACCGTCATGCGTTTTGCATGTGTACAAAACGCTATTATGTGACGCAAGTCACTGAAATGATGCGGATTTTTGTGGTCGGCCGGTTGGCATGATCGATGCTCTAGCTAGGTACGCTGGAACATAACCGGAGTACACAATAATGATTGCCGCTGAAAAAGTTCTCTCTGCCGCGTTTCCTGAATTCGAAGTCATCACCGCACCTCGTCCGGATGGTGGGCTTCTGCTAACGCTTCGTAATGATGATAGGGACGTCATCAAGCGGGCCCTGTCCAAAGGACAAACCCAGACCGACATTCAGCTGGAATGGGTCATCAGCTCGGTCCGCCGTGATCTCGCATTGGAAGCGGGAATGTCGCCGGCCATTGCCCGCTTGCAGAGCCAGAGCCGCACCGGGTTACCTACCTACGAGTACGCCTGAGACCTACGGCAGGCCTGCACTGCCATAGGCCTGCCGTTCTCAAACATGCCTCCCCCATGCTGACGATCGGACCGAAGAGTCTGAATGCAGCACAAACCTGATCGAGGAAATGTCCATGAATGCCATCGACCTGTTGATTGACGATCACGAGAAAGTCAAAGACATCCTGACGCGCCTCACCGATACCACGGAGCGTGCGGTCAAGACCCGTACCGAGTTGCTGCAAAAGCTGGAGATGGAGGTGTCGATCCATACCCAGCTGGAAGAACAGATTCTCTATCCAGCCTTCAAGGAAGCAGGCGGAAAAGAGGAAAAGACCATGTATCACGAGGCCAAGGAAGAGCACCGTGCGGTCGATTCGCTGGTATTGCCTGACCTCAAGGCAACTGACCCGTCGACGCTCGAATTCTCCGGGCGCGTGAAAGTGTGCAAGGAACTGCTCGAGCATCACATCGAGGAAGAAGAGTCCGAGATGTTTCCTTCTGCGCGTGAACTGTTTAGCGAAGACAAACTGAACGAGATGGGGCAGCAGATGGAAGCGCTCAAGACCCGCCTGAAGAAAGAATTTGCTGCCAAACAGGCAGCTTGATTTAACGATGCCGGGGCGCAATGCCCCGGTCTATTTAGGCCTACGAAAGCACTAGGCTTCGCTCGGCGCCTCGCTGATCTGAATCAACATCCCTGCTCAACGCTACTGTCAGGCTTGGTGGCCTAGTGCTACTTGGTGGCGGTATTGCCTGCTCGTAGCGGGTCAAACGAAAGGAGCCACGCTTGGCGGCTTCAGAGTAGGTGACGGATGGAAGACGAGCTAAAGGAATTGCTGAAGCGGATTGGTCTCGGGCCTGAGGCGATCCGTACGCGCATGCGCTTTCTGGAGTGGCAGTCAAGCGATGGCGCACGGTTGAACAGTGCCGCCGCCGATGTGGACGATGCGCATGCCAAGTTCATTGAGCGCCTCTATACCCACATGGCCGCCTTCGAGGTTCCGACGGCGCTGCTTACCGATCCCCAGCGGCTGGTGCGACTCAAGCATAGCCAGCGAAGTTATTACGAACGGCTGTGGAATGGCCCATACGACCGTAGCTATGTAACCGACCGTCTGTTGGTCGGGCTGGTGCATCAGCGTGTGGGCGTCGACCTGGAGTGGTATCTGGGCGCCTATCGCCTTTACCTCGGCGACATGCTGGCGGAGCTAGTGGGTGATGCGCCGGGCTATGGCGTGTTCGACAGCCTGCTCAAGGCAGTGTTCTTCGACATGATTCTCGCGATCGACACCTACACGGTGGCGCAGCGTCAGGCCCTGGAAGACAGTGAAGCGCGGTTGGCCCGTGCCATGAGGGGCACCGAGGATGGCATCTGGGACTGGCACATCGATGCCGATCAGCTCTATCTCTCCGAACGCTGGATGGCCATGCTGGGCCTTTCCGCTGAGCCCGGATACACCAGCGACAGCTGGTTCAATCGGGTCCATCCGGATGATCTGGCGGGGCTGCGCGAAGCCATTTCCGCGCATCTGGGTGGTCGCACGGCATCGTTGAACCATGAGTACCGCATTCAAACCCACTACGGCGAATACCTCTGGGTGCAGGTGCGCGGCGTGGTCGAACATTGCGAACGCAGCGGGCGGCGCATGGCCGGCTCGCAAACCAACATCAGCGCGCGCAAGATCGCCGAAAGTTGTCTGCACCACGCGGCCCGTCACGATCCGCTCACCGGGCTAGCGAATCGTCTGCATATGGATGAGCTCCTCAAGGCCGCGCAGCAGCGGGGCGGGGTACGGGACTCGGCGCTGTTATTCGTCGATGTCGATCGTTTCAAGCTGATCAATGACAGCCTTGGTCACCGTGTCGGCGATCAGGTGCTGGTGGAGGTTGCTCGACGTCTCTCCGGTTGCCTGCGCCCCGGTGATCACCTTGCTCGTTTCGGGGGCGATGAGTTCGTGGCGTTGCTGGGCGACCTTGCGTGCGCCAGCGACGCCGAGCGCGTGGCGCAGCGCATGCTCAACGCGCTGCGGGCGCCCTTGCAGCTGGCTGAGCGAACACTTTCGCTTAGTGCCAGCATCGGTATCGCTCCGTTACAGCGTGACGGCAAACCGCTAGATGCATTGCAAGCCGCCGATCTGGCGTTGTACCGCGCCAAGAACGCCGGCAAGAACCAGTTCGCCTTGTACTGCGAAGGGCTGCAAAGCACGGCGCAGCGTCAACTGGAGCTGGAAAGCAATTTGGCGCAAGCCCTGGAACGCAACGAGTTCACGCTCTGTTACCAACCGATATGCCGTCTGGTTGATGGGCAAGCCCATCTGGCTGGGGTTGAGGCGCTGTTGCGCTGGCAGCATGACGGGCGCTCGGTCGGGCCTCAGGAGTTCATCCCGATACTCGAGGAGTCGCGGGAAATCGTCCGGGTCGGCGAGTGGGTGTTGCGAGAGGCCTGTACGCAGGTGCGACGCTGGCAGCAGGCCGGTCAGGCGCAGCTATACTGCTCGGTGAACTTGTCGATTCGGCAGCTGCAGCAGGCCGACTTCATCCACCGTCTCATCGCCATTCTTGGCGAGACGCAGCTGCCCGCTTCGAGCCTGGTACTGGAGATCACCGAGACCCTGCTGATGCAGCACAGCGACGCGGTGCTGATGACCCTGCAGGAAATCGCCGACCTCGGTGTGCGGCTGGCGCTGGATGATTTCGGAACTGGCTATTGCTCGCTCGGCTATCTGAAACAGTTTCCCCTGCACATTCTCAAGGTCGACCGCAGTTTCATTGCCGGGGTGGCGGAAGATGCGGATGCCGCCGTGATCAGCCGGGCCATCATCGGGTTGGGTCAGAGCCTCGGTCTGACGGTAGTCGCCGAGGGCGTCGAAGAAGCGAGCCATCTAGCCTTCCTCGAGGCCGAATGCTGCGAGTACGCCCAGGGTTATCTATTCAGCCGACCCCTGTTGGCCGACGCGCTGCGACAACGCTTCCGTGATGACCATTGCGTCGACGGGCTTTGGCAGTTGGCCGTGTCGGCCTAGGCCGCCTGCCTATCGGCAGCTGCAGGCCGCCACTCAGAACCGTCGGGCGGCCTGGACACTGGGGCGGGGCACTCCGGGATGTCTACAGGGTCAATTTTGATAAGGATTGACTCATGCCCGCAGGCTACTCGCGGGATAGATGCTTGGAGGTATTGATGCGATTGGCCTATCTGTGTGCCCCTGTTCTTGGCCTGGTCCTGGTGGGTTGTGGACAGGATGACCTTGATCGGGAGGTGGCGACGCCCGAACCTGCGATCGAAAAGCCTGAGCCGCCCTTCACGGGTGCGCCACCCTCCAATGATGGAGAGGGCGCCGGTCCTGAAGCTGGTGCACCACTGGCGACCGGTGCAGAGGGCAACATGGACACAGCGCCAGCGGATAACGGCAGCGGCCTGGGCACAGCGTCCGGCGCGGGTACCGCTCCCAACACCACACGCGGCGCATCAGGCGCTGTTCAGTAAACTTCCGAATGATCTGAATGCATGTGCCGAAGCCGCCCAACATGAGGCTGGCGCACTGCACGGCAGGAGAAATGATATGAAATCCAGACTGATTGCCATCACTGCAGCACTTCCGCTCGCATTGACACTGGTCGGCTGCTCGCCAGACGACGAGCCGTCGGCGCTGCGCAATGTCGAACGGAACCAGCAGGAGTACCAGAACACGGCTACCGACCCGGCCGGCCCGCGTGAAATCTCGCCGCCTTCCAACATGACCAATCAGTAGTCGGGCTAGGCGTATTGCGCGGCGGCGTAGCCCGAGGCCCAGGCCCACTGGAAGTTGAAGCCACCAAGGTGGCCGGTGACATCCAGAACCTCACCAACGAAATACAGCCCCGGTGATTTCTGCGATTCCATTGTCTTGGATGACACTTCCTTCGTATCCACGCCGCCGAGGGTTACCTCGGCCGTCCGATAGCCCTCGGTGCCTGCCGGCACCAGGCGCCAGCAGCCCAGTTGCTCGCCAATTTCGATCAACTCGTTGGCCGAATACTGCTTTAACGGTTTAGAGACGAACCAGTGTTCTGCCAGGAGTCCGGCCATCTTGCGGGTAAACAGTTCGCCGAGCAGGGTTTTCAGCTCGGTATTGGGGCGCTCGCGACGTTGCTCGTCCAGCCACTCGCTCAGGTTCAGGTGCGGCAACAGGTTGATCTCGATGGCGTCGCCCGGCTCCCAGTAGGAGGAGACCTGCAGAATCGCCGGACCGGACAGCCCGCGATGGGTGAACAGGATGTTTTCGCGGAAGCTCTGGCCGTTGCAGCTGACCAGGCAATCCTCTACTGAGGTCCCCGACAGCGCCTCGCACATCGACTTCAATTGTGGCTCGGTGATGGTGAAGGGCACCAAGCCTGCACGGGTCGGCAGCACGGTGTGGCCGAACTGCCGCGCCACTTGATAACCGAATCCGCTCGCGCCGAGGGTCGGAATCGACAAGCCGCCTGTGGCGATCACCAGCGACTGGCAGGTTACCGGTCCTGCATCGGTCAGCAGCTGGTAGCCATCATCCGCGTTGTCTATGGTTTGTACGGCCGTCTCGAGCCGCAAGTCGACGCCGGCCTGCTCGCACTCGTCCAGCAGCATACCCAGGATGTCGCTCGCCTTGTTATCGCAGAACAGCTGGCCCAGCTTCTTCTCGTGGTAGGGCACGCCGTGACGGCTGACCAGCTCGATGAAGTCCCACTGGGTATAGCGGGCGAGCGCGGATTTGCAGAAATGCGGGTTGCCGGAAAGGAAGTTGGCCGGCTCGGTGTAGAGGTTGGTGAAGTTGCAGCGGCCACCGCCTGACATGAGGATCTTTTTGCCGGCTTTGTTGGCGTGGTCGATGAGCAGGACCCGTCTGCCCCGGGCGGCTGCTGTGAAGGCGCACATCAGCCCGGCAGCCCCTGCGCCGATTACTACCACGTCCGTCTGCACTGCCAGCTACCTCGCCCGGAAAATGCGCGATGGTACTCCTGCCGCTCGCTGGCTGCAGCTCGGTGTTCCCGCATCCGACGAGCCGGGCATCCCAAACGGCGCTGGTTGTGATTAGCTAGCGCTGGTGGCGCTTCGCCATGAGTGTGCGGGAGAGCGTTATGACAAGAATAAAAAAAATTATGGTTGGAATGCTGCTGTCGACCAGTGCGTCGGTTTCTGCCGAAGTGCTGAGACTGGCAGGTGATGCCTGGCCGCCGTACACGGACCAAACCTTGCCCGGCGACGGGTTGTCGGTCGAGCTTATCCGCACGGCGCTTGGTCGAGCGGGTTATGACGTCACCTACACCGAGGTGCCTTGGGAGCGGGTGGTGCTGGGGTTACAGCAAGGCAAGTACGACATCATCAACGACTGGTTCACGACCCGGCATGCAGACTACGCAACGTACAGCCGTCCCTTCCTGAGCAACCGGGTGCGTTGGGTACAGCGGCAGGGTGCGGGCATCCGCTATGAGGGACGTGAAAGTCTGCGCACTTATGACATCGTGCTGACCAATGGTTATGCCTATAGCGATGAGCTGGCAGACGATTCAACACTCAACAAAGGCTACGCCAATAACTTCGTGCAGGCGGCTCGAATGCTGCTGGCCGATCGCGCTGATCTGGCCCTTGAGGACGAGCGTACTGTGCTGTTTCACTTCAACGGCTCGCTCAAGGATGTGAGTGATGGGCTGAGTTTCGTACCGGGTGAATTCAGCATTCGCGACCTGTCGCTGGTGGTGCGTGATGATCATCCGCAGCAGCCTGCAATCATTGCGGCCTTCAACCGCGAGATCGAGGCGATGGTCGAGGATGGCACCTACGCGGCCATCTTCGCGCGTCATGGTCTCCCTTCGCCGAATTCGCTGCCTCAGCCTTGAGCCTGCGGAGGTTGCCGCAGCAGGTGCGCGGCCATGCTGCGTAGTGGTGCTAGCTGCCGGCAGATCAGTCCCAACTGGGTCTGCAGCAGACGATGGCTATCGTCGAGGTCTTCCGAGGTCTGCTCCAGCTGTTGCGCCAGCGCTTCCTCTGCTTCGCTGTAAACGGCAACCGGTTGGTTGTGTTGCAGCCCGTTGGCCAGCTCGTCGAGGCTGCTCGCCAATTGCTGTGCCGCGCTTTCCAGCATTTCGTCACGCGCATCGTCGGGCAGACTCTCGCGGTGGGCGCCCAAGCCCGACAGGTAGTTGAGCAGCGTGTGCGAGAGGATCAAGAAGCGGAAGCCGGTTTCCGCGTCCTTACGGAAATGCCCAGGTTCCAAGAGCATGTTCGACAAGGTGGTGGAGAGCGCCGCGTCGGCGTTGTGTGCGTTGCGCCGCGCCAGTCGATACGCCAGATCATCACGCTTGCCGCTTTCGTACTGAGTCATGATTTGCCGTAGATAGTCGGCGCTACGCGCGAGCGTATTGGCGACGACCTGATTGAGGCGCCGGCCCTGCCAGTCCGGCAGTACGAGGAACACGGCGGCCGCCGCGATCAGGCTGCCCAGGATGGTGTCGACCAGCCGTGGCCAGAACAGCCCATAACCGTCGCCCACCTGGTTGAAACAGAACAGCACCAGCAGCGTGATCGCCGCGGTCGCCAAGGTGTAGCGGCTGCTGCGAGTAGCGAAGAACACGACGCCCGCGATCACGGCGAACAGCGCCTGTATCTGCTGGCTGGGAAACAGATCGAACAGCGCCCAGCCAACAGCCAGGCCGAGTGCCGTGCCCGTCACGCGCTGGACCAGCTTGATCCGCGTGGCGCCGTAGTTGGGCTGGCAGACGAACACCGTCGTCAGCAATACCCAATAACCCTGTTCGGGGTGGATCGTGTGGAGCACGGCATAGCCACAAAGCAGCGCCAAACTCATGCGCAAGGCATGGCGGAACAGCAGCGAGGTGGGTGTCAGCTGCAAGCGGATACGGTTGAACGCATCCCGCAACGATTGTGGCTGCCGATCCAGCAGGCTGCTGTCCTGTTCCCCTTCCAGGGCATCGGGGTTGGTCGCCGTGGACAGCTGGCGCTGCATGGTTGCTAGGTTGCCGGACAATGCCCGCAGTGAGCGCAACAGCCCGCGCCACGCCGGGTTGCTCTGCAGCCGCAGGTGTTCGAGCGACGACTCCAGATCCGCCAGTGCCTGTGCATTGGCCTCGCTGTAGCGAAACGGCTGACGCAGCTGGACGGCATTCGCCAGGTCCACGCAAGCCAAGCCCTGCAAGCGTAGCAGCCTGCCGCAACGAAACAGTACGTCGCTGTGAAAGAACGCCTCGGCCAGCTCCTGGTAAGGATAGTGCGAGGAGCTGACGCGCTCGTGCAGGTCCTGTGCAAGGAAGTAGAGCTTGAGGTAGTGGCTGATCTTCGCTCCGGGCCGACCGTTGCCCAGGCGATGCAGCAGGGTTTCCTTGGTGGCATTCAGCGCGCTTACCACCTGGCCGTTCTGCTGCGCCAGTTGCAGGCGACGTTCTTCCACATCCAACTGGCGCACCGGCTCGAACAGGGCGGCCTTGAGTTTGTAGTACTGCCCCAGCTCCCGGTACAGGCGAGCCAGACTTTGCTGTACGGGCTGGTGCGCAAAAAGCGCATTCCAAACGACGGAAAGCAGGCCGTACCAGGTCGCGCCCGCCAATAACAGCAGCGGGTCGCGCCAGGGATGCAGCGCCTCGCCGCCACGCTGGTCGGCTGCGATCATGCTGTAGATCGAGAGAATCAAGGTTGCCTGGGCGATGGTTGCGTAGCGTTCGCTCAGTGCACCGAGCATCACCAGGCCGAACGCTGATGCCGCCATGCCGAGCGCGAACAGCAGAGGGAAGGGGAACAGCAGCTGCACCGAAGCCGCGGCAATGCTGAAGCACAGCAGTGTGACCAGCAGTGCCGATAACCGCCCTAGCCAGCTGTCGTCGGTTTCCGCCAGGGCGCTCGCAATGACGCCGAGAAACAAGGGTATCGCCATCGATGGCTGGGAGAGGTACCAGCTCAATCCCATGCTGCCGGCCAGTGCGATCAGTACGCGAAGGCTGTAGCCGAACTTGTCCAGTGCCCAGAGCTGGCGCAGGGAATGGCTGAGCGAGGGTGAGCGCATAGAACGAGTCGGACCTGGCTGGGAGAAGAAGGTAGGACGTCGGCCGTGGGCTGACGTCACGGCAATCGAAGCAAAGCTTATACCGTCCATCCGTCTCGCATCATCGGAACGAAACCGCACGGTCATCGTTTAGCCGCATTCGTCAGGCTTCATTCATGCCGCCCCCTCCCATTCCTATAAAAGAGGACACCGCATGAACCGTGAACACGATGCCAGCCGCCGCAGCCTGCTAAAAGGTGGTGCTATCACCGCCGCCGTCGTCGCCAGCACGCCGTTTCTCGGCACGCTCGAAGCCTTCGCTGCACGTAACGCACAAGGTCGCGGCGCCGGCCTGGTTCGCAGCAGCTACGGCCCGTTGCGTCCGACCAAGGACCTGAGCACCGGTCTGGAATTGCTCCAGCTTCCCGATGGATTCCAGTACAAGAGCTTTTCATGGACTGGCGACCTGATGGAAAACGGTCAGCCTGTACCCACGTCGCATGACGGCATGGGCGTTATCGAGGTACGTCGCGGCCAGCATGGCCCGGAAATCGTGCTGGTGCGTAACCATGAAGCCAGCACCGGCCCGCTGATCGACGCCACCGGCATCTACGATGACGTGACCCTGTCCAACGGCCAGCGTCCGGCCGGCGGCACCACCAACCTTTATGTCTCCCGCGACATCATGCAGCCGGTACGCACCCTGCCGAGCCTCGGCGGAACCCGTACCAACTGCGCCGGCGGTGTCACGCCGTGGGGCACCTGGTTAACCTGTGAAGAGAACACCTCTGACTACCGCAGCGTGGGTGGTCTCGCCCACGGCTATGTGTTTGAGGTGACGGCCGACCCGGCGCTGACCACTGGCGAGCCGATCGTGCAGATGGGTCGCTTCCGCCACGAAGCGGTCGCAGTGGACCCGCGTAACAGCTATGTCTATTTGACGGAAGACGCCCGCAACCAATCCGGCTATTATCGCTATATCCCCACTGACGCGAGCCAGCAGCCAGGTTCACTTGCCTCGGGTGGAATACTGCAAGCCGCTCGGGTGCGTAATCGTGCGTTGATCGACCTGCATGCGCCGAAGCAGGGCGACAGCTACCAACTGGAATGGGTGGAAGTATCGAATCCGGACCTCGAGCCTCAGCCCGAAGGCAGCGGCCCATATGTTCAGGCGCGTCAGGCTGGCGGCCTGAGCATGAGCCGCGGCGAAGGGATCTGGTACAGCGAGGGCAAGCTCTACATTGTCGACACCAGTGCCGGTACCGACAGTCAGGGCCGCCCCGGTTACGGCCGTGGGGCGGTGTGGGTGCACGATCTGGCGAATGACCGCTTGACCTGCATCTTCGCGTCCACCGACGCCGAAATCGCCAACAACCCGGACAACATTACGGTCAGCCCGCGCGGCGGTGTGCTTCTGTGCGAAGACGGTGGTGGTGTGCAGGACGCTTTCGGCTTTGGCGAACGCCTGCTGGGCCTGACCACCGCGGGGGAGGCGTACATCTTCGCCAAGAACAACGTGGTGTTCGATGACGTCCAGGCCGCTGCGGCCGGGAAGAACGCTTCGGGCGGCGACTACCGCAACCGTGAGTTCTGCGGCGCCTGCTTCGATCCGACCGGACACTTCCTGTTCGTCAACATCCAGACCCCCGGCATCACCTTTGCCATCTGGGGTCCCTGGGCTCGCGGTTCGCTGTAAGTCCAGTTCTGATGAGCCCGATCAGAAGGAGCTGATCGGACTTGTTTAGTTTGTAGGGTGGACGTCGCTTCTTACGTCCGCCGTCGCCGGTGGATCGGAGAAGCGTGATCCACCCTACATTCAGCTTAAAGCTGCCTGACCTTCAATGAACGCCCCTTGATCTTGCCGGAGTTCAGGCGATTCATTGCTTGCTTGGCCACGTCGCGCTCGACGGCAACAAACGCCTGAAAGTCGAAGATCGCGATCTTGCCCACCTGCTTGCCCGGAATCCCCGCATCGCCTGTCAGTGCACCAAGGATGTCGCCGGGCCGCAGCTTGTCCTTGCGGCCTGCGCCGATGCACAGCGTCACCATTGGCGGCTGCAGCGGTTCGCCTGGCTGCACTTTCAGATCACCCAGGGGCTGCCAATTGAGCGGCGCTTTCTGCCGGTCCTCGATGGCCTGGGCGCGGTGGCCTTCGGCCGGGGCGACGAGGCTGATGGCGATGCCTTTCTTGCCGGCGCGACCGGTACGCCCAACCCGGTGGATGTGGATTTCGGAATCACGCGCCAGCTCGACGTTAATCACCATGTCCAGCGCGTCGATATCCAGACCGCGGGCCGCCACATCGGTCGCGACCAGCACCGACAGGCTGCGGTTGCTGAACATCGCCAGCACCTGGTCGCGGTCACGCTGCTCCAGATCGCCGTTCAGCGCCATGGCAGAGATACCCTTTTCGGTGAGGGCGTCGACCAATTCCTGGCACTGCTGCTTGGTAAAGCAGAAGGCCACGCAGGTCTCGGGTCGGAAGCTGGCGAGGACACGAATAACCGCCTGCATGCGCGCCTCGGGATCGATCTCGTAGAAGCGCTGCTCGATTTGGGTGTCGTCATGCAGGGCTTCGACCTTGACCTGCTGCGGATCGCGCATGAAGGTCGATGCGAGTTGCTTGATGCCGCTGGGGTAGGTCGCCGAGAACAGCAGGGTTTGCCGCTTGGTCGGGGTCTGCCCGATGATTTCGGCAATCGCATCGTAGAAACCCATATCGAGCATGCGGTCGGCTTCGTCGAGGATCAGCTTGTTCAGGCCGTCGAGTTTCAGTGAGCCCTTCTTCAAGTGTTCCTGAACGCGCCCAGGCGTGCCGACGATGATATGGGCGCCGTGTTCCAGCGAACCGATCTGCGGGCCGATGGACACGCCGCCGCAAAGCGTCAGGATCTTGATGTTATCTGCCGAGCGCGCCAGCCGGCGCAGTTCCTTGGCGACCTGATCGGCCAGCTCGCGGGTCGGGCAAAGCACCAGCGCCTGACAGCCAAAATAGCGCGGGTTGATTGGTTCCAGCAGGGCAATACCGAAGGCGGCGGTCTTGCCGCTGCCGGTCTTCGCCTGCGCGATAAGGTCCATACCTTTAAGCATGACCGGCAGGCTTTGCGCCTGAATCGGCGTCATTTCGGCATAGCCGAGCGCGTCGAGGTTGGCCAGCGTTGCAGGGCTGAGGGGCAGGGTGGCGAAGGCTGAACTGGGCACGGTATTGATCTGCTAGAAAAAGTGAGGCGCAGTCTAACAGGCGGCCCGCATCCACGCGTGCTGCCGATGGCCCGGCACCACGGGCGGAACGGATCGCGGCGACAGCCGGTCCCACTGAAGTCAATACAGAGTCAGGAGGCCGTTTTGTCCCGTTTGTTGTTGCTATTGAGCGCTTTAACCCTTCCCGCCGTTGCCGCTGAGCCAACGCTGTTCGGCCGCTATGAGCAGATCAAGATCGAAGACCTCGGCAAGACCCTCAAGGCGAAGATGGACACCGGTGCCATGACGGCTTCGCTGTCGGCACGCGATATCGAACGCTTCGAACGAGATGGTGAAGACTGGGTGAGATTCCGCCTGGCAGTCGAAGGCGCTGACGACACGCTATATGAGCATCGGCTGGCGCGTATCGCCGAAATCAAGACCCGCAAAGAAGAGGCGGTCGACCCGGACGACGACACCGATGTGGAGCGTGGGCCGGATGTAGCCGAGCGGCCGGTTGTCGAGATGCAGTTATGCATCGGTGACCAGCTACGCGAAACCGAGGTCAACCTGACCGACCGTAGCCACTTCCGTTATCCGCTATTGATAGGTGCGACGGCGATTCGCGACCTGGAAGCGGCAATTGACCCTGCCCAGAAATATACGGCTGGGCGTCCCACCTGCTAGTTCGGCTCGCTTCCTGCGAGCCAAGCGGGCGCGGATGGTAATAGCCTCCCGCGCCCGACGCACCCATTTGACCCCTATGGTTTGTCGCAATCAGAAGGGCACTTAGCGATGCGTATTAACGACTATTATCGTCAGCGAGCCTGACTCGGCTTGTAATCTAATCATAATCTTCGGGTGTTATTTAATTCGCGCATATTATTACTGCTCTGATCTTTAGGCCCTATGCGAAAGATAAATATAAGTCGTCTTACGCTTTTATTATTTCCGGTATCTGTTTAGTAGCTAGTATTCGAGGATTAGAAACCCTAGTTCAACGCTTGTTTTGTTTCGTGACCGCTGGGTCAGGTAATAATGATCCTCTGCGCGCGGCAAGCGGCTCGAAAGATTGGGTTCCATTTCGCTGAGGTGTTGGCAGAAGCGCTCAGTGTATGGCTTGAGGGTCGCGTGTCTTCAGGCACTACTAGTGCGCTGGCATATGGCCTGCGGGGAGGATATGGGACGGTCAGGCGACGGTTGGGGGTGTCGTTTTAGCGCTTGTTCTAGAGCCCGTCAGACTAAAGTCGGGGCTATCTTTTCACGACACATCCTTGCTAAATTCACGATGTGGTTCCCTTCACCCGTAATAAAAATAAGACGGAGAACGTCATGGCCGACGACGACGACAAAAAAAATGCTGATGCGTACTGGAAGGCGAATGTTCGCCTCATAACATGGAGCTTGGTAGTTTGGGCTCTTGTCTCATATGGTTTCGCCATTCTTCTGCGCCCTTTGCTGGCGGGTATCCCGGTCGGGGGAACTGACCTGGGGTTCTGGTTCGCTCAACAGGGTTCCATCATTACGTTCATTTTGATCATCTTCCACTACGCGTGGCGGCTGAACAAACTGGACAAGGAATTCGGGGTTGAGGAGTAACTAGAATGAGCCAATATTGGATCAACATGTCGTTCGTGGGCGCGTCCTTCCTGCTTTATATCGGGATCGCGATCTGGGCCCGCGCCGGTTCGACCAAAGAATTCTATGTCGCTGGTGGTGGCGTTCACCCGGTAACCAACGGCATGGCAACGGCGGCAGACTGGATGTCTGCAGCTTCCTTCATTTCCATGGCAGGTCTGATCGCCTCCGGCGGTTATGCCACTTCGGCGTACCTGATGGGCTGGACCGGTGGCTACGTGCTGCTGGCGATGCTGCTGGCGCCCTACCTGCGCAAGTTCGGCAAGTTCACGGTTCCGGACTTCATCGGTGACCGTTTCTACAGCCGTGGTGCGCGCCTGACTGCAGTCGTCTGCCTTATCCTGATCTCCGTAACTTACGTAATCGGCCAGATGGCTGGTGCGGGTGTGGCGTTCTCTCGCTTCCTCGAAGTGAGCAACTCCACCGGTATCTGGATCGCAGCCGTGATCGTGTTCGCCTACGCGGTATTCGGCGGCATGAAGGGGATCACCTACACCCAGGTGGCGCAGTACGTGGTTCTGATCATTGCCTACACTATTCCGGCCGTGTTCATTGCCATGCAGCTGACGGGCAACCCGATCCCGATGTTCGGCATGTTCAGCACCCATACCGAATCCGGTATGCCGCTGCTCGACAAACTGAACCAGGTGGTCACTGACCTCGGCTTCGCCGCTTACACCGCGGACGTCGACAACAAGCTGAACATGTTCCTGTTCACCCTGTCGCTGATGATCGGTACCGCTGGTCTGCCACACGTGATCATCCGCTTCTTCACCGTACCGAAGGTGGCTGACGCCCGTTGGTCCGCTGGCTGGACGCTGATCTTCATCGCTCTGTTGTACCTCACCGCGCCGGCTGTTGCGTCCATGGCACGCCTGAACCTGGTACAGACCATCTATCCGGAAGGCCCACAGGCCGATGCGATCCGCTACGAAGATCGTCCAGAGTGGATCCAGACCTGGGAAAAGACTGGTCTGATCGCTTGGGAAGACAAGAACGCTGACGGTCGTGTGCAGATGTACAACGACACCAACGCCGCCTTCACCCCGACCGCTACTGAGCGTGGCTGGAATGGCAACGAGCTGACCGTGAACAACGACATCATTGTTCTGGCCAACCCGGAAATCGCCAACCTGCCGGGCTGGGTCATCGGTCTGATCGCTGCCGGTGCTATCGCTGCTGCGCTCTCAACTGCTGCGGGTCTGCTGCTGGCGATCTCCTCTGCCATCAGTCATGACCTGATCAAAACACTGATCAATCCAAAGATCAGTGAGAAGAGCGAAATGCTGGCCGCCCGTCTAGCCATGACGGCAGCGATTCTGCTGGCGACTTGGCTGGGTCTGAATCCTCCGGGCTTTGCAGCTCAAGTCGTCGCCTTGGCGTTCGGTCTTGCGGCATCGAGTCTGTTCCCGGCGCTGATGATGGGCATCTTCTCCAAGCGTGTGAACAGCAAGGGCGCTGTAGCAGGAATGCTGGTTGGTGTAATTTCCACCGCCGTTTACATCTTCCTGTACCTGGGCTGGTTCTTCATCCCTGGCACTGCAAGCATCCCCAACACGCCTGATCAGTGGTGGATGGGCATCTCGCCGCAGGCCTTCGGTGCGGTAGGTGCGATGCTGAACTTCGCTGTTGCCTACGCTGTGTCGATGGCTACCGAGGCTCCGCCGCAGGAGATTCAGGATCTGGTCGAGAGCGTTCGTACTCCTAAGGGTGCTGGCGTTGCGCTTGATCACTAACTGATAATGCAGCCGGACGTCAGACCTGTTCTGGCACAAGGTTGAGGTACAAGTCGGGCTTCCATATGGAAGCCCGATTTTTTTAGGGGAGTTTTATATGTTCTGGCATCTAATCGCGGCAATCGTCGCTGGTGTAGCGGGTGCAGGCATCGGGCTGCTGCTGCGCTCACTGACGCGCAAGCGAGTGCCGAAATGGATCATTCCTGTCTGTGCAGGTCTGGGAATGCTGAGTTACACCATCCATTACGAATACACCTGGTTCGAAACCAAACAGGCCCGCTTACCGGAAGGGACCGTGGTTGTTTCGAGCGAAGAGGGGGAAATGTTGTGGCGCCCCTGGACCATGATGTACCCGATGCCCTTGAGCTACACGGTGCTCGATCAGGCAAACGCGCAGATCCAGGATACGAATCAGGGCCGCATTGCACGCTTTGTCCTGTATCGCTTCGATAAACAGCACCTGATGTCCACCGTAGTCAGTGGACGTTATCAGCTGATATGCGCGGAAAAGGCCATGTTCAGGCTGAACGAGGCGGGTCAGGCCAAAGCCGAAACCTTGACCGAGTTGGACGCCGATTCGCCGCTGTTTCAACGCATCTGCGGTGCCGATTCGCGTTAAGCCTCGGCGGAAGATTGGATCCATCACGCCGCTGAGCCCGTTGCTGGGGCGCAGCGCTGCGTTGGAGGCAACGTCTGGCCAGTCTAGGCCGGGCGGCCGGCCGAGGCTTTCAGGAACTCAATCCTTGATTACAGGCTGCGCAGTTCTGGCGGATGCTGCCATCCGACAGCGCAGCAGCGGCCATGCGCCGAGCGCTGCCGGGAGGCCTAGGCCGAGCCAGGCAAGTGCATCCCACCAGCCATCCCCCAGCAACGCAGCGAAAAGACCGGCTAGGCCGAGCACGGCTATCAATCCCGGCAGCAAGAAGGTCGATTTGCGCCAGCTCACTCCGACACATCTCGAGCGGCCACTCGCCCGCCGTGGCGCCGAACCCACCATAGATAAAGCCCGCTACCCAGTACGATGATGGTCAGCACGTCGAGCACGGCCCACAGAATCTGCATCGGCCGACCGCCGTAGTCACCGAAGTGCAGTGGTTGTGACAGGCCCAAGGCATCCATGTACCAAGGCCGCCCGCCAACGGCTGTGACCTCCAGTGTCTTCGCATCGATCAGTACAGGGGTAAACAGGTGTGAGGTCAGATGGCTGCTGCCATTCATGAATACGGTGTAGTGATGCTCGCTGGAAAAGCGCGTGCCCGGAAAGGCGATGAAGTCCGGCTGCATACCCGGTGCTGCTTGGGCCGCTATATTCAGAAGGTTGCTTGCCGGGGCGCGCGACGTCAGTGCTGGCGCATCACGGTAGGGCGCGAGCATTGACGCGAGCGAGTCGGCGCGCCAAGCCTCGATCACGAGATCAGCGCAGGCGCTGACCACTCCGGTAATACCCACTACCAGCGCCCAACTGAGCGTTACCACACCGATCAGGTTGTGCAGATCTAGCCAGCGAGTCCGGTTGGAGCGACCGTGACGTACCTGAGCAAACTCGAGCCGGCGCATGAAGGGCGCATAAAGCACGACGCCTGAAATGATTGCCACGATAAACAGCAGGCCCATGAAGGCCAGGAACAGCTTGCCGGGCAGCCCTGCAAACATGTCGACATGCATGCGCAGGAAAAACATCATCAGGCCGCCGTTAGCCGCCGGCATTTCGACCGCTTCGCCGCTACGGGCATCGAGCATGAAGGTGTAGGAAGAGTTGGGTTCGGTGCCGGCTGTTGCAGCGGTAATCGCCACAACACCGTTAGGCTCGTCCGCTTCCCAACCGAAATACTGCACCACCTCACCCTCGCGGTGCCGCTCGGCGGCTGTCACCAACTGCTGCAGATCGAGATGCGGCGTATCGGGTGCCATCTCACGCAACTCAGGCGCCTCGCCAAGTAGATGTTCCAGTTCGTGATGGAAGATCAACGGCAATCCGGTGACCGCCAGTAAGAGTAGAAACAGCGTGCAGATCAGGCTGGTCCAGGTATGGACGAAGGACCAGCGGCGGATGGTGGTGGCCCGCATCAGAACTCCAGCTGCGCCGACAGCTTGAGCGTGCGTGGTGCTCCAAGGTAATGGCTGCTCAGCCAGTATTCCTCGTCGGTCAGGTTGCTCAGGTTGGCGCGCAGGGTCAGGGCACGTTCATCCGCCAAGGCCATGCGATAGCGACCGCCCAGGTCGAAAGTGGTGAACGAGGGGATGGTGTGGTCGTTGGCCTCGTCGGTGTATTGCTTGCCCGTATAGAAGGCGCCACCGGTGAGTGTCAGCCCGGGTACGCCGAATATCGCGTATTCGCCGTACAGCTTGGCCAGGTGCCGCGCCACGTCGACCGGGCGGTTGCCGTCGTTGGCAGCGTTCGCCGCGCCTTCTACGACCGGATCGAGCAAAGTGACGCCGCCCACCAGCGTCAGTGCTGGGGTAACGTTGCCCGTTACGCTGAACTCCAGGCCCTTGTTGTTCTGCATGCCATCCTGAACGAAGAAGTTGGATGCATTGGTGTAGGTGTTGGGCTTCTCGATGTCGAACAGCGCGACGGTGTACAGGGCACCGCCGAGCTCGGCTTTCGCACCGATTTCGTATTGGTCGCTGACGATCGGCGCCAGTGCCTGGCCCGCGTTGTTCGTGCCGCTCGGCGCCACGCCACCCGTCTGCAGACCTTCGATGTAGGTCACGTACGTAGTCAGCCACTCGACTGGCTTGTAGACGAGCGAGACGTTGGGCGAGGTTTTAGTTTCGCTGTAGTCCTCGATCGCCGGCGGGCTGCCGAACGCTTCGACCCAGACGAAGTTGTCGCTGAAGGTCTTGATACGTGAGTGCGTCACGCCAAGAATTGTCGACCACTGTTCGTTGAAGGTGATGACGTCGCCGATCAGCACGCTGTCGGACTGGCTGCGGCTGGCCAGATGGTAGTCACCATCGCCGAGATCGTAGGCGGGCTTGGCCACCTGCGGCCGCTCGCTGAAGGGCACTTGGGGGGTGACCGATACATATTGTGGGCCCGGGAGCGGGATGTAGTCGGTGTTGTAGCGAACCCGTGCAATGTTTCCTTGGTAACCGAAGGTCATCTCATGGCCGATGCCCACGGTGTCGAAAACCGCATCGAGGAAAAGGTTACCGGAGGTCTCTTCGGTTTTCACCGGGGCGAAGGCGTAGAGCGGCTGGACGTACACGCCGGCCGAGTTCACGGTCGGCCCCGTATAGGCGTATTCGGTCGTGTACTGGCTGTAGCCGAGCGCACCGCGCAAACTGAACACGTCGCTCAGGCGCCACTGGAAGCGGCTGCCGACACGGTCGTGGCGGCTGTCGTTGTAGGCCCATCGTTGGCTATAGAGCTCGTCGTTCTCCAAGTCGTCGGCATCAGGCCGGAATGCTTGATCGGCGAAGTACCAGTAGCTGGTGAGGCCCCGCGTCTCGCTCTGCTTGTGCGAGGCGTCGAACTGGATGAGCAAGTCGTCGCTGACGTTCCAGTCCAGTGCGACGCTGGCCATGTGACGGCGTTCGACCTGTCCGTCAATGGCGGTTTCACCGTCCTGGGCGAGCAGGTTGACGCGGTAGGCGAAGCGGCCTTCGCTGTCGATCGGCCCGCCGAAGTCGCCGTGCAGGTACTGGTTCTCGCCGCCAGGGGTGCCGTAGGTCACGCTGTTGTAGCGCTCGGTAGTGGGGCGCTTGAGCACGTAGTTGACTAGTCCGCCGGGGCTGGCCGGACCATAGAGGAAGCCGGACAGACCGCTGAGGATCTCCAGCCGCTCCATTTCCTCGATGAAGTTTCCGCCATCGTAGCTATTACTGAATCGCAGGCCGTCATTGGCGATGCTAAGGTTGCCGACGCCGCTGAAGCCGCGAATGGCTACCGCGCTGGCGTAACCCGCGCTGGTCGGGGAGGTGAACTGCGTGGTCGGGCTGAGCTTGAATATGTCGTCGCTGGAGGTGGCCTGGATGTTATCCATCAGCTCCGAGGAAATCACTGTCACCGAATAGGGAGCATCCTGGAGTGCCATTCCGCCCAGCGCGCCGACGTTTCGCACGGCGCTGGCGCGATAGCCGCTTTCTTCGCCGCCCTCAGCCAACGCCTCGGTTGCCGTCACGGTGACATCCGGCAGTGCCATCGCCTCGGTTGCTGCCTGCTGCAAACTGAAGCTGCCCGAAGGGTCCTGACGAAGTTCGAGTCTGGTGTCGCGCAAGGCTCGCTGCAGCGCCCCCTGGCCATCGAAGCGGCCTTGTACCGGCTCCGCCATGCGGTTGCGAGTCAGAGCGGGATCAATACTGAGCACCAGCCCTGCTTCGGCGGCGATGCGATTCAGCGTCGAAGCCAGAGGCGCGGCGGGTAGGGAGTATTCGCGGACCTCGCCAGCAGCCGTTTCGCCGTTGGACGTCTGGGCCAGTAGTGGCAGCGGCGCGACGGCAATAGCAACGGCCAGAAGGCTGGGGCGGAACAGTGAAAGCGATGGCATTTGTGAATAACTCCCGAATAGGAATATGTCTCAGTTATTCATGAGGCCGGAGGAGAAATGAAAAGTGATAGGGGCAGCTGAAAATATTTTTGTAGGGTCTGGGGTGACCGCTGCGATGGGTGCTGCAGTTACTTGTGCGAATCGCTGGCAGGTTGCGCCGGAACGACCTTGACCCACCAATCAGTGTGCTGCTCGATCTGCACCGGTAGGCTGGGTGGTAGGGCCGCCAGCGCGCGGTCGGTGTCGTGCAGCGGGAAGCTGCCGCTGATGCGCAGGGATTCGAGGCTCGGATCGAGGCCGAGGTAACCACGGCGATACTCACCGAGTATGGCTAGCAGCTCGCTCAACGGCAGATCTTCTACCACGAGCATGCCCCGGCTCCAGGCGTCTGCAGCAACCGGTGCTGCCTGATTGTCGTCGAGATGATCGAGGTGCATCAGTACCTGCTCGCCAGCCTGCACAGTGCGACCCGCCTGTAGGCCGCCGGGAAGCGCGGCCACAGCGGATCGGAGTACGACCAGGCGGGTCGCATCACCTTCTCGGCGAACGATGAATCGCGTGCCGAGCGCGCGCAGATCGCCTTGTTCGGTTTCGACGACAAAGGGTCTTGGGTCATTGCCCGGTGCGGTTTCAACAAGCACCTCACCGCTGTGCAGAAACAGCCGGCGCTCTTGCTGATCGAAGTGAATATCCAGTGCGCTGCGGCTGTTCAGCTGAATGTGGCTATTGTCAGCCAGCGTAACGCTCTGCTGTTCCCCGGCGCCGGTGCGTTCGTCAGCTAACCACACCGGCAGCGGCTGCGATTGCAGTGCGATTCCCATGCCCAGCGTGCACAGCAATGCCAGGCCCAGAAGCGCACGACCTGCTGTCCGCCGTCCGGGGTGAGCACTGATCTGCAACGCCCTTCGCGCGGTTGGGGAATTAATGGTGCCGAGTTGCTGATCGATGCCGCCCAGTTGTGCCCAGGCTTTGGCGTGCTCGGCACTTTCACTCAACCAGCGTTGTAGCGCCTCTCGGACCTGAGGGCTCGCGCCACCGTCGCCAAGACGCAGCTGCCAGGCGATAGCCTCATCGAGCACACGGGCCGATACCGGCTGCCGGTCCACACTCATCTAGGCTCACCGTAAACGGCGATATAACACTGGCGCAGAGCCTGGGCGAGGTACTGTCTTACGCGTGGAACGGAGACGCCGAGGCGCGACGCAATTTCGGCGTGGGTCAGGCCGTCCAGGCGGTTATAGAAGAAGGCTGCACGTGCATTAGCCGAGAGCGCACCGAGCATGAGGTTCACTTCGCGCAATGCCTGGAGCACTTGCAGCTGATCCTCGGCGCTGGGTTGTGTGTCTTCCGGCTGCAGTGCCAGCTCGTCCAGATAGGTGCGCTCCAGCGCGCTGCGACGAAAATGATCGATCAACAGGCCGCGAGCGATCGTCGCCAGCAAAGTGCGTGGCTCACGTAGATCGCCTATATCGTTACGCTTGAGCAGCCGCAGGAAGGTGTCCTGGCTCAGGTCCTCGGCACGATGAGGACACGCTTGTTGGCGGCGCAGCCAGTTCAACAGCCAATCGCGATGATCGCGATACAGCGAGCCCACGAACTGTTGATGGGTCGACCCAGCCGACAAGCGAATGCTCCAAGGCCGACACCTCGGCCAATAACGAGAACTATTCGCACATGATCGCAAGTTGCCGGCAGCGGTGCAACGAGGATGTTGCGCCGTTCGATCAGGAACCCGGCAAGCCCCACTACATGAATTGAGCCTGCTGCCGTTTGCGCCAGTTGGCCAATCGTTGGCTCATCGCCTCAAGGCTGTCCACGCCCTGTCGACGCGCCTTGCTGAACAGGATCAACGCCAGCTCGGCAGTGGCCAGTGCATCTGCGCTGGCGTGATGGCGTTGCAGAACTTGAAGTCCGAAATGGCTGCACCAGTCATCCAGACCGTTTTGTCTGGGTCGGTTGTCGGGGCAAAGCATGGGTGCGACTTCGGCGATGTCGATGAATGGATGGCGCAGCTTGTAGCCTAGCGTCTGTTTTAACGCGCGGGTGAGCATGCGCTGATCGAAACCGGCGTGGAATGCCAGAATCGGGCTGTCTCCAATGAACTCCATCAAATCCAGAAGCGCTTCGGCTGGGTCTTCGCCCGCTTCGAGCTCGCTTGGCGCAATCCCGTGGATCAGCACGCTTTCGCTGACCTTTTGCGCCCGGCGCAACAGCGTCGACTCGTACTGGTCCCCCAGTTGGATGCCGCCTCGCTCGATAACCACCGCGCCAATGGAAAGGACGATATCGCGGCGCATGTCGAGACCGCTGGTTTCGAGATCAAGCACCACCATACGCTGCACGTCGAGCGGACAAAGGTCCAGGGCAGCAGGCGGCGCAAGCTGATCACGCCGTTGCAGTTGTTCGAGTTCGAGGATAGGGCCGCGACGTTTGAACCAGGGCATATTCATAACTGGTAGCGGACCGCCAGACTGCTCTGTAGGCGCTGGGCTTGGCGAAAGGATTCGCGCAGGATACGCCGATCCAGATGATTGAGGGTGTCCGGGTCGAGCCGGTTCGAGTAAGGCCTTCCCTCGCGTGCTTGCTGCTGGTGCTGTTGCATGCGGGTCTGCTGGATGAAATGGTAGGCCTCTTCATAGGCAGCACCATCCTTTCCGTCGATGACATCTTTTTCGACCAGTTGGCGCAATCGATCCAACGTATTGCACGCTGTGATGCCGTGGCCCAGCGCCAGCAGCCGCGCCCCGTCTACGAAGGGGGTCAGGCCCTGCACTTTGAGATCCAGGGTCGCCTTGCCGTCGCCTTTGCGGGTCACCACGAAATCGCGAAAACGTCCTACGGGCGGGCGATGACGTAGCGCATTTTCCGCCATCATGCGCTGGAACAACCGACTGTCGCCGACCTCCTCAAGCATGTTGCTACGCAACTGCTCGCACCCCTCGCTGGGACCCCAGATCGCGCGCAGGTCGAAATAAATGGTGCTGCTGAGCAGATTTTCCGGTGTCGATTCCCGAATGAAGGCGCTGAAGCGCCGCTGCCATTCGAGTCGTGAAAGGCACAGCTGCGGGTTGCTGGCCATGATGTTGCCCTTGCACAGGGTGAAGCCACAGGTGTCCAGATCGTGGTTGATGCGCTCTGCAAGCGGCAGCAGGCGGCCCCGGATAGAGGCGGCTTCGGCTGCGTCAGCGGCTTCGAAGAGCATGCCGTTGTCCTGATCGGTATGCAGGGTCTGCTCGCGGCGCCCTTCACTGCCGAAGCACAGCCAGGTGAAAGGAATGCCGGGGTCGCCGAGCAATTCGATGGCCAGTTCGATCACGCGGCAAACCGTATGGTCGTTGAGCAGCGTGATGATGTGTGTGATCTGCGTAGAGGAGGCGCCGTGCGCCAGCATATTGTCGACCAACTGCAAGATCCGGCTGCGGATGATCACCAGCGTCTCGACGCTGTCGGCGTGCGAAATCGCCTGCGCCAGATGAACCAGGTCGACGCGCTGCAGCGAGAACAGATCGCGCTCGGAAATCACCCCGCTCAGCAGGCCTTTATCGACAACGCAGACGTGAGCGATGTGACGCTCGGTCATGGCGATGGCGGCATCGAAGGCGGTTGCATCCGGCGGAAGGTGGAATGGATCCTGCGTCATGAATTCGGCAATCGGGGCAGAGAGGTCGGTCGTACCGGTGCCGATCACCCGGCGCAGATCGCGCAAGGTGAAGATGCCTTGCGGGTGAAATTCGAGGTCGGTAATTACCACGCTGCCGGTGTTGTTTTCGTGCATCAGGGCCACCGCATCGGCCAGTGGCATCGATGGCAGGCAAGAGACCGGATGGTGCAAAGCGAGCTCGCCGATGCGCGTCTCCAGCGAGTATTGCTCGCCCAAGCTCTCCACCGCGCGCATCTGCGCCTGCTGATTGACCAAGTCGAGCAGGCTGCTGACGCCGCGCATGGCGAAGTCACGAAATGCCGCGGATTTGGAGACCAGTTTGACGAAGGCGGGCTTGTTTAGCAGAAAACAGAAGGTGTCTTCGGCGGCGAAGTGCCCGGTGCGGGTGGCACGCTCGCCCATCAAGGCGGCCATCGGAAAGCATTCGCCGACGATCACCTCGAAGGTTGTGTCGGTGCCGCGCTTGCTGGTGTGTGGGCGCTGACCATGAACCCGGCCTTGCTTGATGATGTAGAAGTGTTCGACGACACCGTCATCAGGCGAAATGATGCAATCGCCTTCGCTGTAAAAGCGCAGCTGGCAGTTCTCAACCAGATAAGCCAGATGGCCGGGTTCCATCTGATTGAACGGCGGGTACTTGCGCAGAAACTCCATGGTTCCGTGGATGTTCTGCAGTACGGCGGTTTTGCCTGCCTCGGCGAAAGCATCGGCTTTGCTCATGGTTCGGTTCCATTTTTGCGCCCAATGGTGGGCTGTGGGTCCGGTGGGGCACATTGGACGTAAGTCTAGTCGCGGGCAGGCAGCATCGGGCTGACACGGGTCAGCTGAGCGGGCGGGGTTGTAGCAGGATTTTGCGCGCATAAAAAAACCGCCCCGTAGGGCGGTTTTGGTGGTGCGTTCGATTACGGCAGGGTGAACAGCACCTTGACCGAATCGTTGACTGCGGCGCTGTCGACATAACCGATGGCGTCGGCTTCGGCGGCAACCTTGGCGACCATCGCTGCGTCGTCGGCCACGCTTGGCAGTGGCTGGCCCTTGCCGGTGAAGATCAGCCCGGACCAGTACGACTTGAGCTGCGACTCGTTCTTGTTGGTGACGCCTGAATAGAAAGCCTCTTTGGCGGGAGTCCAGCCGGCTTGGTCGACGCCTTTCATGGACTTGTCTTTGCCCAGGAAGATGTTGGCTACGTCGGACTGCGACGGCGCTTTCGCCGCGCCGGGATTGACGATCACGGCGACCTCGGCCTGAGCCATGGAAACCATGCCGAGCAGGGCTGCGCTGCCGAGAATGCGAAGGGATGTTTTCATCTGGACGCTCCTCAGAATACGAAATCAACGCCGACGGAAACGATGTCGCCGTCGTAGTTGCGGGCAGGGGTGCCACGGGTGCCAGCGCTGAGGTCATACACTGCGTTGTTGAAGACTTCCTGGGCGTTGCGGGTGAACACACCGTCATAACCATTTTTGGTGTCGACGCGCTTGTACTCGCCCTTGACCACGACGGTCGGGGCGGCCTGGTAGTTCAGCCCCAGCGTCCAGGAGGACTGACGACCGCCGTTGTCGTCCAGCTGTGCATAAGTCACGTGCGGCAGGAAATCACCGAAGCGACGGCCACCCATCAAGTAGAAGGAATCGATCGACTCCATGTCGTCGTTCTCGATCATGCGTGAGGTCCATTCGTTGCTGCTGACCCAGACGCCGTTGTCGTACTGGTAGCCGATCGAGGTGAACTTGCCTTTTTCCTTGTCCAGAGTGAGCAGGCTCAGCGGAGTACTAACGCCCGGCGCCACAGTGACCGTACCGTTGATATCCGTCTTGATATCCGCTTCGACATAGCCGACGCGCAGCGTACCGAAATCATTGGTGGCCAGGCTGACGCTGGCGCCGAAAAGGTTGCCGTAGTCAATATCGAACTGCTCGTCATAGGCGTAGTAGTCACGATTCTTGGCCTGACCACCCGCGACCTGGACGGTCACTGAGCCATAGGAAAGCGGCACGGTGTAGACCGCATCAACGCCTTCGTAATTGGTCACCTGGACCTGGCTGTAGACCTCGTCGGGCAGACGCAGCCAAGGGTAGCTGTAGCCGACGTCGAGGCTTTCTGAGTACATGTAAACCGGGCTGCGCAGGCGGCCGGCGCGGAGCATCAGCTGATCGGTGGTCTGCCACGAGAGGTAAGCCCACTCCAGGTTGGCTTTCCACTCATCCTGCTGCGGCTTGGCGGTGGCCTGAACGGTCACGCCGACGGTGTCGGTGATGCCGTAGCTCAGCTGGGCGCCGAACTTGGACAGTTGGTCGCCGCGCCAGGAGTCGTTGGTTTGGCCTTGCACACCATAGCTGCGGCCATCGTCTTCACCACCCAGATGGGTGATACCGACGGTGCCGAAACCATTGAAGCGGTGCTCGCCTTGCTCGAGGGCGAAGGCTTGAGTGGTCGCCAGGCAGACGGCTGCCAGGCCGATAACACGTACTGCGGTCATCAGGGTGCTCCTAAAATCAATTTAAACGCGGAATTGGGCCGTGGCCGCACGCAGGTGATCGCCCGTGCTGACCAGTTGCTCGCCCAGTCGGGCGGTGGCTTCGGCGCCGTTTGCGGTTGCTTTTGCGTCCTGCTGCAACACTTGGGTTTCTTGTTGGATGGAACTCGACAGGCCAATCTGCTCTTGAGTGAACTGGGCGATCCCGGCGTTGAGTTCGTCGATCTGGTTGACGGTGCGGGCGATGGTCTCGAGCAGTTGGGTCGCTTCCACCGAGCGCTCGATGCTGGCGCGTGATTTCTCGCCATTGCTGTTCATCACGTTGAGCACCGTGTTGGCGCTGCTTTGCAGACGCTGGATGATCTGCTGAATCTCTGCCGTCGAAGCTGCGGTTTTCTGCGCCAGGTTACGCACCTCGTCAGCCACCACGGCGAAGCCGCGACCCTGTTCACCGGCGCGGGCGGCTTCGATGGCGGCGTTCAGCGCGAGCAGGTTGGTCTGCTCGGCGATGCTGCGGATCACCGTGAGTACGGAGCCGACTTCCTGGGTTTCTTCCTCCAGCTGTTCCATGGCCTTGACCGCGCCCATCACGCTGTCACCCAGATCGCTGATGCCGGTGGACAGGCTGCCGACATGCTCACGTGCCGTGGCGGCCTGGCGCGCAGCGGAGTTGGCTTCGTTGGAAGCCTGCTGCGAACGCTGAGCGACCTCCTGAATGCTGCCGGTCATGGTGAGGATGTCGCGGGTGATGGAGTCGGTGTGGTGCTGCTGCGATTTGGCGTTTTCTTCCGAGCCCTGGGTCAGGTTGTAGAGTTCTTTCGATACCTGGCCGAGCGGGCTGGCCGCCTCGATGATCTGGCGAATCGTGCGCTGCAGCTTGTCGAGAAAGCCATTGAACAGCTCGATCATGGCGCCGATTTCGTCGTTCGATTCGACGTTCACGCGTTGCGTCAGGTCGCCATCGCCGCGTGCAATGGATTGCAGCGAGGCAATCACGCCGCGCACGTTGGCCATCACGCTGCGTATCACCAGCCAGGCGCCGAGACTGACCACCACGATCAGCACTACGCTGAGGATGATGCCCAGGCGTGTGGTGGCTTCGTTGGCTTCACGGGTTTCGGCCAGGGTTTGCTGGAAATCCTGATAGGCACCGGTGCGGAAGTCAGATGCGAGTTTCTGTGCCTGAGCGAGATCGCTGGCCATACGGTCCAGGCTCGGCCGTAGGTCATCGAACGAGGCGCTGCCATCGATCAGCTTCGCTGAAGCATCGAGCGCATTGTCGGCGTAAGTCTTGACTGCATTGCGCCACTCGTTGAGCGCCTGTAGCCGTTGCGGTTGAGCGTTCAGGAGCGTGGCGAGCGCCTGTTGCTGCGAATCGATTTCGCTGAGTACTTGGCGTGCTTCGTCGAGAATGCCCGGCTCGCCCGCTGCCACGGCATTGTTTAGCAGGCCGGGTATACGGGAAAACTGGAAGATCACCGCGTCGGTTTTTTCCAGTGTGGGATAGCTCTGAGTTTCGATGCTGACGAGGCGTGAATCCGTCGCAGAAAGCTGCAGCGAGGTATAGCCGACATAAAGGATCAGCCCGAGCAGGGCGACGGCAGGAACCAGCGACAGCTTCGCGGTTAGCGAGAAATTTTTGAACATGCAACGACTCCACGGCGGGGTGGCGGATACTACGAGAAGGCGACTAATAGCGGAGTGCCATCTATCTGAAATATTGTGACTAGAAGTGGCGTTCTAGTCACGTTATCGGTTGTAACAAACCGAACTTGAGCGCCGCTCAGCTGAAACAAGGCATAAAAAAACCGCCCCGTGGGGCGGTTCAGTCTCAGCTGCAGTGCGGGTTACAGGCCGTTTTTGGCCTTGAACTCGCGGCGGCGGCGATGCAGCACCGGCTCGGTGTAGCCGTTCGGCTGCTTGGTACCTTCAAGGACCAGCTCCAGGGCGGCCTGGAAGGCCACGCTGTTGTCGAAGTCCGGCGCCATTGGGCGGTACAGCGGGTCGCCCTGGTTCTGGCGGTCGACTACCGGCGCCATGCGCTTGAGGCTTTCGACCACCTGATCTTTGGTCACCACGCCGTGGCGCATCCAGTTGGCCACGTGCTGGCTGGAGATGCGCAGGGTGGCGCGGTCTTCCATCAGCGCGATGTCGTTGATGTCCGGCACCTTGGAGCAGCCGACGCCCTGTTCGACCCAGCGAACCATGTAGCCGAGGATGCCCTGCGAGTTGTTGTCCAGCTCGTTGCGCTTCTCTTCCTCGCTCCAGTTGGTGTCTTGCGCCAGCGGGATGGTGAGGATGTCGTCGATGGAGGCCTTCTCGCGCTTGGCCAGTTCGACCTGACGCGCCTGCACGTCGACCTTGTGGTAGTGCATGGCATGAAGGGTGGCAGCGGTCGGCGACGGAACCCAGGCGGTGTTGGCGCCAGCCATGGGGTGACCGATCTTCTGCTCGAGCATCGCGGCCATCAGGTCAGGCATGGCCCACATGCCCTTGCCGATCTGCGCCTTGCCCTGCAGGCCGCAGGCGAGGCCCACGTCGACGTTATTGTTCTCGTAGGCGCTGATCCACTTCTCGGATTTCATGGCGGCCTTGCGTACTACCGGGCCGGCTTCCATGGAGGTGTGGATCTCGTCGCCGGTGCGGTCGAGGAAGCCGGTGTTGATGAACACCACACGCTCACGCGCTTCCTTGATGCAAGCCTTGAGGTTGATCGTGGTGCGACGCTCCTCGTCCATGATGCCGACTTTCAGGGTGTTGCGCGGCAGACCGAGGACGTCCTCGACGCGGCCGAACAGTTCGGTGGCGAAGGCCACTTCTTCCGGGCCGTGCATCTTCGGCTTGACGATGTACATCGATCCGGTGCGGGTGTTCTTGCGGCTGGTGTCGCCCTTGAGGTTATGAATCGCGGCCAGGCTGGTGAACAGACCGTCCATGATGCCTTCGGGGACTTCGTTGCCGTCCTTGTCGAGGATGGCGTCGTTGGTCATCAGGTGACCGACGTTGCGGATGAACAGCAGCGAGCGGCCGTGCAGGGTCAGCTCACCGTTGCCGTCGGCCTGGGTGTAGACGCGGTCCGGGTTCATGGCGCGGGTGATGCGCTTGCCGCCCTTGTCCAGTTCCTCGGCCAGATCGCCCTTCATCAGGCCGAGCCAGTTGCGGTAGACGATGGTCTTGTCATCGGCATCGACCGCAGCAATCGAGTCTTCGCAGTCCATGATGGTCGTCAGTGCCGACTCCATCAGAACGTCCTTCACGCCGGCTGCATCGGTCTGGCCGATGGGGCTGGACGGATCGATCTGGATTTCGAAGTGGATGCCGTTGTGCTTGAGCAGCACGGCGATCGGTGCGTTGGCGTCGCCCTGGAAGCCGCGCAGTTGCGCTGGGTTCTGCAGGCCGGTGGTGCTGCCATCCTTCAACGAGACGACCAGTTTGCCAGCATCGATGCGGTAACCAGTGGAGTCGGCATGCGAGCCCGTTTCCAACGGAGCGGCTTCGTCGAGGAAGGCGCGGGCATAGGCGATGACCTTGTTGCCGCGGACTTCGTTGTAGCCGGGGCCTTTGCTGGCGCCGTCTTCTTCGGGGATCACATCGGTGCCGTAGAGCGCGTCATACAGCGAGCCCCAGCGCGCATTGGCGGCGTTAAGGGCGAAGCGCGCATTCATGATCGGCACCACCAGCTGCGGGCCGGCCATGCTGGCGATTTCTTCGTCAACGTTCTGGGTAGTGGCCTGGAAGTCTTCGGCTTCCGGCAGCAGGTAGCCGATTTCCTGCAGGAAGGCTTTGTAGGCCGCGGCATCGTGGGCCTGACCGGCACGCGCCTGGTGCCAGGCGTCGATCTGGGCTTGCAGGTCGTCACGCTTGGCTAGCAGCGCGCGATTCTTTGGCGCCAGGTCATGGATGACGCTGGAAGCGCCGGCCCAGAAGGCATCGGCATCAACGCCGGTACCAGGAATCGCTTCGTTGTTCACGAAGTCGTACAGGACTTTGGCGACCTGCAGGCCACCGACTTGAACGCGCTCAGTCATTACTCGCCTCACTTGGTTCTTCTTCAAATCCGTCGGACAGTTTCTTCTTGTAGTCCGGGTCGACGGATACTACATGAAGCCGTTCGGAAAATCAGTCCGCCACACGGCGCAAGCTCAAGGCCCTGGATGTCGCTCATCCGGCAGTCGGCACGCTGCGTACCGGCCTCTTTAATACGGCGTTGGCGACGTTTGTTCTATACCTATGGAGTCGCACGCCACGGGAGCGGTCCATTACTCTCAGCAGTCGTACGGCCAACGCCGCTTGCCGTAGTTCTCTATTAAAGGAGCCACAGATGGATCATCTCGTTCTTACCGTGATTGCCGAGGACCAGCCGGGGCTGGTCGAATGCCTGGCCAAGTGCATCGCCGAACATGGGGGCAACTGGCTGGAGAGCCGCATGTCGCGTATGGCGGGCCAGTTCGCCGGAATTCTGCGGGTCGCGGTGCCGGCTCAGGCTCACGCTGATCTCAGCGAGGCCCTGCAGCAGCTTGAGCAACATGGTATCCGGGTACTCGTTGCGCAAAGCGGCGCGGAGCCAGAACGGCGCTGGCAGATGATTCAGCTGCAACTGGTGGGCAACGACCGCGCGGGCATCGTCCGTGATATCACCCAGTTGCTTGCCCGCCACGGCGTCAATCTGGAAAGCCTGGACACCGACGTGCTGCCAGCACCGATGTCCAGCGAGCTGTTGTTCCGGGCCGAGGCACGGTTGGCAGTGCCGAGCGAGCTGTCTCTGGACGAGCTGCAGGAGCACCTGGAAACGCTGGCCGACGACCTGATGGTGGAGTTGAAACTGCAGCCTGCCGATTGACTTGCCGTTAGCGCATGGCGCCTTTACGCATCACGCGCCAGGCGTCGTAGCTGTACACGGCGAGTCCCGCCCATATGCAGACAAAGGCCAGCTGGCGATCGGCCGGGAAGGGCTCATCGAACACCCATACCGCGAGCAGCAGCAGCAACGTGGGCGTGATGTACTGCAGGAAGCCCAGGGTCGAGTAGGGCAGATGCCTGGCCGCTGCGTTGAAGCACAGCAGCGGAAGCAGCGTGACCGGCCCGGCAGCCACCAGCCACAGCGCCTGCGGCTCGGTCCAGAACGACCATTCAGTGCTTGGGCCAGTGCCGAAGAAAAACAGCCAGCCCAGCGCGATCGGCAACAGCAGCCAGGTTTCCACCACCAAGCCCGGCAGGGCGGCGACCGGCGCCTGCTTGCGCAACAGGCCATAGCTGCCAAAGCTCAACGCCAGCGCGATCGACACCCAGGGAAAGTCGCCGAGGGTGATCAACTGCAGCAGCACGCCGACAGCCGCCATCGCCACGGCCAACCATTGCAGCGGGCGCAGGCGCTCGCGCAACACGATCAGCCCCAGCAGCACATTGACCAGCGGATTGATGTAGTAACCCAGGCTTGCCTCGAGCATGTGATCGTGGTTCACCGCCCAGACGTAGATCAGCCAGTTGCTGGCGATCAGCACGCTGGAAATCATCAGCACACCGATCCGCCGCGGATGGGCAAGCAACTCCTGCCACCAGCCCGCGTGGCGCCAGAGGCTCAGCACCAGCGTGCCGAACAGCGCCGACCAGATGGCCCGCTGAGTGACGATTTCCAGCGCGGCGTACTGCTCGATGGACTTGAAGTAGAGCGGGAACAGGCCCCAGATGGAAAAGGTCATCAGACCCAGTAGGTAACCCTTGCGCAGATCGGCGGTGGCCATGGCTGTCCTGAAAGCGGGGCGGCGGAGAGCCGGCCATTTTGCGCTCTGGTGCAGGCATTTGTCTGCTGCGCAGACCGTCCCGGGTGCGTTCCGGAAGCATTCGCAAACACCCGAGGTTGAACGCGCCCGCCTGCAGCCCGTCTCAAAGTGGACGACTCGGGGTCGCCGCTGCGACTCGACAGCCACACGAGGTGTTCGATGAAACTGCAGAACAAGGTCGCCCTGGTTACCGGCAGCACCCAGGGCATCGGCCGCGGCATAGCCATACGCCTGGCGAAGGAAGGCGCCGACCTGGTTATCAATGGACGACATGACGACGACCAGGCGCGCGAAACACTCGAGCAGGTGCGGGCCCAAGGGCATCGGGTCTGTTTTATCGCCGCGGATGTTTCAGAACCTGCCAATTGCTATCGGCTGGTTGAGCAGGCCGTCGAGCAGATGGGCCGCCTGGACATTCTGGTCAATAACGCTGGGGTGCAGAAACACGACGCCTTTCTCGATGTGAGCGAGGCGGACTACAACCAGGTGCTGAACGTCAATCTGCGCGGCCCGTTCTTCCTGTCCCAAGCGTTTGCCCGCCACCTGCGCGACACCGGGCGAGGCGGGCGGATCATCAACAACAGCTCGGTTCACGAGGAGCTGCCATTTCCCAATTTCAGTGCCTACTGCTCCAGCAAGGGCGGTCTGAAGATGCTGACGCGCAACCTGGCGATCGAACTGGCACCGCTGGGGATCACCGTCAACAACGTCGCGCCCGGCGCGATCGAGACGCCAATCAATCAGACGCTGATGAACGAACCGGAAAAACTCGCCGGGCTGCTTGAGAACATCCCGGCCAAGCGTTTGGGGCAGCCGCACGATGTGGCGGGTGCAGTGGCCTTTCTCGCCTCGGACGACGCCGACTACGTCACCGGCACTACACTGGTGATAGATGGTGGACTGCTATGGAATTACAGCGAGCAATGACCGATATCCCTTCGAGCGACTTCGATTACGACACTCGTGCGGTTTCGGCCGCCGATACCCTGACCCCCGCGGACCGGTACCAGGAACTGTTCGTGGCGGTGCAGATGCAGCGGGTGTTTGCTGACAGCAAGACCTTCGTCGACTGCGCCCCGCGACAGCATCCGGAGCGCATTCTCGAAGCCTATCGGGCGCAGAATAGCCAGCCCGGCTTCGATCTACGTGGATTCGTGCTGGAGCACTTCGAGGTCTACCAGCGACAGCCAACCGAGTTCGTCGCCAACCCCGACGATACCCTGGCTGAGCACATCGACCGGCTCTGGCCAGTGCTGACCCGCCACCCGCGCCAGCACCCGGAATTCTCCTCGCTGCTGCCGCTGCCCCACGACTACGTGGTGCCGGGCGGTCGTTTTACCGAGCTGTACTACTGGGACTCCTACTTCACCATGCTCGGCCTGGATGAGAGTGGGCATTGCGAGTTGCTGCGATCAATGGCGGACAATTTCGCCTACCTGATCGATACCTACGGGCATGTGCCCAATGGCAACCGCTCCTATTACCTGAGCCGCTCGCAGCCGCCGGTTTTCGCGTTGATGACCGACCTGTTCGAGGAGTCCGGCGTGCATCGCGCCAACGATTACCTCCCGCAGTTGCGCAAGGAGCACGCGTTCTGGACCGATGGGGACGATCAGTTGCGGCCCGGAGAATCCCATCGTCGCTGCGTTTGTCTGGCCGATGGCAGCGTACTCAATCGCTATTGGGATGAGCGAGACACGCCGCGCGAGGAGTCCTATCTCGAAGACGTCGAAACGGCGCGTTCATCCAGCCGGCCCGCGCATGAGGTCTATCGTGACCTGCGAGCCGGTGCCGAGTCCGGCTGGGATTTCAGTTCGCGCTGGCTGGGTGACCCTCAGCGCCTGTCGAGCATTCGCACCACGCAGATCATTCCGGTGGACCTGAACAGCTTTCTCTACAACCTTGAGCGACAGATCGCCCGTCTCAGCCACGCCAAGGGCCAGCATGACTGTGCCGAGGCGTTCCGTCTGCGTGCCGAAAAGCGTCTGGCTGCGATCGATCATTACCTGTGGAGCGAGCAGCACGGCGCCTATTTCGACTACGACTGGTGCCTGGCAAAACCTAGGGACAACCTTACCGCTGCCACCCTGACGCCGCTGTTCGTCAAGCTTGCCAGTGCCGAGCAGGCGGCCCGGGTGGCTGAAGTGGTTCGCGAACGGCTGCTCGCCCCCGGCGGACTGTCCACCACCGAGGTCGGCGGCAGTGGTGAGCAGTGGGACCGCCCGAACGGCTGGGCGCCGCTGCAATGGATGGGCATCCGTGGGCTGCAACACTATGGTCACGATGCACTGGCACTGCAGATCGAAGAGCGCTGGCTGAAGATCGTCTCGCTGCTGTTTGAAAGCGAGAGCAAGCTGGTGGAGAAGTACGTGCTGCGGCCCTGCACCGAGCACGCCGGCGGCGGTGAGTATCCATTGCAGGATGGCTTCGGCTGGACCAATGGCGTGACCCGTAAACTGATGCAGGCCGACCCGTCCCATGAAGCCCACCGTTGCCGAGCCGGCCGCTGCCGGGTGGAGTGAGCAGGCCGGACAGCTGCTGCGACTGTGGCGGGCCGGCAGGCCTGCCATTTGCGAGCAAGCGCGCGCTCTACTCGGCGAGGCGGTAGATGCCTTTTGTAGGAGCGAGCTTGCTCGTGAGGCGTTCGGAGATACCGCTGGCTTAGTTATCCGCTTGCCAGAGTGCGTCTGCCAGCTGCGAAAGTTAGCGATTCATCGCCGATACGGGCTTGGCAACGCGCCTTCCAGATTCAGGGTGCCTTTTTCGATGAACCGCTGAGTGCCGAACGTCCTCCCGCCCGCTAGTTTCCCGCGCAGCACATAGGGCACTTCATCCATGCCGATGTGCTCAGCCAGACCCAGCGCTTGCCGCGCGGCAGAGAATGCCGAGATGGTCATCGGCACGCTCAATACGGTTTCGCCGAAGCGTGGGATGGTGCCGCTTGCGTCGCTGACGCCGCTGGCCAGGTTGCGTCCGTTGATTTCCAGCTCCAGCGCTACGCCGTCGTAATCCAGCGGGCGGTCGTTGGGATTCTGCACCCGTAGTTTCACCGCCATGCGCAGCTCCAGCCCTTCCCCGGGCAGCGGTTGGATGCCGGCCACCTGTACGTTGAGCGGGTCGTGGTCGAAGAAAGCCGCGCAGGCAGTGAGCGTCAGTGCCAGCAGGCAGACCGACAGCAGGCGAACAACGGGTACGGCTGAGCGCAGGGGCATATAAGGTCTCTACTCATTTTTCTTGGTGAGGTTGCCCAGGCCTTGGAGCAGCTCCATAGGCAGCGGGAAGACGATGGTCGAATTCTTGTCGCCAGCGATGTTGCTCAGCGTCTGCATGTAGCGCAGTTGCATGGCGCCGGGTTGGCGCCCGAGCATTTCGGCGGCCTGCATGAGTTTTTCCGAGGCCTGCAGCTCGCCTTCTGCATGAATGACCTTGGCGCGACGCTCGCGTTCCGCCTCGGCCTGCCGGGCGATGGCGCGGATCATCGATTCGTCGAGGTCCACATGCTTGATTTCGACGTTGGCGACCTTGATGCCCCAGGCGTCTGTCTGCGCGTCGAGCACTTGCTGAATGTCGTTATTGAGCTGCTCGCGTTCGGCCAGCATGTCGTCCAGATCGTGCTTGCCGAGCACCGCACGCAGCGTCGTCTGCGCCAGCTGGCTGGTGGCCGAGTGGTAGTCCTCGACCTGGATGATCGCCTTTTCAGCGTCCAGTACGCGGTAGTAGACCACCGCATTGACCTTCACCGAGACGTTGTCGCGCGAGATTACGTCCTGGGTTGGAACGTCCAGGACCAAGGTGCGCAGGTCGACCCGGACCATCTGCTGGATGCCGGGAATGATCAGGATCAGCCCCGGCCCCTTGACCTTCCAGAAGCGGCCCAGCTGAAACACCACGCCGCGCTCGTATTCGCGCAAGATGCGGAACGTCGAAGCCAGCAGTGCAATCACCAGCACCGCGACGACGATAAAACTCATTTCAAGACCCATGCTTCACCTCTTCTCGGTTGACGGCCTGTCGGCCGCAGTCACATCCAGTTGCAAGCCATGCCGCGCCACCACGCGGACCTGCTGGCCCACCTGCAGTGGCCCGGTCCCATGCACCTGCCAGTGTTCACCGTGCAGCTGCACCCAACCGGTGCCCGGGTCATCTGGCTTGATGCCGGTAATCTGAGTCAGGGTGCCGATCAGGTCGGCATCGCCGCTGACTATCGGTCGCCGCCGGGCTTTCAGCGCCATGCTGACGATGCCAAAGACCAGCAACGCGCTGATGACAGCAAGCGTGCCGATCAGCGCTAGCGGGATGCCGAAGCCCGGCACTTCGGTGTCGATCAGAATCACCGCGCCGGTGACGAAGGCGGCCACGCCGCCGAGGCCGAGCACGCCGAAGCTGGGAACGAAGGCCTCGGCGACCATGAACGCCAGGCCCAGCAGGATCAGCGCGACGCCCGCGTAGTTGACCGGCAGCATCTGCAGCGAAAACATCGCCAGCAGCAGGCAGATTCCGCCGATGACGCCGCCACCACCGGTGCCCGGGTTGGAAAATTCGAAGACCAGTCCATAGATGCCGATCATCATCAGGATCAGTGCCACGCTGGGATTGGTGATCACGGCCAGCAGGCGCACCCGCCAGTCCGGGTCATGGCGCTCGAGAGCGGCGTCTGCAGTCTGCAGCGTGCGCGTGCCTGCGCGGGTCTCGACCGTCTTGCCATTCAGCTGGGTCAGCAGGTCATCGAGATCGCTGGCCAGGTAGTCGACCACGTTCTGCTCCAGCGCCTCGGCTGCCGAGAGGCTGACGGCCTCTCGTACCGCCCGCTCGGCCCATTCGGCATTGCGCTCGCGCAGTTGCGCCAGACCACGAATGTACGCTGCTGCGTCGTTGACCTGTTTGCGGCTCATGGCGTCGCCGCTGTTTTCATTTCCCTTCTCGGCATCCGGCGAAGGCACCGGTTGGCCCCCACCGCCTCCGATCTGCACCGGAGTCGCGGCGCCCAGGTTGGTGCCGGGGGTCATGGCGGCGATGTGGCTGGCGTAGAGCAGGTAGGTGCCGGCGCTGGCCGCCCGCGAGCCGCTGGGCGTGACATAGGTGGCTATAGGCACCGGGCTGGCGAGGATCTTCTTGATCATGGCGCGCATCGAGCTATCCAGCCCGCCGGGCGTGTCCAGCTCCAGCACCAGCAGTTGCGCATCAGCCTCCTGCGCCCTTTGGATGCCGCGGATGACGTAGTCGGCGCTGGCCGGGCCGATAATCCCGTCTACTCGCAGCACCATGACCGGGTCGGCCGCATGTGCAGCGCTGGCGAAGGCCAGCAGCACGCCAAGCAGCCAGGCGAATCGATGAGTGAAGCGACGATGCATTAGCTGTGACTCCCAGGTCGACGGCAAACCGGTGATTGATCGAGGCAGTCCTCGGAGGATAGTCCAGCCGGCCGCAGGTTCCTCTCCATCGTGCGGGGTCTTGCTCAGGTCATCGGTCAATCGTGCTGGCACATGAACTCTGCGCGGTAGGTGAGCCTCACAACCTAACAAGGCTGAACAAAGGGGCTCGACGGCGCAGCGCTCCGTTGCGTGATGCTCCGCTCCTGAGGAGATTTCCATGCGCGTTCATCATCTCAATTGCGGCTGTATGTGCCCGGTCGGCGGCAAGCTGTTCGACGGCTTCAGCAGTGGGCTCACTGCCAGCCTGGTCTGTCATTGCCTGTTGATCGAGACCGATGGGCATGGGCTGGTGCTGGTCGATACCGGCTTTGGCAGCTGCGATGTGCTGGAGCCACGCAAGCGACTCAGTTCGTTCTTCATTGCCTTCAACAACATCAAGTTCGAGCGTCGCTTCACGGCGCTGGAGCAGGTTCGGCAGTTGGGTTTCAGCCCGGATGACGTGCAGCACATCGTGCTCACGCATCTGGATTTCGACCATGCCGGTGGGCTCGCGGACTTTCCCAATGCCCAGGTGCACGTGCTTCAGCGCGAGATGGACGCGGCACGCTCGACTCACAGCTTCCTCGGCCACCGCCGCTATCGCCACCAGCAATGGGATGAGGTGCGCCACTGGCAGTTCTACGAGCCGGGCGGGGACACCTGGTTCGGTTTTCAGGCGGTACGGGAACTACGTGGCCTTCCGCCGGAGATCCTGCTGATCCCGCTCACCGGGCACACCCATGGCCACGCCGGTGTCGCGCTGGATACCGGCCACGGTTGGCTGCTGCACGCCGGTGACGCCTATTTCTACCGCGATGAAGTCGGCCAGACCGAACGTCACTGCACACCGGGGCTGCGCTTTTATCAGCGCATGATGGAGACCGATCGCACGGCGCGCCTGGCAAACCAGCATCGGCTCTGGACCCTGTCGCTGGAGCACAAGGACGAGGTGACGCTGTTCTGCAGTCATGATGCCAAGGAGCTTGAACGCATGCGGGCGAGGTCGGTTTGATGGGGCAGCCAGAGGATGATCGCGTCGGCGGCGCGGTGCGCACCATGATGGGCTACGTGAGGTGGGTCGGTTTGGTAGCCTGTTCGCTGGCGGCGTTGGGCTACGCAGTGATCGGCAACTTCAACATGACCGGGCTGATGCTGGCGCTGGCCGTGCTGTCGTGGATCAACATCCGGCGCAAGCGCAACAGGCCCGAACCACCAAGGCACCGTTAGCGGCACTGGCTCGGGAATCCGGTTGTCATGTTCGACCTTTCGCGTATGGCGACGGGCTTGATGTATCTGCGATAGTCCGCTGGCTGAAGCGATACTGCTCGGCGTTGCGCGCGGCTCACAAGGCAGGCGGCATCTGCGCATTCAGCTGACCCAATTCCACGGCCAGCCGCGTTCTCTCTCTCGTGCACCCCGTTGGGTGCCCCTGGCGACTCAAACGGTCGCTACCGGATGCTTGAAATCACTGCCGTCTCGGTTGTGGTTGTTCCGTCGAACTCCCAGGTCCTGTGGCCCTGCCAGCCCCCTGATTCCCGCCGGAAAGGAACCCCTCTCCGGCGATTCGGTCGATTCACAGTAAGCCAATTGGCCAAAACCAGACTGAGGGGGAACCACAATGGACCTGATTCGCATCATCATCGCTATATTGCTGCCGCCGCTAGGGGTGTTCCTGCAAGTTGGCCTGGGTGGCGCCTTCTGGCTGAATATTCTGCTGACGCTGTTGGGCTACATTCCCGGCATCATCCACGCAGTCTGGATCATCGCCCGTCGCTGAGGGTTGATCAGCGAGCAACAGCGCCCGGCCATTCGGCCGGGCTTTTTTGTGCTTGCAAGCGAGGCGGTGTAGAGTCCGCGGTCGACTGCGCGCGTTGTGGCATCTCGCGCGAATCACCAAGAACTTGTCGGGATCGGAGGCGTTCGCTGGTGGCGACGCAGCCGCCCGCGTGGCCGTGGGTCACTGTTGCTCGCACAGTACCCAGGAAGGAACCAGATGGGCGACTCTTTCATCGATCAGAATCACTTCAAGCGAATCCTCAACCGCAACGTGGCGGTGCCCCTCGGTTTCGGTTTCCTCAGCGCGTTTTTCTTCAGCGCCATCGTCTACTTCCTGCTCAACGTCAGTCACTGGGTCGAGCGCTCCGTGGTGGGCGTTGCTTACGCTCACGACATGCTGAAAGTGATGGGTGACCTGGAAGCCTCGATGCGAGGCTATCTGATTGCCGGGGACGATGCTTTTCTCGAACCCTACCGAAACGAACTGCCCGTATTCGAAAGCCAGTTCGACCTGATTGCCGATTACGCCGCCGATGATCCGGTACAGCTGAATCGTGTCGAGCGCCTTGGTCGGCTGCATGAGCAATGGATCGCGTTTTCCGAGGAGGCGATCGCCCGCAGGACTCGGAACGAATCCGTTGTTGAGTATGTGCGCAGTCAGGAAGGGTTGAAGCTGAAGGAAGAACAGCGTCGGCTGCTCAACGAGTTCATTGCCTACGAACGACAAATCCGAGCCGAACGTACCGATACGTCTGAAACGATCACCACCGCGTTGATCGGCGGGTTTCTGCTGTTCAGTCTGATTTTCAGCGGCCTGCTGGTCTATTTCGGGCGGCGCGACCTGATCAGTTTGTCGGACAGCTATTCGGAGTCGCTCCAACAGCAACAGGCGCATGCCGCGGCACTGGAAAAGCAGGCCTGGTATCGAAACGGTCAGACCCAGCTCAGCGAGTCGATGATCGGCGAGCAGGCCTTGCCGACGCTGGGCCAGAACGTGCTTGGTTTCCTGGCGCGCTATCTCGGCGTTGCGGTCGGGGCGCTGTATGTCACCCAGGAAGGCAAACTGCAGCGGGTCGCGGAATTCGGCTGGGATCGGGATCGGTTGCATGCCGGCCGCACTCTTGAGCTGGGCGAGGGATTGGTGGGCCAGGTGGCGTTGGAGCGTCGCGTAATGCAGCTCGACAATGTGCCGCAGGGTTATCTGAACGTGAGTTCGGCGCTGGGCAGCGCCGCCGCCTCGTCCGTACTGCTCTTCCCGGTGGAGGACAGCGGCATGCTCAACGCCGTGCTGGAAGTCGGCTTCTTGCGACCCCTGCGTGACGAGGACAATGAGTTGCTGCGGCGAGTCAGCGAAAATATCGGCTCAGCCATCGAGGCCGCGCGCTATCGCCAGCGGCTGCAGCGCATGCTTGCTGAAACCCAGCAGCTCAACGAGGAGTTACAGGTCCAGCAAGAAGAGCTGCGCGCGGCCAACGAAGAGCTCGAGGAGCAATCCAACGCCTTGCGCGAGTCGCAGGCGCACATGGAAGAGCAGCAGGCCGAGCTGGAGCAGACCAACGAGCAGCTCGCCGAACAGACCCAGGCGCTGGCGCAGCAGCGCGATGAAATGGACCTGAAGAACCATCGCCTGCATGAGGTGCAGCTGATGCTCGAAGAGCGCGCCGATGAGTTGCAGCGCGCCAGTCGTTACAAATCGGAATTCCTCGCCAACATGTCCCACGAGCTGCGCACGCCGCTGAACAGCTCGCTGATTCTGTCTAAATTGCTGGCCGACAATCCGCACGGCAATTTGCAGGAAGACCAGGTGCAGTTCGCGCGCTCGATCTATTCGGCGGGCAACGATCTGCTCAATCTGATCAACGACATTCTGGATATCTCGAAGGTCGAAGCCGGTAAGCTGGATGTCCATCCCGAGCTGTTGATTCTCACCCGACTGGTCGATGGCCTAAAGAGCCTGTTTCTCGCCCAGGCGCTGGAAAAGTCGCTGCAGTTCAATGTCGAGCTGGCCGAGGACTTGCCGCCGAGCCTCTATACCGACCGCCAGCGGCTGGAGCAGATTCTCAAGAACCTGTTGTCCAATGCCTTCAAGTTCACCGAGAAGGGCTCGGTAGAACTTCGGGTGACGCGCCGTGACGACCAACAGATAGCCTTTGCCGTGCGTGATTCCGGAATCGGTATCCCCGCCGACCAGCAGGAAGTCATCTTCGAAGCCTTCCGTCAGGCCGATGGCACCACTAACCGGCGTTATGGCGGCACCGGGCTGGGTCTGTCCATCTCCCGCGAGCTGGCCCAGTTGCTCGGTGGCACCATTGAAGTCAGCAGCGAACCGGGGGCCGGCAGTGTGTTCACATTGATCGTTCCGGAGAACTACAGCGCCCCGGTGGCCGAGCAGGAACCCGAGCCTTTGCCTGAGCCGAAGTCGTTCAATATCCCGGACGCGCCGGCACCGGTTGCGACGCCGATTGCCGCGGCGCCGAGACCGGTGCAGGAGCAGGGCGTGGCGACGCTTACGGACGACCGCGAGCGCTTCCCGTTCGAGCGTTCGGTGCTGGTGATCGAAGACGAGCCGCAATTTGCCGGCATCCTTCGCGATCTGGCCCACGAACTGAAGTACAGCTGTCTGATCGCACAGAACGCTGATCGCGGTTTCGACACGGCTGTGCAGTACCGTCCCGATGCGATCCTGCTGGACATGCGGCTGCCGGACCATTCCGGTCTTACGGTGCTCGAACGGCTCAAGGAAAACCCCATCACACGGCACATTCCAGTGCATATCGTGTCGGTGGAAGACCGCAAGGAAGCTGCGTTGCAGATGGGAGCCATCGGCTACGCCACCAAGCCGACAACCCGTGAGGATCTCAAGGCCGTGTTCGGCCTCTTCGAAGCCAAGCTGGAGCAGAAGGTCAAACGTATCCTGCTGGTCGAAGATGACGCGCGTCAGCGTGAAAGCGTGTCGCGGCTGATCGAGGACGTCGACATCGAGATCACCGCCGTGGAGTTCGGCGAGCAGGCCCTGGAGCTGCTGCGTTCCACTGTGTTCGACTGCATGATCATCGACCTCAAGCTACCGGACATGGACGGCCACGAGCTGCTCGAACGCATGGCGCGTGAAGACATCTGCTCCTTCCCACCGGTCATCGTTTATACCGGACGCAACCTGACCCGCGATGAAGAGGGTGCGCTGCTGAAATACTCGCGCTCGATCATCATCAAGGGCGCACGGTCGCCGGAGCGCCTGCTCGACGAAGTCACGTTGTTCCTGCACAAGGTCGAATCCGATATGCCGCCGGAGCGGCAGAAGATGCTCAAAAGCGTGCGCAGCCGAGAAAAAGCTTTCGAGGGCCGCAAGATCCTAGTGGTCGACGATGACGTGCGTAACGTTTTCGCCTTGACCAGCGCACTGGAGCAGAAGGGCGCGCTGATCGAGATCGCCCGCAACGGTCACGAAGCCATCGCTCAGTTGCAGAATGTCGGCGACATCGATCTGGTGCTGATGGACATCATGATGCCGGAGATGGACGGATTCACCGCCATGCAGGAGATACGCAAGGATCCGCGCTTCGCCAAACTGCCGATCATCGCGGTGACCGCCAAGGCGATGAAAGACGATCAGGATCGCTGCCTGCGGTCGGGTGCCAACGATTACCTGGCCAAGCCCATCGATCTGGATCGCCTGTTCTCGCTGATCCGTGTCTGGCTGCCGAAAGTGGAGCTGCTGTGACATGCCGGACCGCAACCAGGCTATCGAGCTGAAGCTGCTGATCGAAGCGATCTACCTGCGCTACAGCTACGATTTTCGCGACTACTCCAGTGCTTCGCTCAAGCGCCGCGTGCTGCTGGCGCTCAAGCAGATGCACTGCGAGAACATCTCGCAGCTCCAGCGCCGGATTCTCTACGATCCGCAGGCGTTCATGGAGCTGCTGCAGTTTCTCACCATTCCGGTGAGCGAGATGTTCCGCGACCCCAGCTATTACCTGGCGTTGCGCGAGCAAGTGATACCGGTGTTGCGCACCTATCCGTCATTGAAGATCTGGATTGCCGGCTGCAGCACGGGCGAAGAGGTCTACTCGATGGCCATCTTGCTCAAAGAAGAAGGATTGCTTGATCGCACCATCTTGTATGCGACCGACATCAATCCAAGGTCACTCGAACGTGCTCGCCAGGGCATCTTCAACATCGACAACATGCGCCAGTACACCAGTAACTATCAAGGTGCCGGTGGCAAGCACAGCCTGAGCGATTACTATACGGCGGCCTATGACTCGGCAATCATGGATAAGTCCTTGAAAGAAAACATAACGTTCGCCGATCACAGTTTGGCGACCGATAGCGTTTTCGCCGAGACCCAGTTGATTTCCTGCCGCAACGTGCTGATCTACTTCAACAAGCCGCTGCAGAACCGTGCCTTCGGCCTGTTCTACGACTCGCTCTGCCACCGGGGATTTCTCGGTCTTGGCAGCAAGGAAACCGTTGAGTTTTCCGGCTATGCCGAGCAGTTCGAGGCGTTCGACAAGCCGGAAAGGGTGTTCCGCAAACTATGACGCTCACTGCCGCCGAAGCCTTTTCTCAACCGCTCGACCGACCCGTGGATGCCGTGGTGATCGGTGCGTCCGCCGGCGGGTTGGCTGCGCTCAGCGCGTTGGTGACCGGGTTGCCTCGAACCTATCGCTTGCCGCTGCTGATGGTTCAGCACGTGCCGGCAACCGGGCCGACGCAGCTGGTAGAAATCTTCCAACGCAAAACCGATCTGGCGGTAAAGGAAGCGGGCGACAAGGAGCCCATTTGCGGCGGCACGCTCTACTTCGCAGCGCCGGGTTATCACCTGTTGGTCGAGGCGGACATGAGCCTGTCGCTTAGCCAGGATGATGCGATGCATTTCTCCAGGCCCTCAATCGACGTGCTCTTCGAGTCGGCGGCTGATGCCTGGGGCGAGCGTGTCGCCGGGATTCTTCTGACAGGTGCCAACGAGGACGGCGCCGCCGGTCTCGAGGCGATCAAGCAGGCCGGCGGCCTCACTATTGTTCAGGACCCTGGCGAAGCCGAGGTCCCGACCATGCCACGTGCAGCACTCCAGCGCTTCGCGCCGGATTACATTTTGCCCTTGCGCGATATCCATCGACTGTTGCGTGAACTGGAGTGACCCATGCTCGAACACACCGATGAAGCGAAACTGCTGATAGTCGATGATCTACCTGAGAACCTGCTGGCGTTGGATGCGCTGCTGAAAGGCCCAGGCATCCACGTGCATCAGGCTGAGTCGGCTGAGCAGGCGCTCGAGTTGCTGCTACGCCATGAGTTCGCGCTGGCCATACTCGACGTACAGATGCCTGGCATGGACGGCTTTCAGTTGGCCGAACTGATGCGCAGCACCGAGCGCACCAAGCAGATTCCGATCGTCTTCGTCAGCGCTGCCGGACGCGAGCTCAACTACGCATTCAAGGGCTACGAGAGCGGCGCCGTCGACTTCATGCAGAAGCCGCTGGATACCCATGCAGTGCGCAGCAAGGTCAGCGTGTTCGTCGACCTGTATCGCAATCGCAAGCGTCTGGCGCGTCAGCTTGAAGAGCTGGAGCGCAGTCGCCGCGAGCAGGAAGTGTTGCTCGACGAGCTGCGCAGCACCAAGGTCGAGCTAGAGAATGCGGTGCGTATGCGCGATGACTTCATGTCCATCGTTTCCCATGAGCTGAAGACGCCGCTCAACACCCTCATCCTCGAAGTGCAGTTGCGCAAGCTGCAGCTGGGCCGCAAGAACTTTGCTGCGTTCAGCGAGGACAAGCTGCAACAGATGGTCGACAAGGATGAACGGCAGATCCAGAGCCTGATCCGGCTGATCGATGACATGCTCGATGTCTCGCGGATCCGTACCGGCAAACTGTCGATTCGGCCGACGCAGGTGGATCTGGGAAAGCTCGTAGCCAGCGTGGTGGAGAACTTCGCCCCGCAGATGGAAGCGAGTGGTTGCACACTGCTGTTCCAGCGTCCGGAGCCGGTGATCGGCCTTTGGGACGAGTTTCGTATCGAGCAGGTGTTGGCGAACCTGTTGACCAATGCCATGCGTTACGGCGCCGGCCAACCGGTGCAGGTGAATGTCAGTACTACCGCAGCGGGCGCCTGCATCGAGGTGCGCGATCACGGCATCGGTATCAGCCAGAAGAGTCTGGAGCGAATCTTCTGTCAGTTCGAGCGAGCTGAAGGTAGCGAGAGTAGCGCCGGACTTGGGCTCGGGTTGTTCATCGCCGAGCAGATCATCAAGGCGCACAGCGGTCTCATTCAGGTCGAGAGCGAAGAGGGAAAGGGTGCGCTGTTCCGTGTCCTGCTGCCGCTGAACGCCGGAGCCTGAGGCAGCCCCGGGCGAAACTCAGGCCCAGCTCAGTTGCGGCCAGCCCTTGGCCTCCGCTTGCTCGCGCAACAGTGGATCAGGATTCACCACGTGTGGGTGCGCCACTTGCTCGAGCAGCGGCAGATCGTTGATCGAGTCGGAGTAGAAATACGCCCCTTCCAGCGATTCACCCTCAGCCTCAGCCCACTCGCGCAACCGGCTGACTTTGCCTTCTCGGTAGGTGAGTACCCCACGGGTGTTGCCACTGTAGAAACCGTGCTGTTCTTCCAACTGAATCGCCAGCACATCCCCGATGCCGAGTCGGCTGGCCACTGCTTCGACCAGAAAGGCTGCCGAAGCGGAGATCACCAGGATGCGGTCACCTGCCTTGCGGTGCTGAGCGACCTGGCGCATGGCGTCGCTGTAGATCAGCGGCTCGATCACATCTTCAACGAAGGGCTCGACAACATGAGCCACTTCTTCAGCCGTACGGCCCACCAGCGGCGTGAGGCTGAAGGCCATGTAGTCTTCCATCGCCAGCGTGCCGAAGGCGTACTCGGCCATCAGCTCGGCGTCCCTGCGTAGAAAGGATTCCCCGTCCACCCAGCCGATCTTGGCCATCTCGTGCGCCCATAGGCTGGCGCAATCACCATCGATCAAGGTTTCGTCCAGGTCAAAAATTGCCAGTGCCATCAAGCCACCTCGTGAATTGCCGAAGCGTCGATGGTAAGGCTTACCTGGCGGCCGTGGGGATAGAGATCGGCGGCAGAGCGGTTGAGCACGTCCACCATCAGGTCGACGTCGCGCGCTTCGACGCGGTAGCGGATCACATTGCCCAGCAGGCTATGGCTCTTGATGACCGCCGCGATCCCCTCGTTGCTTCCTGATGAATTGACCAGGGCAATAGCTTCCGGTCGGATCGCCACTTTCGAATGGACAGGACGTTGCAACAGTCGTGAGGCGACATCGGCGGCGAGCAGGTTGTAGTTGCCGATAAAGCCAGCGGCGAAGGCACTCACGGGCGCGGTGTACAGGGTCTCGGCATCGGCGCTCTGGACGATCCGTCCGGCGTTCATCAGCAGGATGCGATCAGACAGCGTCAGTGCTTCTTCCTGATCATGGGTGACGAAGATGGTGGTCAGCCCCAATTCCTGCTGAATCGCACGGATCTGTTCACGCAAGTGCTTGCGGATGCGCGCATCCAGGGCCGACAGGGGTTCGTCCAGCAGCAGCAGGCGAGGGCGGGTGACCAGTGAACGCGCCAGAGCCACCCGCTGGCATTGCCCGCCGGAGAGCTGGCTCGGGTAGCGGCGGGCGAAGTCGCCTAGCTCGACCATTTCCAGCACCTCGGCCACCCGACTGGCGCTTTCATCTCTGTCAATCTTCTGCATACGCAGGCCGAAGGAGACGTTCTGTTCCACCGTCATGTTGGGAAACAGTGCGTAACTCTGAAAGACCATGCCGATCTGGCGCTTTTGCGGTGAGATTGGCACTAGATCCTCGCCATCCAGCAGGATCTGACCACCGTCGACCTCGGTCAGACCGGCGATGCAGCGTAGCAGCGTGGACTTGCCACACCCTGAGGGGCCGAGCAATGTAATCAGCTCACCCTTGGCGATCTCGCAATCGATATCGCTGAAGACCTGGGTGTCGCCAAAGGTTTTGTGCAGGTTGCGAACGCAAAGGTAGCTCATGGAGTGTTCCTGTCTCGAATAGCCGCAGCGGTGGCCGGGGCCTGTCGTAAAAAAGGGTTGGCCAGGCGGTGCTCCGTTTCAGCGCCACGCTGCTATTCCGTAAGATGGGCTTCAGCCCGCCGGTCCTTCGGCGGGGCTCTCTCTGGTGGGCTAAAGCCCACCCTACAAAACCCGCTGAGCACGCCTTCCGGTACGCCCGGTGAGTCACTAGGGTGGGCTTCAGCCCACCGAGCAAACTAGCCAGGCCCTCTTGCAAACACTTCCCCTCAGGGCTTTTCCCGATTCAACCGGGTCGCCGCCCAGGTGAATACCAGTACGAAGAAGAAGTAGGAGATCACCAGCGCACTGTTGAAATGGCCGCTGCTGTTTTTCATGTTGTTCAGATAGACCTGCAAGGTTTCGTAGCGGGTGCCGACCAGCAGGTTGGCAAAGACGAACTCGCCGAACAGAAACGAAAACGACAGGAACAGCGACACCATCAGCCCCTTGCGCAGGTTCGGCAGCACCACCAGAAACGCCGCTTTCCAGGTGCTGGCGCCGAGCAGGTGGGCCGCATCCATCAGATCGCGCAGGTTGATCGCCTGGAGGTTATTGCTGATTGCGCGATACATGAACGGCAGCGCAATGGTGAAGTAGGCGCCAATGAGGATCCAGGGCGTGCCGACCATCGCCAGCGGCCCCGAGCCGTAGAGTTGCAGCAGGCCGACCGAAGACACCACCGGCGGCACGGCAAACGGCAGCAGGATCAGGATGTTCATCAGCCCGTCGAGCTTGGGAAAGTGGTAATGCACCACGAACAGCAGCGGCAGGATCAGCACCACCGCCAGGGCCAATGCCCCGAGGCAGACCAGCAAGGACTGGGCGAATGCGCGTAGGAAGCGCTCTTCACTCCAGAGCTGCAGATACCAGTCAATCGTCAGTCCGTCCGGCAGGATGGTCGCCGACCAGCTGCTGGAGATCGAGTAGAGAAAGGTCGCTGCTAGGGGAAGCAGCAGGATGAGAAAAAGCAGCCAGACCACCATGCGGTGGTACAGCGCACCGCGTTTGGCTTCAGCGGCCCGCATGGTAGCTCCTCCTGAGCAGCAGCTGATGCGCCACGGTGATGACGCCCATCAACCCAACCAACACCATCGCCAATGCGCTGGCCATGTTCGGATCGAGGGAAATGTCGCCGGAAATCATCGCCGCGATGCGGATTGGCAACACGTTGAAGTTGCCGGTGGTGAGGTAGTAAACCGTGGCATAGGCTCCCAGCGCATTGGCCAGCAGGATGACGAAGGTGCCCAGCAGCGCCGGCGTCAGTACTGGTAGGCCGATATAACGCCAGTAGCTCCAAGTGCCCGCACCCAGCAACGAGGCTGACTCGCGCCAATCCTCGCGCAGTGCATCGAAGGCGGGGTAGAGCAGCAGCACGCCCAGCGGGATCTGAAAATAGGTATAGAGCACGATCAGGCCGGTCTTGGAGTAGAGATTGAAGTCCTCGATGATGCCGGCCTGCTTGAGCAGGATCGTCAGCGCCCCGTTGAAGCCGAGCAGAATGACGAAGGCGAACGCGAGCGGTACCCCGGCGAAGTTGCTGGTCATGTTGGAAAAGGCCATGACGAAGTCGCGCAACTTCGAATCGACCTGGCGCAGCGAGTAGCTGCCAAGGATGGCGATGACGATGCCAAACAGGCTGGACCAGAAGGCGATCTGCAGGCTGTGCTTAATAGCCTGTAGATAGAACTTGGAGCCGAAGACTTTCTCGAAATTGGCCAGGCTCCAGCCGTCCGCCGTGTTCAGGCTGTTGAGCGTGACCCACAGCAGCGGAGCAATTTGAAAGGCGAAAAAGAATACGGCAAACGGCAGCAGGCAGAGCAGCGCCAGCCATTTGCCGCGCGGCGCGCGGCGGTTTGCGACTCTAGGCACAGCACCGTCTCGAATGGCGGCGGTCTTGAGATTGTCTTCAAGCGGCGCGCTCATTTCAGCAGGTCCTGGCACAGTGGTTTGTCATGGGCCACGCCGAGCAACTCGCATAGTGTGCCGCACAACTCGGTCTGGTTCGGCCGTGCGCCTGGGTCGAGGCTGAATGCTGAACCCAGAACGAACAGTGGCACCTCGCGCTCTTCGGACAATAGGCCGTTGTGGGAGCGGTCGTTATTCATGCCGTGATCGGCCGTCACCAACACTTGGTAACCATCGTCCAGCCAGCGCTGCAGGTGGTCGGCGAGGAGGATATCGGCGCGGCGCGCGGCGTTGCGGTACTGGGACGAGTCCAGACCGTGCTTGTGGCCGGCGTCGTCGATGTTCATCGGATGCACCAGCAGGAAGTCGGGACTGAGCCGCAGCCGCAGGCTTTCCGCGTCAGCAAACAGATGCGAGTCCGGGTAGTGATCCTCGTAATAGAAGTGACCATGCTGGATCGGCAATTCGGGCGTTTCGCTATGACGATCACGTGCTGCCACGAAGGGCGCGCGGTTGTAGAGCTCGCTGACCCAGTGATAGGCCGCAGCCGCTGTACTCAAACCAGCGTCGCGGGCGTAATGGAAGATGCTGCGCTCGGTGGATAGCCGCACCACGTCGTTATGCACTACGCCACTGTCGATTGGTGTCACGCCGGTCAGGATGCATTCATAAAGGGGGCGAGACAGCGCGGGTAATTCACATTCCAAGCGGTACAGCGCTCCCCGGCCGGCCACGCAATAGGCCTGCAGATGACCGAGCGCGTGCTCCGCGACCTGATAGCTGAGGCCGTCGAGCACAACGAGGATGGCTTTGCCCATGGGACTTTTCCTTATCAGCAGTGGGCCGTAGGGTGGGCCGGCCGGCGCTCCACTTCAGCCCACCGTTTCTTCTGCGGGACTTTCTCTGGTGGGCTAAAGCCCACCCTACAAAAACCCGACCCAACCCGTCTTCCGGCACACCTGGTGCGCGTCGTAGGGTGGGCTTCAGCCCACCGCCTGCGTGCTGGCAGGCTGAAGTGGGGCGCCGCTCACCACCTTACGACCCTGTCGGTTGGCAGCCGATCACTCCATTTCGATGATCACGTTTTCCTGCCACTGCTGCGGCAGAGCCTTGGAAGTTGCTTCCCAGGCCTCGGCGTTCTCGATCGGCTTGACCTTGACGTACTGCTCGTTCGGCAGCAGCTTGGCCTGGACCTCGGCGGGCAGTGTCAGGTGCTCGGCGCGGATCGGCCGGGCGTTGCCCTTGGCCAGGTTGATCTGCCCGGCATCGGAGAGGATGTATTCGCGGGCGAGCTTGGCGGCGTTGGGGTGTTTGGCCCACTTGTTGATGATCGTCGTGTAGCCGGAAATCACCGAGCCATCTGACGGAATCACGACCTCGAAGCGGCTGGGGTCGATCTGGTCGCGGTACGACAGGCCATTGAAGTCCCAGACGACACCCACTTCCACTTCGCCGCGCTCCAGTGTCTGGATCGTCGGGTTCGACAGCGACAAGCGGCCCTGCTTGGCGATGTCGGCGAAATAATCCAGGCCCGGCTGGATATTCGTCTCGTCCCCACCATTGGCGATGGCCGCGGCCAGTACGCCATTAACCGCTTGTGCAGCAGCGCTGACATCGCCGATGGCGACTTTGTACTGACCATCCTTCAGCTCGGCCCAGGAGGTCGGCACATCCTTGACCAGCTGTTTATTGACGATAAAGGCGATGGAGCCGGTATAGGCCAGCATCCAGTGCCCGTCCTTGTCCTTGGCCCACTCGGGAATCTGGTCCCATGTAGTGGGCTTATATGGCTGGGTAACACCTTGCTGAACGGCGATCGGCCCGAAGGCCGCGCCGACGTCACCGATGTCGGCCGTGGCGTTGTCTTTTTCGGCTGCGAACTTGGCGATCTCCTGGGCCGAACTCATGTCGGTGTCCATATGCTTGAGACCGTACTTTTGCTCAAGGTCCTGCCAGGTATCCTTCCAGTTGGCCCAGCTGTCCGGCATGCCGACGCTATTGACCTCACCTTCCGCGCGAGCCGCCTCTTCGAGCGCTTTCAGATCCGTTTGTGCAGCGTTCGCCGATGTCGCCAGGGCGATCGCTGATCCCAGTAGTGAAGCCAGCAGCAGTCGTTTCATTCGAAGCTCCTTTCGCAGGTCGGTTGGTCTAGATCAGTTCGATGCAACCAAACTATGGGGTGCAAGTGACAGTTTGATGTCGTTGCCTCCGCCATCGCCGGAACGGGCGACACTGCGACAGGAGTGCCGTAACAAGCCTAGCGCACGCGCAAAACCCTGCCTGAAAAGGCCTGCACAGTTTTTTGTCCGTAGTGCACCGCGTTATCTATACGGTCCGCGGGCTGTTTTTGCCGCTGCATTGTCATGCGACAGTCATCGTTACGCTCTAGCGTTACCCGCCATCAACCGGGAAAAGACGGCAGCCCGTGCCCCGCTTTGGTCCTTGGTATAGTCCAGTGAGAAAAGACGATGCGCGATGAAGTCCCGCGGACGGTGACGGCGATCTGCAGCTCGCTACAGGAGCAGATCCGCCATGGCTTGCTGCAGCCGGGCGGGCAGTTGCCGTCCGAGCGAAAGCTCAGTGAGCTGTTCGCCACCACGCGCATCACGCTACGCGAAGCCTTGGGGCAGCTGGAATCACTCGGCATGATCTATCGCGAAGACCGTCGTGGCTGGTTCGTGTCGCCACCTCGGGTGCTCTACAACCCATTGGTGCGGAGCCATTTTCACGCGATGGTGGGCGAACAGGGCCGTTTGCCTGCTACCGAGGTGCTGTCGGCAAGGCTGCAGCCTGCTACTGCGGAGATTTGTTCGCGCCTGGAGCTTGCGGCGTTATCGAGCGTCATCCAGATCCGCCGCGCACGCCGCATCGACGGCCGCCTTGTACTCTACGTCGAGCACTACCTGAACCCAGTCCACTTTCCCGGCATCCTGAAGTACGACCTGACCTGCTCGCTCACCGAGCTGTACGCCAGCGAATATGGCATCCATTACGGTCGCGTCCGCTTCGACATGGTCCCCACCGCCCTGCACCCGGAAGCCGCATCAACCCTGCGCACCGCCCCCGGTAGCCCAGCCCTGCGCATCACCCGTCTGAACCGCGATCAGCATGAGCGGATCATTGACTGCGACGTGGAGTATTGGCGGCATGATGCGATTCATGTGTGTGTGGAGGTGCCGGAGTAGGGTGATTGAGTTAGAGCTACAACTGCCAGCCATTCCCAGGCGATCATCAGCATTGCCAGGGGCTTTCCATTCGCAGACCTCTATGCCTGTTTCGGTCAGACGATAAGCGAATTTTCCGGAAGTTCGATAGGCTGGCTCCAGGGGGAGCCTGTAGGGATTTGTTCAAGGTACTGCTCACATACAGTCATTCACTCGCATGTGGCACCTGCACAGGGACCAATCGGGCGATTTGTGAAGTGAGCAACATAATGGTATTGGATTCCGAAGCTAGAACTGCAGTACTGAAATGCTCTCTTGTTTGAGGGGCAGTTCTTTTAGTAGTTTGCGGACAAGACTAGCGTGTTTCTCGAAGTTGCGTTTGTCTGAGAATATATAAAATGGCCAATCTACATATTCATTTGAGTGCGGGCTGAGCCAAGATGTCTCAAGACAAATTATTTTCTTAGGCCGGTCCAGGGTAATATTTTTGAACTCACTCCATTGATATTCATACGTATGATGGCTTGTGTGGAATTCTTGAAATTTATTTGAATTTGCCATTGTCAGATAAATCAACCCGATACCGCCAGGCCCGGCGAGTGCTATCCAAAATGTCGATGGATCAAGTGCGATGATGAATAAGACGGCGATCGCAGCTATAACCGTCAGCCATTTCAAGGCAATTATCCAGCCTTTGCCAGGGGCTTTCCATTCGCAGACCTCTATGCCTGTTTCGGTCAGACGATAAGCGAATTTTGTTTTTTGATGAGTTGTGCCATATAAAGCTAAGAAAAAAAGAAGAAAACCTGGCGCAGCAATAAAGATGGTCTCAATTAATGAGAATTTCGCATTTTCGTATAGCAAAAAATAGCTAAAAATTAAAGTCGCGCATAGTATGAAGACAAACATGCTATTGGCAACGGTTGTGTTGTAAGGGCGCGCCTTGATCTTCCAGTCTAGCAATGCAGGTTGATTAGCGTACTTCCACTGATGGTTGTCGGGAAGTTTGATAGGCTGATTCCAGGGAAGAGTTTGTAGAAATCTGTTCAATGTGCTGCTCATAAGCTTAATCAATCACTCGTGTTGGCACCTGCAAGGGGAGTAATCGGGTGCTTTGTGAAGAAAGCACCATATCGGTATCGGGTTCCTTGCTGAAAGCATCGCTCTTCATATCCGCCTCCGAGGATGAGGCGCCTACATCCACGCGGAACATGTAGCCCCGGCCGTTGGCGCTTTCCAGAATCTGCTCCGGGTAGCGAACTTCCAGTTCCAGCACGGGTGGTCGCTGGTAGGCGATCCAGGTTTGCCATAGGCGATGCTGTGTGTCCTTGGGGTAAAGGGTGTCACCGGGCAGCGGCCCATTGGGACGCCGTGCGGGCGGTTGGCCAAATTGTTCGATGGGCGCCCAATGGCCTTCGAGGAATTGGTCGTAGAACCTGTCTGCCATGCCTTGCATCAGGCTGTCGGAAAACCAGCCGCTGTCGACCATGGCTGGCTGCAGCTTCACGGCTGTTCCCGCCAGATCGGACGGCAGTAGGAGCTGTAGCCAGAAGCCGGTATAGATGCGCGGGCCACGATCGTAGTATGGCAAGGTGGAGGCGCGAGCCGCCAGGCTTGGGCGCAGGCAGATTTCTTTCAGGGTGCGCAGCTCGTCTTTGTGATCCTCGTCGCTGTACGTCCAGGAGGGGGATCTGCCCCAACTGCTGCGATACAGCCAAAGCCGCAGACCCTCACGCTTGTACTGGTTCGCGGCCATGCTGGAGATAAGGTAGATCACGCCTAGCAGCGCGATGATGATAGTTACCGGATTGGACATGACCCAGGCAAAACCGAACCAGAAGCCCAGGGCACTGCCGACGAGTTGGACGCCACCTACTGATGACATGAATAGCAGCGCAACCAGTTTCGTGCTTTGAGCATATTTCTCTTCAGAACTGGTCGCATTACTAATGTCTTTGGAAACCTGCCAAGCCTCAACTCCCGCAGCTATAGCGCCGAAAGCGGCCATGCCCATGGTGCGTAACACCAGTTTGCGAGCCAGGGCCGAAAATTCTGTGCTTCCGGCTTTCAGCCAAGTGCTGACCCCTGCTTTGGCCAGTAGTGATGTTCTTGTTCTAAGGGCTCCTTGCATATTCGCCCATTTGTTCCACGCCGGCACCGTCCAGAGTGCCATCAATGCGTTGGCGGTATAGGCGGCGTTGGCCCCTACTGTACGCAGCTCATCCTCACTGAAAATGCCTTCATTCCGTGCTTTATCCAGGCTATTGATGAAGTTCCACACATTCAGACCAGCGACCAGTACGGGCAAGCTGCCGCCGAGCTCCCTGTTCATCCACTGACGGCTGCGGGCTGCGTAGCCCGCCGAACTTTTTGCTTTGAGCTGCAATTGATCTAGAAGCTCTGACTGGCCCAGTGTCGCGAGCCACAAGTTCACTTGGCGGGTTTGTACATTAGTGATTTTTGTCTCGGTGACGACGGTGCCGATTACCTCATTAGGCCTTTGCAGGTTCAGCGTCTCCTGCTTTTGCTGCAGTCCGATCAACTGTATGCGAGCCGAGCGTTTGTCGGGGCCTTTACCTGATAGAGTGAGGGTGCGTTGCAGGCCCTTGATGTCCTTTTCTAGCTGGCCAACCTGCATCTGCCATCTACGATTCTTCTTCGCGAACTCGGCATCCAGAATCAAACGCGTCTGTGTGGAGATTTCCGTTGAAACCAAGACCTGGGTGACGCTGAAGGCAAAGATTCGAACCTTGGGCGCGAACTCCGTGCTCAAAGCAGGTAGCAGAACAAAGGCCATCAGGTTCCAGCTGTCCTTGGCTTTTTGCCCCACCACGGCGCGCAAGGTCTCGAAGGCACGCTTGCCTGGCTCGGAAAGACTCTTGTACAGGTTACTAGCGTGTACGCTCGGCAGATCTAGTACCGATTGCACCTCGTTGGCCCGACTGACTTCACTGGTGGTGTCGGAGAGCCCGCCGTGGGCATGGCCGCTACCGTCGCCCTGCCGCCCCTGGTTGTCGATGGTGCCGTAGGCGGTGAAGTTGGCGGAAATCTTGTCGATCAGTGCGGAAAGCTCGGCGCTGAAATTGAACAGCGCCAGGCCTGCCAGGGTAGTGGGTTTGCCGTACTGCTCGCAGAGCCATTTCTTACCCGTGTCGCTCGCGCCCAACTGCTCATACAGATTGGCCATGGTTTCCAGGAGCTCGGTCGATTGCTGCGGGTGGCAGGGGTCATAGAAAACCTCCTCCGCTTTCGGACTGAGGCATTTCAGCCAGGCGAGCAGATCGCTTTCGCTGCGCTGGATGTGGGCATCTAGGCGCTCCATTTCATCGGAGCAATCTTGTAGGTAAGTCCAGGCCTCGTCGAAGCGAACGTCCTCACGCCAGGTCTTCTTCTGCTGCCATTCGTTTACCAGTGCGCGCCACTCTTTCCCAGAGGGTGGGGCGCCCCAGTTTGTGCGGAACTGTTTTTGAGACTGCTGCACTTGCAGCGACTTGAGCGTCAAGGTCGCGTCACTGCCGCTGTGATTGAGCAGCTGTGCCTCGCTATCGAGCAGGGCGTGAGCATCCTTGATGAATGCCTGCTTGCGGCTTGGGTTGGCTGATACCGATTTGGGAATGAAGGGGTCTAGTTTGACGCCGCAAAGCTCGTGAATAAGGGTGGCGCTATTGGTCTTGTTGGCATGCTGCGTCTCTGCTGCTGCCAGTTCCAACCATCGCCCCTGCAGATTCATGGCTAGGTCGTCGACGATGGCCATTGGATCGTCCAACGCGACAAAAAGAGCGCTGTCCTGATCAGGTACGCTGCCCAGAATAAGGGCTTGGTTTACCGGCTGCTTGCAGGGGCGGGACGTATCGTCTTGGTTCGACGCAACCAGGCAGCTTTTGAAGGTCGGGGCTTCTTCTCCTTCCAGGATATCTGAGACAGCACTGCCTATTTCGCGGATAGGTGCGGCATGTGCTCCCTGCATCTGCGTGCAGTATTGCGGCAGGTTTAGGGTACGCATCCAACGCTTTTGCTCCTGGGAGTTGCTGCGCATTTTTTCGCACAGACGCCAGGTCCACTGCACAGGGGTGTAGGCGATGAGCAGTCGGCTGCGCTTTGAGTAAAGCAGGTAGGGTTTGCTGTCACCGGGGTTGTTTCGTTCATCCTTACCAAGTTGAGCACTGCTCCACTTGTGGCGGACGAATTGGTGGCCTTTCACCTGATACTCGTGAAGCGTGCGATCTGTTTCATCCCACACGTACAGCCAGCCATCGCGGAGTTGACGCAGGGTATAGCTGCGCGTCTTGAGCTTCGGTAGATGACTGGCGCTCCAGCCGTTGGGTAGCGGATTCGGGCCCTGGGCGCTGCCGCGGTCCGGTGACTCATCAATCGCATAGCGAACGGGGTGGATTGCGATTTCGCCCGCTTTTAATGGGCACTGACCACTCGCATTTGCCGGCTTGTTTTCAAAGGCCTGATTGCGTTTGGCTTGTTGCAAGGTCTTGTCGGAAGCTGTCGCTCTCATGGGAATCCGTTCCTTTAGCCGGCAAGGCAGTCTTCATCCAGGGCTTGAATACGCCGATCTGGCGGTAGTGTCTGAGCATCTGGTGTTCTGGCTAACCAAGCCTGAAATGGGCTGTTGGGGCGCGTAGCGAAGTCAGCGCCCCAACAGGCGCAGCACTCGAGCCAGATCGCAATGCTCCGCTCGTTGACCAGTCCCCAGGCTTCGGCATCGAGCAAGCGTTGTTCCAGCCATTGGCCTCGCTCCTGTTCACCAAGCCCTGATAAGGTTTGGGGGTAATCTTCGATCAACCAACCGTATAGCCGCTCCTTGAAGCTGCGCCGATAGGCCTGTTCGAGCGCCTGAACCTGATCATCAATGAGATGGTTGAGCTTGCCTTCCAATCTGGAGCTGTTGGGCTGTGAGCGATAGGACTGCCATTCGACTGCATGCGAGGGAGCCCAGTTAGGCGGGGGTAGGGGTACGAGCCATTCGATTATGGGGCCCAGAAGAGTTTGATAAGCAGATTGGGGATAGCTGTTCAGCCAGTAAGAGGTCACCAGCGGATCCGCGAAACGGAAGAGGCTGTAGCTACCTAAATTGTCCGTGATGGTGATGAACTGGCTCAGGTGATTGGCGACATCGTTCAGTGATGACGAGCTTTGTATTCTGCTGGCCTGGCGCTGAAGAGAGGGGCTGCTTCGCCATTCACCCAGTAAGGACGAATGGCTGTCCAGACCAACCAGAATTGGGCCGAGCTCTTTGACGCCGTCCCAGCGGGTGCCGCTGTAGAGAGGAATGACCTCGATAGGCTCCCCTACCCCATAAAGCCATTGCAGGGCGTCCTGACGAAGCACACCGTCCACGAGCAGGAAATTGCGGCTCATGCTTCGGCTTCCTGGTTGGCTCGCTCGCATATCTCACACCTTGGTGTCGTTCGCAATAACGCCTGGCGCTGGGCAGGTACCAGCAGCCTACCCTCCATATCCACATCTGCCGGCCTAACTCGCCCAGGCAAAATCGGCGCCGCTCCCGCCCCCCTCCCGGGACAACCACCCGAATTCATCCTGATCAGCGGCCCGACCATCGTGATGCCGCTACCGTCGAGCTTGATAACACTACCCGCTGCTTTAAAAGTCAGCTCGCTGCCGGCTTCGAGGACCACTTTCAGGCCGCTGGAGAGGTGGATTTCCTGACCGGCTTCGACGAACTGGCCGGTGCCGATCTTGACGTGCTGGTTATTGCCGACGGTCAGATGGTCGTCTGCTTTGATTTCGCTGCGGCGGTCGGCGTGCGTGGTGCGGTGTTCTTCGGCGCGGAATTCGCTGTAGCTATTGGCCTCGACGGTGTCGTGCCGTTCGTGGCCGACGCGGATCTTCTGGTCGTTTTCAATGTTCTCGTCCCAGTCGTGCTGGGCGTGGAGGTAGATCTGCTCGGCGCCTTTGCGGTCTTCGATGCGTAGTTCGTTGTAGCCGCCACCACCGGGTGAACTCAGGGTCTTGAAGACGCTGCGGGTCTTGTTCGTAGGCAGGTCGTAAGGGACGGCGTTTTCCTTGTGGTACAGGCAGCCGGTGATCAGGGGCTGGTCGGGGTCGCCTTCGAGGAAGGTGACCAGCACTTCCATCCCCACGCGCGGGATGGCGATTCCGCCATATCGGTCGCCGGCCCAGCTTGAGCTGACACGCAGCCAGCAGCTCGTGTGCTCATCGGCTTTGCCTTCGCGATCCCAGAAAAACTGCACCTTCACTCGGCCGTATTCGTCGCAGTGGACCTCTTCGCTGGCCGGGCCGGTTACGACCGCGCTCTGGCTGCCGAGGATGCGTGGTTTGGGGTGGCGAAGTGCGGGGCGGAAGGGGACAGCCCAAGGGGTCGCAGTGAACTGGTTTCGGTAGCCTTGGGTGAAGTCGTTGTTGGCAAGGGACCTCTCATCCCTTAGCCGGGCTTCCCTTTCCCCTCCACTTAGGGGAAAGGGAGTCAGCGCGGCGATGCCTGAGTCAGTGATGGACTCTTCCAACACCTGCGGTTGCTTGCCTTCGTGGAAAACTTCAGTCAGCAGCCATAGCTGATTCCAGTCGCCGCGCGGATGATCGCTGAGTGGTAGAAAATGGCCGCTGACCAGCAGCGACTGGTCGCTTTCTCCCTCAGCCAGTTCGAAGTCGTGGCGATGGCGTTCCAGCGCGCGCCGGGATAGATGCTTGCCTCGCTCGCGGTCGACGAAGCGGCCGGGATAGTCGTAATCCTCGAGGTCGGGCTGGGTGTTGCTTCTAACCGCCGCCTCCATGGTCAGACGGGGCTTCTCGAAATCGTAATCGCGGCGGGAGACGCGGCCGGTGCGGGTCTCGACGCGCACGCCAAAGCGCTTGATGACCGGCTCATCGGCAACCAGACCGCTGTCCTGCTGATAGGCAACCGAGGCAAGTGTCGGAAATACCGTCTGGTCATCACCGAACACCAGCATGTGGCCGGCATCGCTGTGCTTGAAGTGGTAGTGAATGCCTTCTTCCTCGCAGAGGCGCTGGAGGAACTGAAGATCCGTTTCATCGTATTGAACGCAGTAGTCCCGCTTGGGATAGACCACCGGGCCAAGATCGAAACGGTGGCCGTCTCCGGCGAGAATGCCGTGCTCTTCTAGAACCTTGGCGATGATCTGCGGCACCGAGAGGTGCTGGAAGATGCGCTGGTTGGTGCGGTGAGATAGATATGCTAGCTGCGGACGCAAGGTGACGCGATAGCGCGTCAGGCGTTTGCCTGAATTGCCTTGCGCTGCGCTGTAGATCAAGCCATGGATACCCTTGCCGGCAGGCGACAAGGCTAGAAAGGCGCGCTGACGTAGCAGGCTTTCCAGATCGATATCGGAGCGCTCGCTGACCAGTTCGAGGTCGAACGCGAAGGGCTGCGAGATAGCCTCCCGACCCTTGAATTCGAGTACCTGCAAGTCATATTGAGCGCCTTCAATCACAAGGCTGAAGTGCGTGTCGTTAGCCGGATTGAACATTCCCTGTTCCTTTGTAACCAGTCCATGGCGGCGAGCCGGTAACGGTTCGCAAGGCGGCATCGCCTGTATTTCTGGCGTGCCGTAGCGCGGATTGGAGAGGCATCCAGTTCCGCAGAAATCTGGCAGCTATTCTCGCCCTTTTGGCGAAATATCCGTGTGAAGCACTACATTGTTTGCCGAATGCGCCAGCTAGGAACGCATCGGCCAGGTAAACCTGGCCGATGTGGATTAACCGTGGCCGCGAGGCCTGATCGAGGCTTAGGCCGAGATCGGGGTACGCCAGTCGTCGGAGCCAGAAGTACCGGAGACTTCGTGGGTCCAGACGATCTTGCGGTAGGTGAAGTACACGTCTTCCAGATGGGTGAAGTGGGACATGTTCGGGTCTTGGCAGTTGGGCATGCGCGACTGCACGTCGACGATCACCGCATCTTCCAGTTCGATTGTGAAGTAGTGCTCCTGAGTACCGGTGGAGGAGGTGCGGTACCACTCCAGGCGGCACTTGTTCAGGCGTTCACCCGAGGTCAGAGCATTGAAGATCAGTGGCGACGACTTGTCGAACACCTTGGTGATCATCAGCGGCTTGTGCACGCGCTGGCCGGTGGGTTGGCCGGACTGAGGGTCGCGCGGGATGATGACCTGGTGCTGGAAAGCCTGCACCAGAATCTGGTCTTCGTGTCCTTCCTGGAAAATATTGCCGACCGAGTCCTCGGTGAAGGTGCCTGCGGTGATCAGGCCTTGCTTGGTGCCTTCGAGGGACAGATACGCGGGTGTTGGCATGAACGCTCTCCTTGCCTTGTTGAATGCCAGAATGGCAGCAGAATAAGTACAAGGCGCGTGCCAGCTATATTTAATCCTTACGTTTCAATTAGTTAGACATATCAACTGAGGTCGAGACCGTCTGCTCTGCGCCATCGCTCACATTTAGTTGGGCAACATCCTGCCCGCAGTTGCGCAACATTTGGCGCATGTCTCTCTAGCACCCGCCATTGTTCGCTTCACAACTACAGGGCGATCGCCCTAAGCCAAAGCCTGCGCAGCATTCTGCGCAGCGCCATGGCTCAGGACGAGCAGCTGATTTCCAGGTGTTTGCCCCATTCCGGCGGGCGCTCGGCGTAGTGCTCCTTGCCCGGCTGCTCGTCGAAGGGGCGGCTAAGCACCCCATGCAGCTCGCGCACCGGGCCGTAGTCGCCTGCCTCGGCGGCCTCGATTGCCTTTTGCGCCAGGTAGTTGCGCAAAATGTACTTTGGGTTGGCAGCCTGCATGCGGGTCCGGCGCGCCTCGTGATCGACGCTTTCGCGCTCGGAACGCTGGCGGTAGGTCGCGGCCCAGTCATCGAAGGCTTTGATGTCGACGAAATCGTCACGCAGCCGAGCCACAGCCTTCTCTGCCGGGCTGTCACCGAGTTCGCGGAAGAAGCGCGTGTAGTCGATGGCGCTGCTCTGCATCAGCTGTAGCAAGCGCTGGATCAGCTCTTTGTCGCTCTCCTCGGCGGTCTGCAAGCCGAGCCGTTTGCGCATCAGATCGAGCCACACCGTTTCGTAGATCGGCAGGAACAGGTCCATGGTCGCCCGCAGCTGCTCGATGGCGATGAAGGGCGTCAGCGCCTGCGCCAGCGCGGCGAGGTTCCAGTGCGCAATTGGGACCTGATTCTCGTAGGAATACCGGCCGGCATGGTCGGAGTGGTTGCAGACAAAGCGCGCATCGAAGTCGTCGAGGAAGGCGTAAGGGCCGAAGTCGAATGTGATGCCCAGGATCGACATGTTGTCGGTGTTCATCACGCCATGGCAGAAGCCATAGGCCTGCCATCTTGCGACCATTTCCGCGGTGCGCTCCAGCACTTCACGGAAGAAGCCATGGTATGGCTCTGGATGCTCCAGGCATTCGGAAAAGTGGCTTTCGACAACATGATCAAGCAGCTTCTTCAATTCGTCATGCTGCTTGGTGTAGTAGAAGAATTCAAAGTGGCCGAAGCGGACGTGGCTGGGCGCGAGGCGCATCAACATTGCGCCGCGCTCCTGGCGTTCACGGTAGACCGGCGTCTCCGAACCGGTCACGCAGAGCGCGCGGGAGCTGGGAATACCCAGCGCGTGCAGGTGCTCGCTGGCAAGAAACTCGCGGATTGATGAACGCAGCACGGCACGGCCGTCACCCATGCGGGAATAGGGCGTCATGCCGGCGCCTTTGAGGTGCAGATCCCAATGCTCGCCCGCCTCGTTGACCACCTCACCGAGCAACAGACCACGGCCATCGCCCAATTGCGGGTTGTAGCTGCCGAACTGGTGGCCGGAATAGACCATCGCACGTGGTTCCGCCGTGCTCCAGAGCTTGTGGCCGGCGAACAGGTCGGTGAACAGCGGATCGTCCTTGGTTGCCGGGTCGAGATCGAGCAAGGCCATGGCGGCTTCGCTGGCCACTACCAGGCGCGGATTCTCGAGCGGCTGGGGCGTGACTTCAGAAGAAAAAACCTCGCCCAACTGGGCGAAGCGGTTGTCGAAATTCAGCTCGGTAAGCGTCTTCACGGGGGCTCCGGCACCTTGCGGTTCGGCGCCCTGTGCGGGCGCGCTTTATGTTTGGAGGCCGGGAAAGGAGGTGACGTTCCTCAGGCCTGACTGTCGGTGGGCGGCGTAGCGCCCTGGTTATCGGGCTGAGCGAGCCGTGGCGCGGTTCCCAGGTGTAGCTGTTTACCGTCGAAGTTTTTCAGGAATACATCGACCTGGCGGAAGGCGATCGAGATACCGGCCTTGGCGAATTCGCGGTCGATGGCCCGGTTGATCTCATCGGTGGCGGGGTTGCGGTCGCCGAGGTCGCGTACGTGGACGCGCAGCTCGTGGTCGAGCGTGCTCTCGCCAAAGGTCAGGAAGAATACGAGCGGCTCCGGCTCCTTCAACACCCGCGGGTTTTCATTCGCGGTCTTGTAGAGCAGTTTTTTCACCAGATCCAGATCGGATCCATAGGCGACGCCAACCTTGATCGTCACGCGGGTGATGGTGTCGCTCAGGGACCAGTTCACCAGCTGGCTGGTGATGAAGGTCTTGTTTGGGACGATGATGTCTTTTCGGTCGAAGTCGGTAATGGTGGTGGCACGGATGCGAATCCGGCTGACCGTGCCTGAGAGATTGCCGATGGTCACCACATCGCCGATCCGCACCGGACGTTCGAAGAGGATGATCAGACCGGAAATGAAGTTGGCGAATATTTCCTGCATGCCAAAGCCCAGGCCAACCGAGAGCGCGGCCACCAGCCACTGCAGCTTGTCCCAGCTGACGCCAAGCGTCGACAGGAAGGAGACGAAGCCGATGCCGGCCAGCAGATACGACAGCAGCGTCGTGGTGGCATAGGCGCTGCCCTGCGCCAGGTGCAGTTTTGATAACACCAGCACTTCCAGCAGACCCGGCAGGTTGCGCGCCAGGGCCACCGTGATGGCGACGATCAGCAGAGCCCCAAGCAGGTTGTTAAGGGTGATGGCATTGGTCGTGGCGGTGTCGCCAGCACCACTGACGAATTCGTAGAGCACGACGTTATCGAGGTAGGAGACCACGCTGATCAGATCCGCCCAGACCCAATAGAGCACCGCGAAGAACAGGCCGAACATCGCCAGGCGGGTCAGGCGCAGGGACTGCTGGTTGACCTGCTCGATATCGAGGCCGTCCTCACCGCTTGCCTCGCTGCTGTCTATGGGTTCGTCGGGCTGAGTTTCACGCTTGGCCAGGGCACGCTGGTAAGCAAGTCGGCGAGCAGCGACGGTCAGCCCGCGAATCAGCGTCGCTTCGATGACGATCCAGGCCAGCAGGAGATACAACGTATCGATCAAGCGCCCGGTCAGTTTCAGCGCCGTGTAGTAATAGCCAAAACCCACCACCAGGATCAGTACCAGCGGCAGGAGGCTGAACAGCAGACCGATGAAGCGCTGAAGCGGTGACGCGTTCTGGCTGGCCGGACCTTTCAGCAACAGGCGCGTGAGGCGCCAGCTCATCAAGGCGAAGCAGACCAGGACCACGACGATGCCGATCACATCGTCGACTAGATTGCCCGGTTGATGTTCGGCAATCGCCACCACGGCCACCAGGGCCATGACCACCAGCCCCAGCCGTCGGATTTCGTTGCGCAGGAAGGTGACCTGCGGACGGAACCAGCCGAAGTGCGTTTCAGCGACCCGATTGGGCGAGAGCATCCGATACGCGCTATAGAACACCAACCAGGCCTGCGCCATCTGATAGAACGCGGCGCCGAGGGCGTCGTTCTGCCCGCGCCCGTCCATCTGCAGCAGGTAACCGCACAGCGCGAGAAACAATGCGCCCGGCAGCGCCAGCAACAGATTCAGCAGCAGCGCCATTGGCGTGTGCAGCTGGCTGTCGTCACGGAAATGCCCGATGTCGCTGCTCAGCGAGTCCAGCTTGGTATTGATCGCCTGACGGCGCCAGAGCAGCACGCCGATCATCAGCAACAGCGGAACGAAGAACAGTGGCCGCTCCAGCAGGCCCGCGCCTAAGGCTTCGAACACCGAGCCCCAGGGCATCGCCCGCAGCTGGCGGTCGAGCAACGTGGGCACGCTCTTGAACCAGTCCAGATCGAGTGGCCGATTGCTGGGGATCCAGAACATCTGCTCGTCCAGCGTATTGCGCAGAGCTTCGGCCTTGCTCTGCAGTTGGCGCTGGTTCAGCTGCAGCGTAATCGACTCGCTCAGCAGAGCGTTCAACGAATGGTTGAGTCGATCGAGCAGCTCGCTGCGTGTGCGAACCAGCTCCAGCAACGCACTGCGTAATTCGGGAGTCACCTCGCTGGGAGGCTGACTGGCCAGCTGTTGCTCTACATAGTCTTCGACGTTGCCGGCGGCTTCGCGGCGCTGGTTCAGCTCGAACTGATAGAGCCGAATATCAGCGATCTCATCCGCCAGGTTGCTATCCAGCGAGAGCTGCGGCAGGGCCTGCTTCTGCTGCGAGAGGATCTTCGACAGCAGCAGACTGCCCTCAAGAACGGCGATCTGTTCTTCCAGTGCTTGGTCGGCCTGGTTGAGCGTGTCGAGCTGCTGGCGGGTCTGCAAGTTCTGCTGGGTGAGGTCGTTGAGCCGCTCGGTGGCTCGCAAGAGGTAGCCAGACAAACGCTTGTTCTCGGCGCTTTCGGCCGGCAGCAACTTGTCGGAGCCGGTCTTCTCGGCCTTTAGCGAGAATTCGGCGACGGTCTGTTCGGATTCTTCCCGGCGCTTGTTGTTGATGGCCGTCTGCAGCGCCATGGTTTCGCGCTCGGCACGGGCGATGCGCTCGGACAGCAGATCGCGGCGAGCAATACCCAGGTCCTGCAGCAAGCTGTTGCCGGCCAGTTCGTTGCGACGTAGTTCGATCTGCGCGTTGAGGGCGGACTTTTCCGCCGCAAGCAGGGCGCGGCGTTCATCACTCAGTGGCTTGCCGTTTTCGCGGCCGGCCTTGAGCAGGTTGTTGATCTCGTCGATCCGCATCTGCGACTTGCTGATATCGGCCTGAGCGCGCTCGGGACGCGTCTGCGCGCTGATGATCATGCTGTTAGCCGCGGTCAGCGCTGTCTGCCAGGTCGACAACTCCTCGACACGCTCTGCCAGGCGTTGCTCGAGGGCCGGCATCTTCAGTTTGGCCAGCTTTTCGACCAGATCGCTGGTGTCGCTGCTCTTGAGTTTGCTCAGATCTCGCTGGGACTCGGCGATTTCCTTCGGCGCGCTGGCGAGTTCGGCCTTCAGTTCGGTCAGTCGCTGCTGCGCGGTCGCGGCCTGCTCAGCAAGGCGTTGAGCACGTTCGTCAGCGCTCGGCTGTGCAGGTTTCGCCTCTTCGGCGGCCGGTTTGGTGCCGGTCAGGCCTGGAATGGATTGAGCGAATGCTGAGGCGGGAACGAAGGCGAGCAGGGTCGCCAGCAAGAAGATACGCAAGGGTGCCATGAACATTATCGAGTGAAGAAAAGAGTGCGGAGTCTAAGGGCTGCAGAACGCCGAGGCGAGCCCATAGATCGGAACGCTCTGGCTCGGTGCGTCGCGGCTGTACCGCGCTTCAGAAATGCAGCGATGGACCCGGTTTGTTGCCCTCGGGAAACTTCAGGCCAACCTTGCGCACCTGGCCATGCTCCATGGCGGCGATGGTCCAGGTCAGGCCGTTCCATTCGATCTGATCGCCCGTAACCGGCTTGCCGCCGACGCGCTCGGCCATGAAGTCGCCGATCTGCTGACTGCCGTCGACTTCGCCCAGTTTCAGGCCATACAGGGCCGCAAGGGCGCTCATCTCGGCCTCGGCTTCAAGGATGAAGTCGCCGAAGAAACGCATGTCTCGGCCGCGCTGCGGGGCCTCGCTGAACAGCTTGCCAAGCGCCGGGAGGTCTTCCTCGTGGCCGATGACGCAAAGGATGTCGTCGACTTGCAGGCGCGTGCTGCCCGATGGGTGCAGCAGTGCCTTGCCGCGGAACAGGGCTGCGATGCGTGTGCCAGTGGGCATCTTCAATTCACGCAGCGCTGCGCCGATGCACCACTTCTTGGCGGTCAGGCGATAGATGAACAGTTCCCACTGACTGGTTGTGTGGATCTGCAACCCTGCGCGGGAGATCGGCAGCGGCGAGGGCGGCACCTCGACCTTGGCCTTCTTCGCGGCCCAGGTCAGGGTGGTGCCTTGCAGGAGCAGCGAAACCAGCACGATGAAGAACGCTACGTTGAAAAACAGCTGGGCGTTTTCCAGCCCGGCCATCAGCGGAAATACCGCGAGAATCACCGGCACCGCGCCGCGCAGCCCGATCCAGGAAATGAACAGGCGCTCACGCAGGTGGAAGCTGCGAAACGGCGACAGCCCGATAAACACTGCCAGTGGGCGGGCGAAGAGGATCATCCACAGTGAAAGGGCCAGTGCCGGCAGGGCGATGGGCAACAGCTGGCTGGGCGTGAGCAGCAGGCCGAGCACGAGGAACATGCCGATCTGGCTGAGCCAGGCGAGGCCGTCGAACATGTGCAGGATGCCATGACGGTTGCGGATGGGGCGGTTGCCCAGCAGCAGGCCACAGACGTAGACCGCCAAAATGCCACTGCCGCCGATGGCGCCGGACAGCGCGTAAATCATGATGCCACCAGCGACGGCCAGCAGCGGGTAGAGCCCGTCCGCGACAGAAAGGCGGTTGATCAGGTGCAGCAGCAGCCAGCCGCCAGAAAGGCCGAGCAGGGTACCGATACCGAACTGCTGCAGCAGGCTGATGAAGAAGCCCCAGCCGAACCCGGTCTGGCCGGAGGCGAGCATGTCGATCAGCGCGACGGTGAGAAACATCGCCATCGGGTCGTTGCTGCCCGACTCGATTTCCAATGTTGAACCGACCCGTTCGTTGAGCCCCCGGCCGTTCAGCAGGTTGAACACCACGGCGGCATCTGTCGAGCCGACGATGGCGCCGATCAGCAAGCCCTGCATCATGGGTAGATCAAATAGCCAGGCTGCAGCTAGACCGGTCAGGCCGGACGTGACAACCACCCCTGCTGTAGCCAGCGAAAACGCTGGCCAGAGTGCGACGCGGAAGGTGGCGGCGCGGGTGCGCATACCGCCATCGAGCAGGATGATTGCGAGGGCCAGGTTGCTGATCAGAAAGGCCAGCGAGTAGTCGTCGAAGACGATGCCGCCGATGCCGTCGACGCCCGCGAGCATGCCGACCGCGAGAAAGATGACGAGGATCGGCACGCCGAGACGTGTCGACAGAGAGCTCATCAGGATGCTCGCCGCAACCAACAGAGCACCGACAAAGAACAGTTGGTTGATGTTGCCGATATCCAAACGCGCTCTCCGAAGGTTAGTGCTGCTGGCAAGCATGCAGGCTGCATGCCAGCGATTCTAACCCGCGGTTTTGACGTGCTGTCAAAAAAGCCCGGCGGAGCGACGGGCGTTTCGGATGAGGAAGGTGGCGCCGATAAACGGCGCCTTGAATGGTTGTGGCCGCCCGACACGTACAACGTGTCGGGCGCCAGGTCAGAACCAGTCTTCCTGCATGGTCAGGCAGGTGTCGTCACGACCGGCCAGCAGATCCAGTTCGTGATGGCAGCTCGGCACTTCCCACGTCAGGAAATAGCGTGCAGCTTGCAACTTGCCGCGATAGAAAGCGACGTCCGCCTCGTTGCCCTTCGCCAGCCCCTGCTCGGCGTGAATCGCCTGCTCCAGCCAACGCCAGCCGATCACGGCGTGACCGAATACCTTGAGGTACAGGGCCGAGTTAGCCAGTGCCTGGTTGATCTTGCCAGCCATCAGGTCGCCGAGCAGCGCTTGGGTGACCTCGGTCAGGCGCGCCAGGAGCTGCTCCAGCGGCTGCCGCAGCGCATCCAGCGAGCTGAATTCGCCCGCGCGCTTGCAGGTACCCTGGATCAGACCGAGTAACTGGCGCAGCCCGGCGCCGCCGTTCTGCGTCAGCTTGCGTGCCAGCAGGTCGAGTGACTGGATGCCGTGCGTACCTTCATGAATCGGGTTCAGTCGGTTGTCGCGGTAGTACTGCTCAACCGGGTACTCACGAGTGTAGCCATGGCCGCCCAGGATCTGAATGGCCATCTCGTTGGCTTTAAGGCAGTACTCCGAAGGCCAGGATTTGACGATCGGGGTGAGCAGGTCCAGCAGCTCGTGGGCGCTCTTGCGCTCTTCCTCGGTCCCTGCGGTCTGCTCTTCGTCAACGATACGCGCGGCATAGAGGCCGAGATCGAAGGCGCCTTCGACGTAGGCTTTCTGCATCAGCAGCATGCGTTTGACGTCGGTGTGCTGGATGATCGGAACCTGTGACGATGCCGGGTTCTTGCCATCTGGCAGGCGGCCTTGTGGTCGTTCCCGCGCGTAGTTGAGCGAGTACAGGTAGCCGGCGTAACCGAGCATGATCGCGCCCATGCCAACGCCGATGCGCGCGTCGTTCATCATCTGGAACATGTACGACAGGCCCTTGTGCGGCTCGCCCACCAGGTAGCCGACACAGTTGCCGTTGTCGCCGAAGTTCAGCGCCGTGGAGGTGGTGCCGCGCCAGCCCATCTTGTGGAACAGCCCAGCCAGGATCACGTCGTTGCGCTTGCCGAGGCTACCGTCATCGTTGACCAGGAACTTGGGGACGATGAACAGGCTGATGCCTTTCACACCGGGCGGGGCGTCGGGCAGCTTGGCCAGGACCATATGCACGATGTTTTCCGACAGCGGATGATCACCACCGGAGATGAAGATCTTGTTGCCCTTCAGGCGATAGCTACCGTCGCCGGCCGGCTCGGCGCGGGTACGCAGATCGGACAGGGATGAACCGGCGTGCGGCTCGGTCAGCGCCATGGTGCCGAAGAAGCGGCCTTCAAGCATGGGCTGGAGAAAAAGCTGTTTCTGTTCATCACTGCCGAACACCTCGATCAGGTGCGACGCGCCCATGGTCAGCATCGGGTATGACGAGGTGCCAATGTTGGCCGACTGGAAGTGAGCGAAACAGGCCCGTGAAAGCAGATTGGGCAGCTGCATGCCGCCATCGTCGAAGCTGCGCGACGCGTTGTGAAAGCCGGCCTCGATGAACGCATCGACGGCAGGTTTCACTTCCGGAATCAGCACCGCTTCGCCGTCCTTGTAGATCGGCTCGTTCTCGTCTGCCTTGCGGTTGTGCGGGGCGAAGAGGTTCTCGGCAATGCTGCGGGCGGTGTCGATGGCCGCGTCGAAGGTTTCGCGGCTGTGGTCGGCAAAGCGTTCGCGCTGGGTCAAGCCTTCGGCGTCGAGTACTTCGTAGAGTTCGAATGCCAGGTTACGCGGGCAGAGCAGAGTCTCGGGCATGGAAAAATCCTCCGTTTACATGCACTCGAGTCTAAGGAGCCGGCGAGACGGCTGCCTAGCACCATACATTCGAGTGATGGGTCGACACAGCAGCGTCTTTTGGGGGTTGCCTGGGCGGCCTTAGTGTGGCTTCGCGCAGAAATATTCGAGCAGCTGTGCAAGGTGACCGTCGCCGATGCCTGCGTCGATCAAATGCTGTTCGGCACGAGCCAGATGTTCTTCGATGTGCTGGCGCGCCGCCTCGGGGCCGAGCAGGGCGACTACGGTGCTTTTTCCGGCGTCTTTGCCGGAATCCTTGCCGATCTGCTGAGGGCTGAGCCCGTCGGCCAGATCGTCGAGGAGCTGGAAGGCAAGCCCGAGTTCGGTGGCAAAACCGTTGAGATGGCGCGTGCAGCTCGCGCTGGCATCGGCCAGCAGCGCAGCGGACTCCACCGCAGCCGTGAAAAGCGGGCAGGTCTTCAGGCGGTTGGTATGGGCAATGGCTTCGAGCGGGCGCGCGCGTTGCCCCTCACGCAGATCGTGAAACTGGCCGCGAACCAGGCCCTGCGCGCCGGTGGCTTGCGACAGCAGACGCACCAGTTGATTGCGCGTCGACGCGTCGATGCTGGCTGTCGAGGCGGCTATGCTGAATGCTTGGCTGAGCAGGGCGACCGAGCCGAGGACCGCGACGTCTTCGCCGAACTCACGGTGAATGGTCGGCCGGCCACGGCGCAGCTCGGCGTTGTCCATGCACGGCATGTCATCAAGAAACAGTGAGGCGGCGTGCACCATCTCCAGGGCGCAAGCCAGGTCGAGGCCGGCATCGAAGGCCGTCGCGTCCTGCTGCAGATCCTTGAGGGTCAATAGCAGCAGCAATGGTCGGACACGCTTTCCCGGCGCGATTGTGCCTTCACGCATGGCGGTGGCGATGGCATCTTGCGGAGGCGCTAGCGGTAGCCACTGGCCAAGCCGCTCGTCAACCTGTGCACGCAGCGTACTGACTGTCCGCCCGAAGTCGTGGTGCGTGTCCGGCAAAGCGATGGCCATGACGACCTCCTGTATCGTTTTTCGTTAGATATCGTGACAATACCTGTACAGAGTGTATAAGTCTTGGCACTTTTAATGACCACTACCGTCCACATAAGGTCATCGAACGAGGCGCTGCATGACTAAAGAAACTATTGCGGAACGTAAGAACGACCACCTGGACATCGTTCTCGACCCGCGCCGCGCCTGTTCCGCTGTCGATCCAGGCTACGCTGCCCTGACTTTCGAGCACTGCGCGGTTCCGGAGTTGCGTCTCGACGACATCGATATTCGCGCCGTGCTGTTCGGCCGACCCCTCTCAGCCCCCCTGCTGATCAGCTCGATGACGGGCGGCGCGGCGCGGGCGACTCAGATCAATCGAAACCTGGCCGAGGCCGCCGAGGTGTTGGGGATTGCCCTGGCGGTGGGCTCGCAACGAATCGCACTGGAAACCGACGCAGATCAGGGGCTGACCCGGCAGTTGCGCGAACTCGCGCCGTCGATCCATTTGCTGGCCAATTTCGGAGCGGCGCAGTTGGTTGCCGGCTACGGGTTGGATGAGGCGCAGCGCGCCGTCGACATGATTCAGGCCGATGCACTGATCATCCATCTGAACCCGTTGCAGGAAGCAGTGCAGGTTGGCGGTGATCGCAACTGGATAGGCGTGTACGCGGCGCTCGAGGCACTGGCCTTGCGCTTGCCGGTGCCGTTGGTAGCAAAAGAGGTGGGTGCGGGCATTTCTCCAAGCGTGGCGCAGCGATTGCTCGATGCCGGCGTATCGGTAATCGACGTCGCCGGTGCCGGCGGTACCAGCTGGGCGGCGGTAGAGGCGGAACGAACCCTGGATCCGCAGCAGCGCGCCATTGCCAAAGCGTTCACCGGCTGGGGCATACCCAGCGCGCAGGCGATTGCGGCTGTTCGCCGCGCGTGCCCCGCTGCTCAGCTCATCGCATCCGGCGGCATTCGTGACGGCATCGATGCGGCCAAGGCGATTCGTCTGGGCGCCAACCTGGTGGGGCAGGCTGCCGGCGTGCTGGACGCAGCGCTGATCGGACCGGAAGCCGTGGTCAAGCATTTCCAGGTGCTGATCGAGCAGCTGCGCATTGCCTGCTTCTGTACGGGCTCGGCCAATCTGGCGGAGCTGGCCAAAGCGCCGCTCCTGACCCCGTTCGACCCGTCCAAGCTGTGATGTGTCGTCAGGTTTGCTGCTCTGCCAGCCGACGAGGTTCGTTCCAATGACTCATTTCGCCGTGATCGCACCGCCTTTCCACAGCCACGTGCGGGCGATGGAAGCGCTCGTCTCTGAGTTGTTGGCGCGCGGGCACCGTGTGACAGTCGTGCAGCAGGCCGATGTGGCCGCAGTATTGCGCCACCCTCGATTGGGTTTTGCCCAGGTCGGCGCGGGCTCGCATCCGCCAGGCTCGCTCAGGGCTGTGATCGACCGTGCGGCACGCCCCGGAGGGCCCTGGGGCATACGCCGGGTGATCGCCGATATGGCTTCGGCAACCGATATGTTCTGCCGAGAGGCACCTGCCGTGCTTCGCTCCATCGGCGCAGAGTGCGTCATTGCAGATCAGATGGAGCCGGGTGGCGGGCTTGTCGCCGAGTACCTGGGGCTGCCGTTCGTGTCGGTGGCCTGTGCCTTGCCAGTCAACCGTGAGGCGCTGGTGCCGCTGCCGGTCATGCCTTGGCGCTATCGTGCGACGCCCTGGGGCGAGCAGTTGAATCTGCACAGCAGTGGCGTCTATGACCGCGCGATGCAGGCGCACGCCAACGTTATCTCGCGCCATGCAGCAGCGTTCGGTCTGCCGCCTCGCCAGCGCCTCGATGAATGCCTGTCGCCTTTGTTGCAGTTGAGCCAGACCACACCTGGTTTCGATTTTCCACGTTCCGCCCTGCCTGACTACTTCCACGGCATCGGCCCGCTGCGCTCGGCGTTGACTGACGAGCCAGCGATGACGATTCCGGTCGCTACCGGCAGGCCATTCGTGTTCGCCTCGCTGGGCACCCTGCAAGGCGATCGCTTCGGCCTGTTCCAGCGGATAGCGGAGGCGTGCCGCGATCTCGATGTACAACTGCTGATCGCGCATTGCGGGCGGCTTGATCGGCGCCAGGAGCAACGACTGCTCAAGGCTGGCGCCAGCTGGGTCACCGACTTCGCACCCCAGCGTGCGGTGCTGGCGCGAGCCGATGCCGTAGTCACCCATGCCGGGCTCAACACCGTACTCGACGCGCTGGAAGCAGGGGTGCCGAGCCTGGCGTTGCCGATTGCCTTCGATCAGCCCGGCGTAGCCGCTCGGGTGGTGCATGCAGGCGTTGGCTTGAAGCTCGATCCGCGTCTGGCCAGTCGCCGACGGATCGTGCAGGGCCTGCGTCGGTTGTTGCGCGAGCCCGATTTCGCTCAGCGTGCCCGACTTCTGGGCAATGAGGTTCGTGCTGCTGGTGGGGCGCCGCGGGCAGCGCAACTGATCGAGGCAGCCCTCGGCGTCGCATCGCCGGCGTTGCAGAGGGCCGAACATGGCTGATGCGGACCTGATCCTCGTCGGCGGCGGCCTGGCCAACGGGCTGCTGGCCCTGCGCCTGCGGCAGGCGCGTCCGGATTTGCGGTTGCTGGTCATCGAGCAGGGCGAAACCCTCGGCGGCAACCATACCTGGTCCTTTCACGAACACGATCTGACGCCAGTCCAACAGACCTGGCTGGAGCCGCTGGTGGGCAATCGCTGGCCTGGCTACGAGGTGATTTTCCCGGATCTTCAACGCCGTTTGGGCAGCGGCTATGCCAGCATCTTTTCCCATCGCTTCCATCAGTTGCTGATGTCGGAGCTGGCTGACGGCGTAAGTCTGAAAGCCACTGTCACGCACGTAGAGCCCCGGCAGGTGCGGCTGGCGTGCGGCAAAGTGTTGCGGGCTGGCGCGGTAATCGACGGGCGAGGGGTCCGTCGAAGCGGTCAGCTGGCATTGGGCTTCCAGAAATTCCTTGGCCAGGAACTACGCCTGCTTCAGCCGCACGGCTTGCTGGAGCCGATCATCATGGACGCCAGCGTCGCCCAGCAGGATGGCTACCGGTTCGTCTATGTGCTGCCGCTCAGCGCCGACACCCTGTTGATCGAAGACACCTACTACGCCGATGGCGATGCCGTTTCGCTTGGCGCGTTGCGCGACAACATTGCCCGCTATGCCAGCGAGCGTGGCTGGGTCATCGCCGAACTGCTGCGAGAAGAACAGGGCGTGCTGCCCATCGTGCTCTCCGGTGATTTGCCGGCGTTCTGGGACGAGGCGCGTGGCGTGCCGCAGACGGGGCTGTCTGCTGCTCTGTTTCATCCGACGACAGGCTATTCACTGCCTGATGCGGTACGCCTCGCCGATCACCTGGTCGCGCTGAATCGCTGGGATGCAGACAGCCTGTTCGCCGCGATTCGCGGCTATTCGATGCAGCAGTGGCGTCAACGTGGGTTCTTCCGATTGCTCAATCGCATGCTGTTCATGGCCGGACCGGCGGATCGCCGCTGGGCGGTCATGCAGCGTTTCTATCGCTTGCGTGAGCCGCTGATCCAGCGCTTCTACGCGGCCAACCTGACCACCTGGGACCGCTTGCGCATCGTCTCGGGCAAACCTCCCGTGCCGGTGGGTGAAGCGCTGCGTGCGCTTGCCGCTGGCAACCTGCACCACAAGGACAAATGATGAACGAACAAACAGGCGGTGTGAGGCGGGCCGTGGTGATTGGCGCCGGTTTCGGTGGGCTGGCGCTGGCGATTCGGCTGCAGCGTGCCGGCATTCAGACCACCGTGTTGGAGAAGCGCGATAAGCCGGGCGGCCGCGCCTACGTCTATCACGATCAGGGCTTCACTTTCGACGCCGGCCCGACGGTAATCACCGACCCTCCGGCGCTGGACGAGCTGTTTACCGGTGCGGGCAAGCGCATGGCCGACTATGTCGAGTTGCTGCCGGTCAGCCCGTTCTACCGGCTGTGCTGGGAGGATGGCTACAGCTTCTATTACGTCAACGATCAGGTCGAACTGGACCGGCAGATTCATGCCCTGAACCCGAAGGATGTGGCCGGCTATCAGCAATTTCTCACCTATTCCCGCGCCGTTTACCAAGAGGGCTACGTCAAGCTCGGCACCGTGCCCTTCCTGTCGTTTCGCAGCATGATCGGCGTCGCCCCGCAGCTGGCCAAACTGCAAGCCTGGCGCAACGTGTACAGCATGGTTTCCAAGTTCGTGGAGAACGATCGGCTGCGCCAGGCGTTGTCCTTTCATTCGCTGCTGGTGGGCGGCAACCCTTTTGAAACCTCGTCCATCTATGCGCTGATCCACGCGCTGGAGCGCCAGGGCGGTGTCTGGTTTCCGCGCGGCGGCACCGGGGCGCTGGTGCAGGGAATGGTCAAGCTGTTCGAAGACCTCGGCGGCAAGCTGGAGCTCAATGCCGAGGTGGCGAGCATCGAGCTGGCCGGTGGTCGGGCGAGTGCGGTGACCACGTGGGACGGCCGCCGTTTCAACGCTGATGCTGTGGCCTCCAACGCCGATGTGGTCAACACCTACAAGCAACTGCTCGGGCATGAGCAGCGTGGTCGCGAAGAGGCCAAGCGGCTCTCCGGCAAGCGTTTCTCCATGTCGCTGTTCGTGATTCATTTCGGCCTCAAACGACGCCATGAGCACCTGCAGCACCACACGGTCTGCTTCGGGCCACGTTACCGGGAGCTGATCAATGAGATCTTCAAGCATGAAACCCTGGCCGACGACTTCTCACTCTACCTGCACGCGCCCTGCGTAACCGACCCCTCGCTGGCGCCGGAAGGCTGCGCCAGTCATTACGTGCTGGCCCCCGTGCCGCATTTGGGCACCGCAGATATCGACTGGGCCGTGGAAGGGCCGAAGTACCGCGACCGCATCTTCGAATACCTCGAGCGTCATTACATTCCGGGCTTGCGCGACGACCTGGTTACCCACCGGATCTTCACGCCGCACGATTTTCGTGACGAGCTCAATGCCCATCTGGGCTCGGCATTTTCGCTGGAGCCGATCCTCACCCAGAGCGCCTGGTTCCGCCCGCATAACCGCGATGATGTGATTCCAAACCTTTATATCGTTGGTGCCGGCACTCATCCCGGTGCAGGCGTGCCGGGTGTGGTGGGTTCGGCCAAGGCCACGGCCGGCCTGATGCTGGAGGACTTCATGTTGGAGGAGCGGGCCGGATGAACGACCAGGTCATCGATCACTCGACGCAGGCGATCAATGTCGGCTCCAAGAGCTTTGCGGCAGCGGCGAAGCTGTTCGACGAACGCACCCGCCAGAGCGCGGTAATGCTCTATGCCTGGTGCCGGCATTGCGATGACGTGATCGATGGCCAGACGCTGGGGCACGGCCAGGTCGAGGGTGATCGCTCCACCGGTGAAGCGCGGCTGGCCGAGCTGGTGGACCTGACCGAGCGCGCCTATGCCGGGGAGCCGATGAGCGATCCGGCCTTTGCTGCATTCCAGCAAGTGGTTCAGCGCCACCAGATACCACGAGAATACCCATTGGAACATCTGGCGGGCTTCCGCATGGATGTGCAGGAGTATCGCTACCAGACGCTCGAGGACACGCTGCTGTACTGCTACCGCGTTGCCGGAGTGGTGGGCCTGATGATGGCGAAAGTGATGGGCGCCGAAGCGGAGGCGACGCTGGATCGGGCCTGCGACCTGGGGCTGGCGTTTCAGTTGACCAATATCGCTCGCGATATCGTCGAGGACGCGGAGATCGGTCGCGTCTATCTGCCGGCTGATTGGCTCGCGGAAGCAGGCATTCCGGCCGATGAGATCGGCCTGCCGCATAACCGGCCTGCGCTGGCGCTGCTGGCGGCCCGTCTGGTCGATCTAGCCGAGCCTTACTACCTGTCGGCCTCGCAGGGTTTGCGCGACCTGCCACTGCGTTCGGCCTGGTCCATTGCAACGGCGCATGGGGTCTATCGGCAGATCGGTGTGGAGGTGAAAGCGCGCGGCGCAGCGGCCTGGGACACGCGGGTGTCGACGACGAGTGCGCAGAAATTGCAGTTTCTGCTGGGCGGAGGACTGCTGACGCTGGCTTCGCGTCGGATGCAGCTCACGCCGCGCCCTGATTCCCTCTGGAAACGTCCCCGTCGGGCTTAGCGTTTGTCTTGTGCAACGGACCATCATGCAGCTCGCGCAGCTGCTGCTTGAGCACCGGAAGCGGCGGCGCGTAGAGGAAGCCGAAGGACACGCAGCGCTCCTTGCCCTCTACCGCATGGTGCAGGCGGTGGGCCTGATAGAGACGCTTGAGGTAGCCCTTGCGCGGTACGTAGCGTAGCGGCCAGCGGTGGTGGACCAGGCCGTCATGGGCGACGAAATATAGAAAGCCATAGGCCGTCATGCCGGCGCCGATCCATTCCAGCGGGCCGTAGCCCGCCGTACCCAGCGCGATCAGCAGGATCGCGACCCCGGCAAATACCACTGCATACAGATCATTCTTCTCGAACCAGCCGGTGCGCGGCTCATGGTGCGACTTGTGCCAGCCCCAACCCCAGCCATGCATCACATGCTTGTGCGCCCACCAGGCGAACAGCTCCATACCGGCCAGGGTGGCGAGAAATACCAGTGTGTTTGTCAGCACGGTCATATCCGATCCGCTCATCTGCAGGTCGGGCCAGTTTACGCGCTACGCCGCGACAATGGACCCAGTCCGACGCCTGGCGCAGCCCTGATTGTCGCTTAATTCTTCCAGCCGGCCGCCAGCGCCTCGGTCAATCGCGCCGCCGGAATCGGCTGGCAACCGCTGACGTTCTGCCCCGCCCATAGGGGTGAGAAATGATTGATGCCCTGAGGCTCGGCTGCGGCGCGCAGGCTGCCGATGGCATTGCCTGCCAGCGGAAACGCCGGCACGGCTTCTGGCCGAGCGCCCAGTTCGCGGATGAGGCGATTGACGATGCCGCGCGCTGGCCGTCCGGAGAACAAGGTGGTCAACACAGTGTGCTCGGCGGAGGGGCTCTGCAAGGCTTGGCGGTGCAGCTGACTGGCGCGGCTTTCGTCGCACAGCAGATAAGCGGTGCCGACCTGCACTCCCGCTGCGCCCAGCGCCTGCGTGGCGGATACGCAGCGGGCATTGGCAATCCCGCCGGCGGCGATCACGGGCACGTCCAGTGCGGCAATCAGCTGCGGCAGCAAGGCAAAGGTGCCGATCTGACCATTGATGTCATCGCTTAGAAACATGCCGCGATGGCCCCCGGCTTCGACGCCTTGGGCAATCACCGCGTCGACACCTTGCGCCTGCAACCAGCGGCCTTCTTCCAGCGTCGTGGCGCTGGAGAGGATTTTCGCGCCGCTCCATTTGACTCGCTCTAGCAGGTCCCTCGCAGGCAGGCCGAAATGAAAGCTGACCACCGGTGGACGGTGCCGCTCCACCACTTCGGCCATCGCGGCGTCGAAAGGCTGACGGGTTGCGCCGCCGGGAATGCTCGCCGGGTCGATCGCGAGTTCGTTCAGGAAAGGCGCCAGCAAGGCCAGCCAGGCCGCATTACGCGCGGCGTCCTCGGCGGGTGTCTGATGGCAGAAGAAATTGACGTTATAGGGTTTGTGCGTCAGCGCGGCCATGGCGGTCAGCTCGGCGTCCAGGGTCTCGGGGTTAAGCATCCCAGCAGGGATCGAGCCCAGCCCGCCGGCCTCGGAAACTGCGGCGGCGAGTTGATGGTTCTGCGAGCCGGCCATCGGCGCCTGGATGATGGGTAGGGTGATCTGCAAGAGGTCGCGAATGTCCATCGGGGCGTCCTGGTTGGATAGCGGTGGGTCACTGTAGCAGCCGTTTGTCGAGATTTCGTACCCCTGGTCTACGGGTGTTTCGTCCAGGCTCTGCGAATCGCGGCTCGGCGCAGTTAGACTGTGCGCTCTTCAGGAGTGCCCAATGAATTACCGCCACGCTTTTCACGCCGGCAATCACGCCGACGTCTTCAAACACCTCGTCTTGTCCCGTCTGTTCGCCATGCTGGCGCGCAAGGAGGCGCCGTCCGCCTATCTCGACAGCCATGCCGGCGTCGGCCTGTATGACTTGGCCGGTGACCAGGCCAGCCGCACCGGCGAGTGGCTGCAAGGCATCGCGCGGCTGTGGCAGGCAGAGGATGTCCCGGCAATGGCGCAGGGGTATCTGGATGTGATCCGTGCGCTCAATCCAAGCGGTCAGCTGCGTTACTACCCCGGCTCGCCGGAGCTGGCGCGCCAGCTGACGCGCCCGCAGGATCGCCTGCAGCTCAACGAAAAGCACCCTGAGGACGGCCGCCTGCTCAAGGACAACATGTCCGGTGACCACCGTGTTGCGGTGCACCTGGGCGAGGGCTGGCACGTGCCGCGTGCCTTGATGCCGACCGCCGAAAAACGCGTTGTTCTGCTCATCGACCCGCCATTCGAGCAGGCCGACGAGCTGAGCCGCTGCGTGACGGCGCTGAAGGAAGCGCTGGGACGCATGCGCCAGACCATCGGTGTGATCTGGTATCCCATCAAGGATGAGCGGCAGCTCAAGCGCTTCTATCAGGACCTGTCACGCAGCGGCGCACCCAAATTGCTGCGCGCTGAGCTGTACGTCCACCCCACCGACGAGGCGCTGCGGCTGAACGGCTCCGGCCTTGTCATCAGCAATCCGCCATGGGGGCTGGAAGAGGAACTGCGTGAGCTGCTGCCTTGGCTGGCCAAGCTGCTGGGTCAAAGCGAAGGCGGATGGCGACTGGACTGGTTGATCGAGGAGGCCTGATCGAGACGTAGATGCGTGTGCGACTGTTGGGCTAAAGCCCACCCTGATATGGATTGACCTGTCAACGATGTATCTGATATTTCGCTTTTGCTCTCTGCAAGTGGCTTCGGTTCAGGGTATGGAAGGCCATTCTGCGACGGTGGATCACTCTGATATACGTGGGTTGGTTACCGACCTGACTTCACTTCGTCGCGGAGCTGCCCTTCTCTACGGTCGTGGGTCTGTCCTCCCGCAAGAAGACGCCACATAGGATGGCCAGGGGTTCTCCTCACTGGCCTGCCATACCCTGAACCGAAGCCACTGATCCTCTTTCATCATGCCAACGCCTTACTGCCGTGCGCCTTGCCGATGCTCTCGCAGGCGATCGCCCAGATGAATCCCGCCAGCTCGCGGGCCACGGCGGTTGTAACCTGCTGCTTCGCCTTGCCTGCCTCCATTAGCGTCCGGTAACGACCACACAGGCGCTTTTGCGCTTGCCAGGCGATAGCCTGAATCGCCGCTGGGCACTTCTCGGCTCGTTTCTCGATGCAACGCGTCTTGCGCGCCGCGAAGCGGTAGTTCCACGCCGCTTCCACCAGCACTCGTCGCACATGCCCGTTGCCGGTGCGGGTAATGCAGCCTTGACGGCGCGAGCTCCCGCTGGAGTGCTCGCTGGGCACCAGCCCGAGGTAAGCCATCAGCTCCCGCGGCGAGTCGAAGCGGGTGATGTCGCCAAGCTCCGCCAGCGTCGTCATCGCCGTGATCAGGCTCACCCCGCGCAAGGCCATCAGCGCTTCCACCACCGAGCGCAGCGACCAGCCCGCCAGCGCCTCACGCATCTGTGTCTCCAGTCCGGCCACCCGTCTTTGCGCCGCCTTCACCGTGTCGACGTATTCCTGCAGGACGATCTGCTGCACCGGCGAGTCAAACTTGACCGTCTCCAGCCAGCGGAAATGGGCCTGGGTCCAGCGACTCTTGCCATCCTGGTAGATCCGGCCATGGCGTAGCAGGAAGGCGCCAAGGCGCTGGCGTGCCGTCAGCTCAATGGCCTTCATGTCCTCCCGGGCGCGGGTCAGATCGCGGATCGCTTCCTGCTCCGCATCCGGCACCCACACCGCAGTTAGCTCTCCCGACCGGTGCAGTCGCGCCAACATCAGCGCGTCCCGTCGATCGGTCTTCATCCGCTCGCCTACCTTGCGCGGAATCAGCGAAGGGGCCACTACCACGCAGTCATGCCCCTGTGCCGTCAGATCATGGTAAAGACCGTAGCCACATGGACCCGCCTCGTAGCAAAAACTCAACGCCTCGCCATCCGGGCTCAACTGCTTGAGTAGCTTTTGCACCGCCGCCGTGCTGTTCACAATATTCCCGTGATACTCCGGATCACCGCGCCCTGACCGTGCCGTCGCTACGGCAATCGTTTCCTTGTGCACATCCAAACCCACATAAACACGATTAAACTCGCTCATGACCTGCCTCCCTCGATGCGGCTCTGTGTTGAAGGGTTTTCTCACCTTGAAAACATAACCCGCGTTTTCAAGGTGAGGCAGGTCAACCCATGATGTCTACGGTTAGTCAGTCTTGCTGTCGTAAGGTAGGGCGAGCGTGCTCGGGGGAACATGTAGACAGCGAGTAGGTACGGCCGGCAACGCTTTGCATGATTCGTAGGGTGGGCTTCAGCCCACCGAGCAGGCCAGCGCTAGACCGTCGGGGCTCCGATGGCCCCCGTTCCCTTCCGAACTTCCAGCTAAAAAAGCTTCAGCGGCTCTTCCTGCAGTGCGGACATCTGCTCACGCAAGATCAGCACCTGATCGCCCCAGTAGCGTTCGGTGCCGAACCAGGGGAAGCTCATGGGGAAGGCCGGGTCATCCCAGCGGCGGGCAAGCCAGGCGCTGTAGTGCATCAGGCGTAGAGCGCGAAGCGCTTCGATCAGCGGGAGTTCTCGCGGGGCGAAGTCGTGGAATTCGTTGTAGCCATCGACCAGTTCGGACAGCTGCCCGAGGCGCTCGTGACGTTCGCCAGCCAGCATCATCCAGATGTCCTGCACCGAGGGGCCCATCCGGCAGTCGTCCAGGTCGACCAGGTGGAACGCATCGTCACGGGCGAGGATATTGCCGGGATGGCAGTCGCCATGCAGGCGGATCGGCTGGAAATCTGTGCGGGCGAAGACATCATCGACACGCTTCAGCAGGTCGCGCGCCACCGACTCGTAAGCAGGCAGCAGGCTCTTGGGGACGAAATTACCTTCGAGCAGCGTCGCCAGCGACTCATGGCCGAAATGCTGGGCATTGAGTGTTTCCCGATGCTCGAAGGGCCGGCTGGCGCTGACCGCATGCATGCGGCCCAGCAACTGACCGAGTCGGTAGAGCTGATCCAAATTGCCCGGCTCCGGCGCGCGACCGCCGCGGCGAGGGAAGAGCGCGAAGCGAAAACCGGCGTGTTCGAACAGGGTTTTGCCGTCGCGCTCGAATGGCGCCACGACCGGGATTTCGCGATCGGCCAGCTCCTTGGAGAACTGATGCTCTTCGAGAATGGACTCGTTGCTCCAGCGGCCAGGGCGATAGAACTTCGCAACGATCGGCGTTTCGTCCTCGATGCCCACCTGGTAGACGCGGTTTTCGTAGCTGTTCAATGCCAGCACGCGAGCGTCGCTGATGAAGCCGGTGCTTTCCACCGCATCGAGCACAAGGTCAGGCGTAAGCGTGTCGAAGGGGTGGCTCATGGTCGGCTCCGTGGACGGGTAGCCAGTGTATTGCACTGGCGTGTTTACACAACCGCGCCTGGCGACTCGCCGGGTTTCGGTGTCCGCGCCACGCAATAGACATCCACACGCGCCGCGCCTGCTCGCTTTAGCAGGCGGGCCAACGCCTCCGCGGTTGCGCCCGTTGTCAGCACATCGTCGACGATTGCCAGTTGACGTCCGGTCAGGCTCCGATCATCAATAAGCGCAAACGCCTGGCGCAGATTTCGTCGCCGACTGGCCGCATCGAGCTCCTGCTGCGACTGGGTGTCCTGAACCCGCTGGAGGAGTTTTGTATCGACCGGGATCGACAGTGCTGTGCTCAGCCAATCAGCGAGCATCTGCGCCTGATTGAAGCCGCGCTGACGCAACCGCCTGCGGGCCAGGGGCACCGGCAACAGCGCGTCGGGGCGTGGCAAACCTTCATCGAACGCGTGCTGCAAATGGCGCGACAGCTGCTCCGCCAGCAGCCTGCCGAGCGGCCATTGAGATTGGTGTTTGAAACGGCTGATCAGGGTGTCTACCGGAAACGCGAAGCGCCACGGCACGGTAACCTGATCGAACGCGGGCGGCCGCTTGAGACATTCACCGCAGATCAGGCCGGACGCCGGCAACGGCAGGGCGCATACAGAACAGTGCTCGCGCAGCCAGGGCAGTTCTGCTTCGCAGGCGCCGCAAACCGATTGCCGTGTTTCGCAGCGCTCATCACAAAGCGAACAGTAGTGTTCAATATTTAGCCAGTTGTAAACCATGATTCCTTTCCTGGTTGACAGCGCCTCGGCCTTGGCTAACCATTTCGCATCCGTGCCTGGCCGCCGAGCCGCTATTAATTACAAGGATTGCCCATGAGCGCCACCGCCGCTTCCGTTACCCGTCACGACTGGAGCCTCGCCGAAGTCAAGGCGCTCTTCGAACAACCCTTCAATGACCTGATCTTCCAGGCTCAAGGCGTGCACCGCCAGCACTTCGATGCCAACCGCGTCCAGGTTTCGACGTTGCTGTCGATCAAAACGGGCGCCTGCCCGGAAGATTGCAAGTACTGCCCCCAATCAGGCCACTACAACACCGGCCTCGATAAAGAAAAGTTGATGGAAGTGCAGAAGGTGCTGGAGGCTGCGGCCGACGCCAAGGCCATTGGTTCGACGCGCTTCTGCATGGGCGCCGCCTGGAAGCACCCGTCCGCCAAAGACATGCCTTACGTGCTGAAAATGGTCGAAGGCGTGAAAGCCCTGGGACTGGAAACCTGCATGACCCTTGGCAAGCTCGATCAGGAGCAGACCAAAGCCTTGGCAGCCGCGGGGCTGGACTACTACAACCACAACCTGGACACCTCGCCGGAGTTCTACGGCAGCATCATCACCACCCGCACCTACGCCGACCGGTTGGAGACGCTGAGCTATGTCCGCGAGTCGGGCATGAAGATCTGCTCCGGTGGCATTCTTGGCATGGGTGAGTCGCTGAATGACCGCGTCGGCCTTCTGATTCAACTGGCCAACCTGCCCGAGCATCCGGAATCGGTGCCGATCAACATGCTGGTCAAGGTCAAGGGCACACCGCTGGCCGAAGAGCAGGACGTCGATCCTTTCGACTTCATCCGCATGCTCGCTGTAGCGCGGATCATGATGCCGAAATCTCATGTGCGCCTGTCGGCCGGTCGCGAGCAGATGAACGAGCAGATGCAGGCGCTGGCCTTCCTCGCTGGCGCCAACTCGATCTTCTACGGCGAAAAATTGCTGACCACCGGCAACCCGCAGGCCGACAAGGACATGCTGCTGTTCAAGCGCCTGGGGATCCAGCCGGAAGCGCGCGAAGAGCACGACGACGAAGTGCACCAGGCCGCCATCGAGCAGGCCCTGGTCGAGCAGCGTGACAGCAAACTGTTTTACGACGCCACTGCCTAAGCAACCTCAGTAGGAGCGAGGGGGACGCCTAGTCCTTGCTCGCGAAGCTTTCGCGTCCTCCCGTTCGCGAGCAAGCTCGCTCCTTAGGGTATTGAACTATGCCTTTCGATCTTGCGTCTCGTCTCGCTGAGCGCCGCGCCGCCCACCTCTATCGCCATCGCCCGTTGCTGGAAACACCGCAGCAGCCGGAGGTGACGGTTGATGGCGAACAGTTGTTGGCGTTCTGCTCCAACGACTATCTGGGGCTGGCCAGCCACCCCGACGTCGTCCGCGCCATGCAGCAGGGTGCTGCGCGCTGGGGCGTCGGCGGCGGAGCATCGCATCTGGTCATGGGGCACAGCACACCGCATCACCAGCTCGAGGAGGCTCTGGCTGAGTTCACCGGCCGGCCGCGAGCGTTGTTGTTCTCCACCGGTTACATGGCCAACCTCGCAGCCGTCACCGCGCTGGTGGGGCAGGGCGATACAGTGCTGGAAGACCGTATCAATCACGCTTCGCTGCTCGATGCCGGCCTGCTCAGTGGCGCGCGCTTCTCGCGTTACCTGCACAACGACGTCGACAGCCTGGCCAAGCGCCTGGACAAGGCCGCCGGCGATACGCTGGTGGTTACCGATGGCGTATTCAGCATGGATGGCGATCTGGCCAACCTGCCAGCGCTTTGCGCCACTGCGAAAGTCAAAAATGCCTGGGTCATGGTCGATGACGCACACGGCTTCGGCCCGTTGGGCAAAACCGGCGGCGGCATCGTCGAGCATTTCGGCTTGGGGATAGATGACGTGCCGGTCCTGGTCGGCACGCTCGGCAAAGCCTTCGGCACCGCTGGGGCCTTTGTGGCTGGCAGCGAGGAACTGATCGAGACGCTGATCCAGTTCGCTCGGCCTTACATCTATACGACCAGCCAGCCACCGGCTGTCGCCTGCGCCACCCTCAAAAGCCTGGAGCTACTCCGCAGTGAGAGCTGGCGCCGAGATCACCTGAACAGTCTGATCGCACGTTTCCGTCAGGGTGCGAGCGGGATCGGTCTGACCTTGATGGATAGCCCGACGCCGATCCAGCCAATTCTGGTCGGTAGCAGCGAGCGCGCCCTGAAACTCTCTGCGGCGCTGCGTGAGCGTGGAATTCTGGTCGGTGCCATCCGCCCGCCGACAGTGCCAACCGGCAGCGCGCGGCTGCGAGTGACCTTCAGCGCGTCGCATAGCGAAGCGCAGGTGGAACGACTGCTGGATATCCTGGCCGAATGCTGGAATCGAATGGCCGAGGAGCCTGAAGCGGATGCGTGATCAGCTGATTTTGCTACCCGGTTGGGCGTATGGCCCGGCTGCTTTGCAGCCTTTGTGCGAGGCGTTGACAGAACTCGATCCGGATCTTGACGTGGTCATCGAGCCCTTGCCCGAGCTTGCCGATCCCGAAGCCTGGCTGGATGAACTCGATCGCCGTTTACCCGATGACAGCTGGCTGGCCGGTTGGTCGCTGGGCGGTATGCTGGCGGCCCAGCTCGCCGCGCGGCGCCTGGATTCCTGCCGTGGACTGGTCACCATCGCCAGCAACCCCTGCTTCCGTGCCCGCGCTCAGTGGCCCGAAGCGATGGCAGCGGAGATCTTCGATGCCTTTCAAGAGGCGTTCAGGCTTGATCCCGAGGAAACGCTCAAGCGTTTCCGTCTGCTCTGTAGCCGCGGTGGCTACGATCCGCGAACGCTGGCCCGCCAGCTGGAAGTCAGCCAATCTGATTCGACGCCGGCCGTGCTTGAAGCCGGCTTGCGATTACTCGCTGAGCTGGACGGGCGTGGCGCGCTGCATGGCTATTTCGGGCCGCAATTGCACCTGTTTGCTGGTGGCGACGCGCTGGTGCCTTCGACTGCCTGTGATGCGCTTCGGCGCTGGATGCCTGGGGTCGAAGCCGAGCTGATCGCCTCGACAAGCCACGCGCTCCCTTTGGAGCGGCCGGACGACGTGGCCGCAACCATCGCGGCTTTCATCAAGAGCAAGGCGGAATGACGGACGCGGTCGCGGCACTAGCACCGGATATGAAAAGCGGCCTGCCTGACAAGCGTCAGGTTGCTGCGTCGTTTTCCCGTGCGGCATCCAGTTACGACGCTGTAGCCGAGCTGCAGCGCACCGTCGGCAACGCGCTGATCGAGCGTCTGCCCCTTGGGTTGACGTCGGCGCGCTGGCTGGATCTGGGTTGCGGCACCGGCTATTTCTCACGGGTGCTGGCGAACCGTTTCCCGGCCGGCGACGGTGTCGCGCTGGATATCGCCGAAGGCATGCTACGCCATGCCCGGTCCCAGGGCGGCGCGGGCAGTTTCATCGCTGGCGATGCTGAGTGCTTGCCGCTGCGTGATGCGTCGGCGGATCTGATTTTTTCCAGTCTGGCGCTGCAGTGGTGTGAGGATTTCCCCGCGGCGCTGAGCGAGGCGAAGCGGGTGCTCCGTCCTGGTGGTGTGTTCGCCTTCAGCAGCCTCTGCAGCGGGACTCTGCAGGAGCTGCGCGACAGCTGGCAGGCGGTGGACGGTTTTGCCCATGTGAATCGCTTTCGTCCGTTCAGCGCCTATCAGCAGTACTGCGCCGCCGGTGGTTTGCAGCTGGAGCGGTTAGAGGTCGAGCCCGAGGTGCTGCATTTCGCCGAGCTGCGTCAGCTGACCAGCGAACTCAAGGCGCTCGGCGCGCATAACCTGAACCCCGGCCGCCCGGGCGGGCTTACCGGACGTGCTCGGATTCGAGCGCTGATTGATGCCTACGAGCAGTTCCGCACGCCGAGCGGGCTCCCGGCGACCTATCAGGTGGTGTATGGCGTGTTGTGCAAGGAATTGACATGACCGCGGCTTATTTCGTCACCGGTACAGACACCGAAGTCGGCAAGACCACTATCGCTGCCGGACTCCTGCACGCCGCGCGGCTGGCCGGGCTCAGCACGGCAGCAGCGAAGCCGGTCGCATCTGGATGCGAAATTACCGCCGAAGGCCTGCGCAACAGCGATGCACTGGCGCTGCTCGGCGAGTGCACGCTGCCGCTACGCTACGAGCAGGTCAATCCGTTGGCCTTCGAGCCGGCAATCGCCCCACACCTGGCCGCCCGTGAGGCGGGTGTCGAGCTGACTGTAACGTCGCTGGCCGAGCCGGTTCGGCAAGTGCTGGCACTGCAGGCTCAGTTCTCCCTGGTGGAGGGTGCGGGTGGCTGGCGCGTGCCGCTGGCTGGAGACGAAACGCTTTCCGATCTCGCCATAGAGCTTGGGCTGCCGGTGATTCTGGTAGTCGGCGTGCGCCTTGGCTGTATCAACCATGCGCTGCTCAGTGCCGAGGCCATCGAGCGCGACGGATTGAGGCTAGCCGGCTGGGTTGCCAACATCGTTGATCCTGCCACCTCACGATTGCAGGAAAATCTCGCGACGTTGAATGAGCGGCTTGAGGCCCCATGCCTTGGTCGGGTGCCGCGCTTGCCGACCGCAAGCCCGGCAGCGGTAGCACACTACCTCGACCTGGCGCCGCTCATGATTTTGCCGCTCGGGACTTGAAGACGGCGCGCAGCCATCATTCGGTCATGTGCTTGAATGCAGCTGATAGCGACGTGGCGCTGGCGTCAGCGGAACGGCTCTGCTATCAATGATAGCTAAGCGACTTCAGTGGGGGTTTGAATCATGCAAATCAACAGTCTTCTATCTGCCGGCTTTGGAGCGTACCAAGCCGGCCAGCAGCGGGTTGACCAAGCCAGCGCTGTCGTGGCTGATCGCACGCTGCCTGCTGCTGAAACCTCTCAGGCAATGGCCGACACGGTCGAGCTGACCGAGCAACTGGTTCAGATGAAAGTCGGTGAGCATCAGGCCAACGCTGGCGTGCGCCTCCTGCAGACCGCCGACGAAGTGCTCGGTACATTGGTCAACACCAAAGCCTGACCTGCGCCGGCCTTTCTGGCCGGCCGCCTCGCCCGATTCCGGGCACCCTGATCCCTGCCCATGATTGTTCAGATGCCGACGAATGGCGTCATGGTCGCTGCTTGACATCGAACAGGCCTAAACGTATGTTTCAAACGCCTGTTTGACCTGCCGGGGCTATGCCGGATGGTCCATTCAAAATCAAGCGTGGCTGACCCGTCAGTCACCTGAATCAAGAACCCACTGCTGAGGTTTACGATATGCCTGACTACAAGGCCCCCTTGCGCGATATCCGCTTTGTACGTGACGAATTGCTCGGCTACGAAGCGCACTATCAGAGCCTTCCGGGTTGTGAAGACGCCACCCCGGACATGGTCAATGCCATCCTCGATGAAGGCGCGAAGTTCTGTGAGCAGGTCATCGCGCCTCTGAACCGTGTGGGCGACATTGAGGGTTGCACCTGGAGCGAAAGCGGCGTGAAGACGCCGACCGGCTTTAAAGAGGCTTACCAGCAGTTTGTAGAAGGTGGCTGGCCGAGCCTGGCCCATGACGTTGAGCATGGCGGCCAAGGCCTGCCAGAATCGCTGGGCCTGGCAATCAGCGAAATGATCGGTGAAGCCAACTGGTCCTGGGGCATGTATCCCGGCCTCTCTCACGGCGCAATGAACACCCTGCATGAGCACGGCACGCCTGAGCAGCAGCAGGCCTACCTGACCAAGCTTGTTTCCGGTGAGTGGACCGGCACCATGTGCCTGACCGAGCCGCATTGCGGCACCGACCTGGGCATGCTGCGCACCAAGGCCGAGCCTCAGGCCGATGGCAGCTACAAGGTATCCGGCACCAAGATCTTCATCTCCGCGGGTGAGCACGACATGGCCGATAACATCGTCCATATCGTTCTGGCTCGTCTGCCCGATGCGCCGGCTGGCACCAAGGGCATCTCCCTGTTCATCGTGCCGAAATTCCTGCCGAACGCCGAAGGCGGAGTGGGCGAGCGCAATGGCGTGTCTTGCGGCTCCCTGGAACACAAGATGGGTATCCACGGCAACGCCACCTGCGTGATGAACTTCGATGGCGCCACTGGCTTCCTGATCGGCCCGCCGAACAAGGGCCTGAACTGCATGTTCACCTTCATGAACACGGCGCGTCTGGGTACTGCGCTGCAGGGCCTGGCACACGCGGAAATCGGCTTCCAGGGCGGTATCAAGTATGCGCGGGAGCGTCTGCAGATGCGTTCGCTGACCGGTCCGAAGGCGCCCGAAAAGGCTGCTGACCCGATCATCGTGCATCCTGACGTGCGCCGCATGCTGCTGACCATGAAGGCCTTTGCCGAAGGCAACCGGGCGATGATGTATTTCGCAGCCAAGCAGGTCGACATCGTCCAGCGCAGCAAGGATGAAGCCGAGCGCAAAGCCGCCGACGCGATGCTGGCGTTCCTGACCCCGATCGCCAAGGCGTTCATGACGGAAGTCGGTTTCGAGGCGGCCAACCATGGCGTGCAGATCTACGGCGGCCACGGTTTCATCGCTGAGTGGGGCATGGAGCAAAACGTTCGCGATAGCCGTATTTCCTGCCTGTACGAAGGCACCACCGGCATCCAGGCTCTCGACCTGCTGGGCCGTAAAGTCCTGATGACTCAGGGCGAGGCGCTTAAAGGCTTCACCAAGGTGGTGCACAAGTTCTGCCAGGCCAACGAAGGCAACGAGCCGGTCAAGCAGTTCGTCGAGCCGCTGGCCAAGCTGAACAAGGAATGGGGCGATCTGACCATGAAGGTTGGTATGGCTGCGATGAAGAACCGTGAAGAAGTCGGAGCCGCTTCGGTGGATTACCTGATGTACTGCGGTTACGCCTGCCTAGCCTACTTCTGGGCGGACATGGCACGCCTGGCGTCGGAGAAGATCGCTGCCGGCGAAGATGCGGACGGCTTCTACACCGCCAAGGTGCAGACCGCACGCTTCTACTTCCAGCGCATCCTGCCGCGTACGCGTACCCACGTTGAAGCCATGCTGTCCGGTGCTGACAACCTGATGGACATGGATGAGGCGCACTTCGAGCTGGCCTACTAAGGCCTCTGGAAGAAAAGAAACCGCTGCTACGGCAGCGGTTTTTTTTGCCTGTTTTCCGCCATGCCAGTCATTGTTTTGCACCCCTATAGGTGAACCTGTCACCAAGTGCAGGCAGAATGCCTACTTTCCTCACGGCCGTTACCGGAGCCGCCGTGCCCCGTCTGAGTCCTGCTCGCTTCAGTCATTTCTATGCTCCCCTGGCGTTGTTGACCGGAGGGCTTGTGGCTGCGCGTCAACCTACCCTGAACGAGTTCTTCACTTCGCTGTTCAATGTGCTGCCTACCGTGCTGCTGTTGCTCGGGGGGGCTTTCTGCATCGCCTATGGCCGGGTCCGTGAGACCTTTTTGCTGCTGACGGTTTATATCGTCTACTTCCTACTCGATACCCAGGTCGATCACTACCGGCTCACGGGCTCGCTGCTGCCTGAGGCCGCGCTGACCTTCCACCTGTGTAGCCTGATTTTGCCGGCGCTCTATGGGCTCTATGCCCTTTGGCAAGAGCGTGCACATCTGTTGCAGGACGGTCTGGCACGGCTTGCTGTTGTGTTTGTTGTGTCGGTCTTGGCGCTGGCTCTGGCGCGGCGATTCCCCGTGGGTGTGCTCGACTGGCTGACTGAGATTCGCTGGCAGTCATTGCAGGCCGACTGGCTGCAATTGATCCAGCTGGCCTATCCAGTGTTTCTAATCGCGATACTCGGGGTGCTGGCGCAATACCTACGGCGGCGTCGACCAGTGCATGCGGCGCAGTTGGTTGCGCTGGTAGGGCTGTTCTTGATGCTGCCGCAGGTATTCAGTCGTCCGGGCGCACTCAACGTCTTGAGCAGCTTGATGATGCTGGTGCTGGTGGTTTCGATTGCACAGGAGGCCTATCAGATGGCTTTCCGTGACGAGCTGACCGGCCTGCCTGGCCGTCGTGCTCTTAACGAGCGGTTGCAGCGTCTGGGCCGTCAATACGTGATTGCGATGGCCGACGTGGATCGGTTCAAGGCCTTCAACGATACCCATGGGCACGACGTGGGTGACGAGGTACTGCGCCTCGTCGCAAGCCGGCTACGCAAAGTTGGTGGCGGTGGGCGTGCCTATCGTTACGGTGGTGAAGAATTTGCGTTGGTATTTCCGGGGCGTGATCTGACGCATTGCCTGCCGCATCTGGAAGCCGTACGGCAGGCTGTCGAGAGTTATCCGTTGCAGTTGCGTGACAAGTCCAGCCGGCCAAAGGATGCGGAGCAGGGGCGGCAGCGCCGCGGTGTTGCTTCGACAGCCGCGGTCTCGGTGACCATCAGTATCGGCGTCGCCGAGCGACTGATAACGCAGCGCAGCCCCGAGGAGGTCATTAAGAAGGCCGATCAGGCGCTCTATAGCGCCAAGGGAGCGGGGCGTAACTGCATCCGCGCGCATGGGGAGAACCGCCGCGGTGCAATGCGTACGTTGAATGAGGTGACCACCGACGCTTAGCGCGCGGCTGAAAACCTGCCGGCGTTGACCGTGCGAACCGTTGGGCAGCCGGTGGTTATGGTGGCGCATTCAGCGCCTGCAATGTGATGGCGAGCGGGTCGATCTGCCAGTAGCGTGGCGAGCATAACAATGCACAGTGCCGTCCTGGAGATCGATATGCCCGCTTACAAAGCTCCCCTGCGCGATATGCGCTTCCTGATCGACGAAGTGTTCGACTTTCATGGCAGCTACGCGGCTAATGGTGCCGAAGACGCCACGCCAGACACGGTCAGCGCGATTCTCGAGGAGGGCGCCAAGTTCTGCGAACAGGTTCTGGCGCCGCTCAACCGCAGCGGTGACGAGGAAGGGTGCCATTTCGATGACGGCGTGGTCGTCACCCCGAAAGGCTTCAAGGAGGCCTTCGCGCAGTACGCCGAAGGTGGCTGGATGGGCCTGGCCTCGGATCCTGCCTATGGCGGACAGGGCCTGCCGCACTCGCTGGGGCTGGTCGTTGGCGAGATGGTCGGCTCGGCGAACACCTCCTTTGGTATGTATCCCGGACTGACCCATGGCGCCATGGCCGCAATCGGGGCTCACGGCACCGATGAGCAGAAACAGGCCTACCTGACCCGGATGACCGAGGGCCGCTGGACCGGCACCATGTGCCTCACCGAATCCCACTGCGGCACGGATCTGGGCATTATCAAGACTCGCGCGGTACCGCAGGCTGACGGCAGCTACGCGATCAGCGGCACGAAGATCTTCATCTCGGCCGGCGAGCACGACATGAGCGAGAACATCGTGCATCTGGTTCTGGCCAAACTCCCCGATGCCCCGGCTGGCACCAAGGGGATTTCGCTGTTCATCGTGCCCAAGTTCCTGCCTGATGCCGCCGGCGAAGCGGGCGAGCGCAATGCTGTTGCCTGCGGCTCCATCGAGCACAAGATGGGGATCAAGGCCTCGGCGACCTGCGTCATCAACTTCGACGGCGCCACGGGTTTCCTCATCGGTGAGCCAAACAAAGGTCTCAACTGCATGTTCACGATGATGAACCATGCCCGGCTGGGTACTGGCATGCAGGGGCTATGCAGCGGCGAAGCGAGCTTTCAGGGCGCGATCCAGTACGCCAACGAGCGTTTGCAAATGCGCGCGCTGACCGGCGCGAAGTTTCCTGAGAAGCCGGCCGACCCGATCATCGTGCACCCTGATGTGCGGCGCATGCTATTGACGATGAAGGCTTTCAACGAGGGTAACCGTGCCCTGGCGTACTTCACCGCACAATTGCTCGATCAGATACACAGCCCCGACGCCGACAAGCGCAAGGACGCCGAGGACCTGCTCGCCTTCCTCACGCCGATCTGCAAGGCCTTCATGACCGACACCGGGCTTGAGGTCACTAACCTCGGCATGCAGGTGTTTGGCGGCCACGGCTATATCCGAGAGTGGGGTATGGAGCAGCTCGTGCGTGATTGCCGTATCGCCCCGATCTATGAGGGCACCAACGGCATCCAGGCGCTCGACCTGCTGGGGCGCAAGGTGCTGGGGAGCCAGGGCAAGCTGATGCTGGGGTTCACCAAGCAGGTGCACAAGTTCTGCGAGGCCAACGGGCAGCATCCTCAGCTGCAGCAATACGTGACACAACTGGCTGGCCTCAATCGCGAATTGGGCGAGATCACCACACGAATCAGCATGGCAGCGATGAAAAATCCCGACGAAGTCGGCGCAGCCTCGGTGGACTACCTGATGTACTGCGGTTACCTGATCCTGGGCTATTTCTGGCTGCGCATGGCTGTGGTGGCTCAGAGCAAGCTGGACGAGGCGGGCAGCGACACGGCTTTCTACCAGTCGAAGCTGACCACCGCCGAATTTTACTTTGCTCGCCTGCTTCCGCGCACCGCAGCCCACAAAGCGGCCATCGAGGCCGGAAGTGCAAGCCTGATGAAGCTGGCCGCTGACCAATTCGCTTTCTGACCCACCGGAAATTTATAGCCCGCCTCGTGCGGGCTTTTTTTGGGCGATCTCAGGCGCGGCTTGCGGATTCCGGGCGAGCAAGCGTGGCTGCCTGTAACGTCGAAGTGAGAACCGGTAAGTCATTTAAAGACGCTTCGGGCGCTGATTGGTCTTCAGTTAGACTCGCGAAACTGCTGCGGCCAATCGGCCGGGTGAGATGTTTTCTGCGAGGTCTTTTTCATGGCTGACTACAAAGCACCCCTGCGCGATATGCGTTTCGTCCTAAATGAAGTCTTCGCCGCCCCGAAGCTCTGGCAGACGATGCCAGCGTTGGCGGAAGTCGTCGATGCGGAAACCGCCGAAGCCATCCTCGAGGAGGCCGGCAAGATTACTGCGAATTCCATCGCACCGCTCAACCGCAGCGGTGACGAGGAAGGCTGTCGCTGGGTCGACGGCGCGGTAACCACTCCGGCTGGATACCCAGAGGCCTATCGCCTTTACGCCGAAGGCGGCTGGGTCGGTGTAGGCGGCGACCCAGCCTACGGCGGCATGGGCATGCCGAAAGCGATCTCGGCGCAGGTCGAGGAAATGATGAACTCTGCCAGTTTGGCGTTCGGTCTCTACCCAATGCTGACTTCCGGAGCCTGCCTGTCCATTTACGCCCATGCCAGCGAAGAGCTGAAGCAGAAGTACCTGCCAAACATGTATGCCGGTGTCTGGTCCGGTTCCATGTGCCTGACCGAGCCCCACGCCGGGACCGATTTGGGCATCATCCGAACCAAGGCGGAGCCTCAGGCGGACGGCTCCTACAAGGTCAGCGGCACCAAGATATTCATCACCGGCGGCGAGCACGATCTCACCGACAACATCATCCATCTGGTATTGGCCAAGCTCCCCGACGCACCGGCCGGCTCGCGCGGTATCTCGCTGTTCCTGGTGCCCAAGGTGATGGTCAATGAAGACGGCAGCCTGGGTGAGCGCAACAGCCTGAGCTGCGGCTCCATCGAGCACAAGATGGGTATCCAGGCCTCTGCGACCTGCGTCATGAACTTCGACGGCGCCATGGGCTGGATGGTCGGCGAGCCCAACAAGGGACTGGCCGCCATGTTCACCATGATGAACTACGAGCGTCTGGGCGTTGGCATCCAGGGGCTCTCCACCGGCGAGCGTTCTTACCAGAGTGCCATCGAGTACGCCCGTGAGCGCATCCAGAGCCGCGCTCCGACGGGGCCGGTATCGCAAGACAAGGCCGCCGATCCGATCATCGTGCACCCGGACGTGCGCCGCATGCTGTTGACCATGAAAGCGCTGAACGAAGGCGGGCGCGCCTTCTCCAGCTATGTCGCCCTGCAGCTGGACATCGCCAAGTTCGGTGATGATGCCGAAGCACGTCAGCGTGCCGAGGCGCAGGTGGCTCTGCTGACGCCCGTGGCCAAAGCCTTCCTCACCGACATGGGTTTGGAAACCACTGTCCATGGTCAGCAGATCTTCGGTGGCCACGGCTTCATCCGGGAGTGGGGGCAGGAGCAACTGGTCCGCGACTGTCGGATCACCCAGATCTACGAAGGCACCAACGGCATCCAGGCGCTGGACCTGCTCGGACGCAAGGTGGTAGGCAGTGGCGGCGAGCTGTACAACGCGTTTGCGGAGGAAATCCGAAGCTACTGTGCGGCTGCGGGCAGTGAGCTTGGCGAGTTCACTGTTCCACTGAAGGCAGCATTGGAGAGTCTCGATGGACTCACAGCGTTCGTCATCGATAGCGCAAAGCGCAACCCCAACGAGATCGGCGCGGCCTCGGTCGAATACCTGCATGTGTTCGGTTACACGGCCTACGCCTATATGTGGGCGAGAATGGCAGAAGCCGCGCTGGGCAAGGAAAAGCAAGACGATTTCTACGCCAGCAAGCTCGGCACAGCGCGGTTTTATTTCGCACGTCTGTTGCCTCGCATTCACTCGTTGAGCGCCTCGGTCCGAGCCGGCAGCGATTCGCTGTATCTGCTCGATGCTGCACAGTTCTAAGAGAGATCCATCCGTGAGGCATAATGAAATTAATTAGCCATCTTTAGGGAACAATGCGCCACCAGTTCAGTCATAGATCTGCATCGCTTGTAGTCAATTGCTTACACGCGGGACCAAGGCAGGTTTCGTGCGTAAGTCAATGCTTACAAGCCGTGGTGCGAACTGCTACTACAGGTTTTCCAGGCCGATCGGTAGTCTTTGCCGCCATGGACGCCGCGTAGGGAAGAGCTTTAGACACAAAACGGACGCGTAGCGGAACGACGCCAGGAAGGCGTAAGTCACGGATGTCAGTTTCAGTCTGCAAAGGCCCCGCTTCGGCGGGGTTTTCTTTTTAAAGGGCAGAGAAGCCAGGCGTTACGGGCCGGTAGATGGATGTCTGTGTGCCGCGGCGGCTTGGCGGCTCGATCCAGATGAAGTTGGCGGAGCGCGGACAAGCTGGGGAAGCTGTCCGGGCGCAACGCCACCGCAAAAGACATGAGTAGGCTGTGCTTGCCTCCCCTAGCGTCTGATTAGCCCCAGCATCGACGCAGTGCAGTTTTCAGGCTGGCATGCAGACGCCTGTGCCTCCAAGGCCACAGTATCCGCCAGGGTTCTTCGCCAAATATTGCTGGTGGTAGGCCTCTGCGTAGTAGAAGGCCGGCAGGTCGGCGATTTCCGTGGTGATGCCGCCAAGCCCGTGCTTGTTCAGTTCTGTCTGGAAGCGTGCTTCGCTATCGCGCGCCATTTCGAATTGCGTGGCGCTAAAGCAGTAGATTGCCGAGCGATACTGGGTGCCGATGTCGTTGCCTTGGCGCATGCCCTGGGTCGGGTTGTGCGCCTCCCAGAACAGCCTGAGCAGGTCGTCGTAAGAAATCTGTTGTGGGTCAAACACCACCAGCACGGCTTCGGTGTGCCCGGTAAGACCGGAACAGACCTCTTCGTAGGTGGGGTTTGGCGTATGCCCTCCGGCATAGACCGCCGCGGTAGTCCATACCCCGGGCTGCTCCCAAAAGCGGCGTTCGGCTCCCCAGAAACAGCCCATGGCAAACATCGCCTGCTGCAGGTGCGCCGGAAATGGGGGCTGCAGCGGGTTACCGCTGACGAAGTGAGCTGCGGGTACCGGGACTGGCGTGGCGCGTCCGGGCAGGGCTTGTCCTGCATCGGGTAGCGCTTGTTTATGAACGAGAATTTGCGAGCGCAGGGTCATTGTGGTCCTCGAGCCTGGGGCGTGTTTTCAGCTAGCCTAGGCTACCAAGCTGACAAATCCAACGCGCATGTGCCCGGACGGTAGGCGCAGACCGTTAGAGCCAGTGCGGGTATCGGCGTAGCGAGGTCAGTAGCTGGTCGCCGGGGATGGGCTTGTCGAACAGGTAACCCTGCCCGATATCGCAGCGCTGATGGCGCAGGAAGGTCAGCTGTTCAACTGTCTCGATACCTTCCGCAACCACCTTGAGATTGAGGTTGCGGGCCATGGCGATAACGGCTGAGGTGATCTCGATATCGTCCTGGTTGTCCGGGATGTCCTTGATAAAGCTGCGGTCGATCTTGATTACATCGATGGGGAATTTCTTCAAATAGCTCAACGACGAATAGCCGGTACCGAAGTCATCCATTGCTAGGGTGACCCCGAGTGCCTTAAGCCCTATCAGTTGCTGGCGGGTCTCTTCGGTCGCTTCGAGCAGTAGGCTCTCAGTCAGCTCCAGCTCAAGACGGTCGGGTGGTAGCTGTTCTTCGGCAAGAATGGCGGCGATTGAGCCGACCAGGTCGGGATCCGAAAATTGCTTGGGCGACAGGTTGATCGCGACCTGTGGATTGCCGATGCCCAGCGCTGCGAGCTGTAGCCCCATTCGACAGGCCTCACGTGCTACCCACTTGCCTATCGGGATGATCAGCCCGGTTTCCTCGGCAACGCCGATGAATTGATCAGGGCGGATCATGCCTTTTTCCGGATGGTTCCAGCGCAGCAGCGCTTCCAGGCCCTGCAGCCGACCGCTGCGCAGGCAGAGCTTGGGTTGATAGAAGACTTCTAGCTCATTCTGCACCAGCGCACGGCGCAGATTGTTTTCGACGAATAGCTTGTAGTTGGCCTCGGCGTGCAAGGCTTCGGTAAACACCTGGACCTGATTCTTGCCGTTGGCCTTGGCTTTATGCAGGGCTTGGCCAGCGTGTTTCATCAGCGTCTCGGGATCGCGGCCATGCAGCGGCGAACAGGCCAGGCCCAGGGAGGCGCTGACGCTGATCAGCTGTTTGTCGACGAACAGGGGCTTGTCGAGGATGCGCAGCACTTGATGCGCCAGGAGCCGGCCTTCTTCTAGGTCCATGTTGTCGAGCAGGAGAGCGAACTCGTTGCTGGCGAAGCGTGCAAGCACACTGTCGCGGTTGAGGCTGTTGCGTAGACGGCGAGCCAGGCTGGCCAGCAATTTGTCGCCGGTCTGGTGTCCGAGACTGTCATTGATGCGCTTGAAATTGTCGATATCCACCAGCAACAGACACAGCTGCGGTTGTTTGTTGGTGGCGAAGCGCTCTTCGATGCTGCGAATGAAAAACGGCCGATTTCCGAGGCTGGTCAGGTTATCCGTATAGGCCAGGCGCTCGATGTGCTGCTGCGCCAACTTGCTCTGCGTGATGTCTTCGTAAATGCCGATGTAGTGCGTGAGTTCACCGCTCTCACCGAACACCTTGGAAATCGACAGCTGCCCCCAGTAGGGCTCCAGATTCTTTCGGCGGCTGCGAAATTCACCCTGCCAGCTGTTGCTCTGCGACAAGGCCGACGAGGTATCGAACAGCAATTCGCTGAGGTTTTCCAAAGCGGTAAGCTCGGCTAGGCGGCGGCCCCGAACCTCATCGGCTGAAAACTGGGTGATGGAGGTGAAGCTCGGATTCACGTACTCGACGATGCCATCACGATCGACCAGGATGAACGCGCTGGCACTCTGTTCGACCGCGCGCTGGAAGAGGTGCAATGTGTAAGTCGCACTGACGCGCTGCTGATTGGCCAGCACCTGCGCATACTGATCGGCCAGTTCACCAGCGAAAGCCACCTCGTCGGCATGCCAGGTTCTGACGCAACCGGAGTGTTCTAGACAGAGCACGCCAAACACCTCACCACCGACCCGTATCGTTGCGTCAAGGATCGACGTGATACCCCGTGGTTTGAAAAAAGCTTGCGCAAGTTCCACGGTCCGGGCGTCTTCGGCGATGTTTTGCACATCGATCACTCGCCCCCTGTGCAGCGCCTCCATATAACGCGGACAGCCCGACATTTCCAACGATGAGGGGTATTCGAGGCTGCCACTATCGCGACAGTAGGCCGCGATGGCCTCAAGATGATTACCCTTCAAATGCCATATCGACGCGCGGGCTATCCCGTAGGCTTCGCTGGCGGCTTGGGTGATCAGCTGGGCGGCCTCGAGCTGCGGGTCGGCTGCGCTGTACCGGTGCCGGGCCAGGCGCACAATCAGACTCTGCTGCGCACGGGAGCGGATCAGGTGTTCGAGGTGCTCATCCTGGGCCTGCTGATAAAACTCCAGGGTCGACCGCAGCTTCGCATTTTCGGCTTCCAGCGCAGGGGAGGCTTCCGCTGCATGGGGTTCGACAATCAGGTAGCCGCGGACCAGGTCTCGACCATACTGCTGGCAGAGTTCACCGATTTCCAACATGTCCAATGGCCCACCGCAGGTGTGCAGGCAATACCGGATGGAATAGTGGCCGAGCGTTGCGAGCTGGGCTTGCACAACGTCATGAAGCTTAAGGCGAACCTGCGGTTCCATGAGGCTGGCGTAAGGCGAGTCGATCAGGGAACACAGATCCTGCGCGGGCTGGCCTAGATAACGTTCGCAGGCAGGGTCTAGAAACAGCAGCGCCCAGCTGGATTCATTCAAACGCTCGAAGCGCAGCATGCCCAGCCTCGAAGGCACTGGCAACTGCGTCACAACCTCGGTCGCCAAACGGCTGGCGGCATCGGTATGTATTTTCATCGAGCGGTTTGCTTCCAGTATGCTGCGGTAGTCGCTTCGTTAGCCGCAGCTTAGACGCTTTTGACGGCGCGGCGATGGCTAAATAATATTAATTACCGCAAGGGTGCATCATGCAGCAGGGACTGACAAGTCGGCTATCAAAGTTACTGTTGATCTCGATCTTCCTGATCGCCAGCGGACAGCTCAAAGCTGCCGAATCAAATACCTTGGGCTCGGATGAACCGTCGCGATATCTGGCCGAGCTCAAGACGCTTTACCTGACCACGGACGAACGAAAAGCGCTGCTTGCTCATAGCAATGCACTGCTCAAAACCTATGGATTGCGGGCGGCCTATCAAGTGGGGCAGGCCAACCCAGAGGACCTCGAATACCAGATCAGCGTTGGTGCTCCGGGTGAGTTGCGTATTCGTGAGGAGCGTCGGGATGCGTCCGGCAATGTCGCCGTGCGTAATAGAGGTTTCTCGGTGTTCGGCATGGACCCCTACATCCAGTACCAATGCCCGCCGCAGGGTGTCGTGTGTGCCTTCGCTGGTAAGGCGGGTGGCGATCCTTGGCTAACCATCCTGCGCGATCCCAAAGGTGCCGAGGAGCTGGCGAAGGCTCTGTCATTCCTGTTCCGCAATTTGCAGAAAGGCTGATGGCGTCTCACGGTGTTAGGTGACACAAAAAAACCCGCCGGATGGCGGGTTTTTTGTTGCTCATCCGATCATAACAGCATGGTGCGGATGTCAGCCAGCAGCTCGGACAGACGCTTGGTGAAGCGTGCGGCCGCGGCGCCGTTGATGACGCGGTGGTCATAGGACAGCGATAGCGGCAACATCAGGCGAGGCTGGAAGGCCTTGCCATCCCAAACCGGCTGCATTGCCGCCTTGGATACACCGAGGATCGCCACTTCCGGCGCGTTGACGATCGGCGTGAAGCCGGTGCCGCCAATGTGGCCGAGACTTGAGATGGTGAAGCAGGCACCTTGCATGGCATCGGGCGATAGCTTCTTGGTGCGCGCCTTCTCGGCCAACTCTGCCGCTTCGGCTGCCAACTGCAACAAGCTCTTCTGGTCAACGTTGCGTATCACAGGGACCATCAAGCCGTCCGGAGTGTCGACCGCGAAGCCGACATGCACGTACTTCTTGCGGATCACTGACTTGCCGCTTGGCGACAGCGAAGCGTTGAACTCCGGCAACTCCTTGAGTAGATGCGCGCACGCCTTGAGCAACAACGGCAGCACGGTCAGCTTGACGCCGGCTTTTTCCGCGATCGCCTTCTGCGCGACACGGAAAGCTTCCAATTCGGTGATGTCAGCCGACTCGAACTGGGTCACGTGCGGCACGTTCAGCCAGCTGCGATGCAAGTTGGCAGCACCGACCTGCATCAGGCGGCTCATGGGCACTTCTTCAATTTCACCAAAGCGGCTGAAATCAATGGTCGGGATCGGCGGGATGCCCGCACCGCCCGTAGCGCCTTCGGCCGAGGCGTGCTTGGTCTTGTGCAGCATGTTCTTGACGTAGGCCTGAACGTCTTCCTTGAGAATCCTTCCCTTTGGTCCTGTTCCGGTGACATCAGCCAATTCCACGCCGAATTCCCGTGCGGTCATGCGCACCGCTGGGCCAGCGTGCACCTTGGTGCCGGCCTTGCTCGGCCCGCTCACGGCCGGGGCTGGCGTCGAGGCTGCCTTGGCCTCCGGTACGCCTTGCTTGTTCGGTGCAACGGCCTGCTGCTGGGGCGCTGCTTCCTGCTGCGGCTTCGGCTCGGCCTTCTTCGCCGGAGCTGCGCCAGCCACCTTCAAGGTCAGGATCAGGTCGCCGGTTTTGGCATCGTCACCGACCTTGATCGACAGCGACTCCACCACTCCAGCCTTGGGCGCTGGGATCTCCATGCTGGCTTTGTCCGACTCCAGCGTGATCAGTGATTGATCCGCCTCGACGCTGTCGCCGGCCTTGATCATGACTTCGATGACCTTGGCGCTGCCACTGGAGCCGATGTCCGGAATACGAACCTCCTCCACGGTCTCGCCTGCAGCTTCGGCGGGTGCTTCTGCGGCCTGCTCGGTCAGTTTCTCCTTGGCCGGGCTTTGTGCCTGGCTGTCCGAGGCGCTGGCCGCTGCCGGCTTGCTCGAAGCGGCGCCCTTGAGGATCAGGATTAGGTCACCGGTACCAACTTCGTCGCCGACCTTCACCGAAATGCTCTCGACCACGCCGGCAGCCGGGGAGGGTATCTCCATGCTGGCTTTGTCGGACTCCAGCGTGATCAGCGCTTGCTCGGCGGCGATGGTGTCGCCGACCTTGACCGAGATTTCAATGACGCTGGCCTTGCCGTCCGATCCGATGTCCGGGACCTTGATCTCCTGCGATTCGCCTTCCTCGGCGGTGGCCGAGGGGTTGTCATCGCTCGGAGGTGTGGGTGCTTCGGCTTCGTCAGCCGGGCCGCCACTGCTAGCAGCGGCAGGCTCGGCCGCGGCTTCTGCCGGCGCCTCGCTTTCCTGTCCTTCTTCCTCGCTCTCAAGCTCCAGCAGTTCGTCGCCTTCTTTCAGGCGGTCGCCAAGCTTGACCTTCAAGGCTTTCACCACGCCCGCCTTAGACGCCGGGATTTCCATGCTGGCCTTGTCGGATTCGAGCGTCAGAATGCTCTGGTCGGCTTCGATACGGTCGCCGACCTTCACGAACAACTCGATTACTTCACCCTCACCGCTGCCGATGTCGGGTACGCGTATGGTTTCACTCACAATAGGTTCTCCTGTGCGCACGCATCAGCAATCCAGAGGATTGCGCTTCTCGGGGTCGATACCGAACTCGGAGATGGCATTGGCCACCACGGTGCGTTCGATGGCGCCGCGAGCGGCGAGTGCCTGCAGGGCGGCGACAGCGACCCAGCGACGGTCGACTTCGAAGAAGTCACGCAGCTTGGCGCGCGAGTCGCTGCGGCCGAAGCCGTCGGTGCCCAGCACCTGGTATTCACGCGACGGAACCCACTGGCGAATCTGATCGGCGAACAGCTTCATGTAGTCGGTGGAGGCGATGACCGGACCTTCGCGGCCTTCCAGACACTGCTCAACATAGCTCTTGCGCGGTTCGTCGGTTGGGTGCAAGCGGTTCCAGTGGTCCACGGCCAGGCCATCGCGGCGCAGCTCGTTGAAGCTGGTCACGCTCCAGACGTCGGCACCCACGCCCATCTTGGCGAGGATGTCCACCGCGGCGCGTACCTCGCGCAGGATGGTGCCCGAGCCCAACAGCTGCACGCGGTGCTTGAAGTCGCCCTTGGCTTCTTCAAGCAGGTACATGCCTTTGAGAATGCCTTCCTCGACACCCTGCGGCATGGCCGGCTGCTGGTAGTTCTCGTTCATCACGGTGATGTAGTAGTAGACGCTCTTCTGCAGCTCCATCATCTCGTGCATGCCGTGATGCATGATCACCGCCAGCTCGTAGCCGTAGGTGGGGTCATAGCTGCGGCAGTTGGGGATGGTGCTGGCGAGGATATGGCTGTGGCCGTCCTCATGCTGCAAACCTTCGCCGTTCAGCGTGGTACGGCCTGCGGTACCGCCGAGCAGGAAGCCACGGGTCTGTGCATCGCCCGCTGCCCACGCCAGATCGCCGATACGCTGGAAACCGAACATCGAGTAGAAGATGTAGACCGGCAGCATTGGCTGGTTGTAGTTGCTGTAGGCAGTACCGGCAGCGATGAACGAGGAGAAAGCACCCGCTTCGTTCAGGCCTTCCTGCAGGATCTGTCCGTCTTTTTCTTCGCGGTAGTACATCACCTGATCGCGGTCGACCGGCTCGTACAGCTGGCCGACCGGGGAGTAGATGCCCAGCTGGCGGAACATGCCTTCCATGCCGAACGTACGCGCCTCGTCGGCGAGAATCGGCACGATACGCTTGCCCAGATCCTTGTCTTTTACCAGTTGCGAGAGGATGCGGCCGAACGCCATCGTGGTGGAGATTTCACGCTCACCCGAGCCGTCCAGCACAGCCTTCAGCGTGTCCAGCGGCGGTGTCGGGATGCTGAAGCTCTTCGGTCGGCGTTGCGGCAGGGAACCACCGAGCTTCTCGCGGCACTTGCGCAGGTAGCGCATCTCGGCGCTGTCTTCGGCCGGGCGGTAGAACGGCAATTCTTCGAGCTGCGAATCGTTGACCGGGATGTCGAAGCGATCGCGGAACATCTTCAGGCTGTCGATATCGACTTTCTTGGTGTTGTGGGCGATGTTCTTCGCCTCACCGGCACCGGTACCGTAGCCCTTGATGGTCTTGGCTAGGATGACCGTCGGCTGGCCCTTGTGGTTGACCGCCTGGTGGTAGGCTGCATACACCTTGTACGGGTCGTGGCCGCCGCGGTTGAGCTTCCAGACTTCCTCATCCGACATGCTCTCGACGCGCTTGAGCAGTTCAGGGTCAGCACCAAAGAAGTGTTTGCGCACATAGGCGCCGTCTTTGGCTTTGTAGTTCTGGTATTCCCCGTCGATTGCCTCGTCCATGCGACGCTGCATGCGGCCGTCTTCATCGGCAGCGAACAGCGGATCCCACAGACGGCCCCAGACGACCTTGTTGACGTTCCAGTTGGCGCCTTTGAACACGCCTTCCAGCTCTTGGATGATCTTGCTGTTGCCGCGAACCGGGCCGTCCAGACGCTGGAGGTTGCAGTTGATGACGAACACCAAGTTGTCGAGGTTTTCGCGGCCAGCCAGGGAAATGGCACCGAGGGTTTCCGGCTCGTCGCACTCGCCGTCGCCAATGAAGCACCAGACGCGCTGCTTGCCCTTCGGAATGAAGCCGCGGTTTTCCAGGTACTTCATGAAGCGCGCCTGGTAGATCGCCGTGATCGGGCCCAGGCCCATGGACACGGTGGGGAACTGCCAGAAGTCCGGCATCAGGTGCGGGTGCGGGTAGCTCGACAGACCTTGGCCATCCACTTCCTGTCGGAAGTTGAGCATCTGGTCTTCGCTCAGGCGGCCTTCGAGGAAGGCACGCGAATAGATGCCAGGAGAGGCGTGGCCCTGATAGTAGATCAGGTCGCCGCCATGCTCTTCAGTAGGCGCCTGGAAGAAGTAGTTGAAGCCGATGTCGTAGAGCGTCGCACTGGAGGCGAAGGTGGAAATATGTCCACCCAGGTCCGGGTCCTTCATGTTTGCGCGCATCACCATTGCCAGCGCGTTCCAGCGGACCAAAGAGCGGATGCGGCGTTCCATGAACAGGTCGCCGGGCATCTTGGCTTCGCGGGTAACGGGAATGGTGTTGCGGTACGGCGTGGTGATGCCGTAGGGCAGCGGTGTGCCGCTACGGGTGGCCAGCTCCCCCATCCGGGTCATTAAATAATGGGCGCGGTCTTCGCCTTCGCGGTCGAGAACTGACTCGAGGGCGTCCAGCCATTCCTGGGTTTCGACGGGATCGAGATCTTGCATGGCTTGCTCCAGGGCGGAAAGGCTTCCAGAATCGGTTGCCTGCTTCGCGGCCGGCTTTGTGGGCCGGCGCGTATATGTTCTTGGATGTTTGCCGGGGGTAGAGCCGGGCTCTGTAGTTTTACTACAAAACCGCGGCTGATTCAGCCCCCTGTCACATTCTTTCGTAGTAAAACTACATTGCGGCGAGCCGGTCTAGCTGGCTGGCTCCGGCGTCAGGAGCTCTAGTCCGGACGTTTTCGCTATCCCTCTAGCCATTCTTGCGCTAAGGAAACATTCATGAGTTTGCCATCGCTGGTTGCACTGCCGCCGTCGCTTGAATCTTTGGTCACCCGTGCCGAGGAGACGTTCCTCGGCACCCTGCGCGACTCATCGGAGCAGGCTGAACAGCGGTTCTTGGCATGGCCGACGATGCGTCGTGAGGCTTTCGGTCGGGTTTGCGCCGCCAGCGACTTCGTCAGCGAACAGGTTAGCCGAGATCCTGAATTGCTGCTCCAGTTGGCCGAGAGCGGCTTCCTGGAGCGATCGTTGAAGGCGGGCGAAATGCGTGCAGTGCTCGCAGAGCTGCTCAGCGACTGCCCGGACGAAGAGAGTCTGGCCAATCGGCTACGCCGGTTCCGCAACCGCCAACAGGTACGAATCATCTGGCGTGACCTTACTCGTCAGGCTGATCTCGCCGAGACCTGCGGCGATTTGTCCGACATGGCTGACGCCTGTATCGATCTTGCCTATCAATGGCTGTATGAGCGCCATTGCGAGCAGTTCGGTGTGCCGACCGGTCGGCGCAGCGGCGAAGCGCAGCAGATGGTCATCCTTGGCATGGGCAAGCTGGGCGCGCGCGAGCTCAATCTGTCATCCGATATCGATCTGATCTTCGGTTATCCGGAAGGCGGCGAAACTGTAGGCACCAAGCGTTCGCTGGATAACCAGGAATTCTTCATTCGCCTCGGTCAGCGGCTGATCAAGGCGCTGGATGCGCCGACCCTGGACGGCTTTGTCTTTCGCGTCGACATGCGCTTGCGGCCTTATGGCTCGTCCGGCTCGCTGGTGCTGAGCTTCAATGCGCTGGAGCAGTACTACCAGGACCAGGGGCGCGACTGGGAACGCTACGCCATGATCAAGGCTCGGGTGGTCGGCGGCAGCGAAGCGGCCGGCAAGGAGTTGCTGGAAATGCTCAGGCCCTTCGTCTATCGGCGCTACCTCGATTTTTCCGCGATCGATGCGCTGCGCACCATGAAACAGCTGATCCAGCAGGAAGTGCGGCGCAAGGGCATGGCCGCTAACATCAAGCTGGGCTCGGGTGGCATTCGCGAGGTGGAATTCATCGCTCAGGCTTTCCAGCTCATCCACGGGGGGCGCGACCTGAGCTTGCAGCAGCGGCCCTTGCTCAAGGTGCTGGCAACCCTGGCCGGGCAGGGCTATCTGCCGCCTGCTGCGGTCGAGGAATTGCGCGAAGCCTATGAATTCCTGCGTTACACCGAGCATGCGCTGCAGGCCATCGATGATCGCCAAACACAGATGCTGCCGGACAACCAGATCGATTGCGATCGCGTCGCCTTGATCATGGGGTTCAGCGATTGGGAAGCCTTCCATCAGCAGCTTCTGCATTGGCGCGGTCGAGTAGATTGGCATTTCCGTCAGGTAATTGCCGATCCCGACGAAGACGAAAGCGCCGAAGGCGAGTCGTTGGTGGGTGGCGAGTGGCTGCCGTTGTGGGAGCAGGATTGGGACGAGGAATTTGCCTGTCGTCAATTGAGCGATGCGGGTTTTCGCGACGGTCAGACCGCCTGCCAGCGACTCGCGGCTTTGCGTAGCGGCAGTCAGGTGCGGACCATGCAGCGCCTCGGCCGCGAGCGTCTCGATGCCTTCATTCCTAGGTTGTTGGCTCAGGCGGTTGAACAAGATGATCCGGATCTGGTGCTGGAGCGTGTGCTGCCGCTGGTCGAGGCGGTTGCGCGGCGCTCGGCCTATCTGGTGCTGCTGACCGAAAACCCCGGCGCCCTGCAGCGTCTGCTCGAGCTTTGTGCTGGCAGTCCGTGGATCGCCGAGCAGATCGCGCGCTTTCCGTTGCTGCTCGACGAGCTGCTAAACGCGGGGCGGCTGTTCAGCCCGCCGCTGGCGCCGGAACTCGCCGCGGAGCTGCGCGAGCGGCTGGCGCGCATTCCCGAGGACGACCTCGAGCAGCAGATGGAAGCACTGCGCCACTTCAAGCTGGCACACCGACTGCGGGTTGCGGCTTCCGAGATCGCCGGCACCTTGCCGCTGATGAAGGTTAGCGATTACTTGACCTGGCTCGCCGAGGCCATCCTCGAAGAGGTGCTGGCCCTGGCTTGGCGCCACACCGTCGCGCGGCACGGCCAGCCGAGGCGTGCTGACGGTTCGCTGTGCGATCCGGCCTTTATCATCCTGGGCTATGGCAAGGTTGGTGGAATCGAGCTTGGCCATGGTTCTGATCTGGATCTGGTGTTCATCCACGACGGCGACCCGAATGCCGAAACAGACGGTGCCAAGCCCATCGATGGCGCACAGTTCTTCACTCGTCTGGGTCAGCGCATCATTCATCTGCTGACCACTCAGACCACCTCCGGCCAGCTCTACGAGGTCGACATGCGCCTTCGTCCGTCAGGCGTATCCGGCTTGCTTGTCAGCTCGCTGAATGCCTTTAGTCGCTACCAGAGCGAGGAGGCCTGGACCTGGGAGCATCAGGCGTTGGTGCGGGCCCGAGTGTTGGTCGGCTGTCCACAGCTAGCAAAGGATTTCGAGAACGTCCGTGCTTCGGTGCTCGGGCGCTCGCGTGATCTCGAACAGCTGCGCGGCGAAGTCAGCGAGATGCGCACCAAGATGCGCGACAACCTCGGGACCCGCTCCACTCAGGCCGGCATGGCTGACAAAGCCTTTTTGGCGGAGGGTGAGTTCAATCTCAAGCAGGACGCCGGTGGTATCGTGGATATCGAATTTATGGTGCAATACGCGGCTTTGGCGTGGTCGCACCAGCATCCGCAACTGCTGCGCTATACCGACAATATCCGCATTCTCGATGGGTTGGAGCAGGCCGGGTTGATGACCGGCGATGAGGTTCGGTTGCTGCAGGATGCCTACAAGGCATACCGCGCTGCGGCCCACCGGCAATCACTGCAGAAACTGCCTGGCGTTGTGAGCGGAGACCAATTTCATGACGAGCGTCGCGCGGTGATGCGCATCTGGCGCGAGCTGGGACTTAGCTGACTCGTCAAACAGCATTTACCGAATTCGAGGTGGCAATAATGTCGATGTCCGATCGTGATGGCGTGATCTGGTATGACGGTGAGATGGTGCAGTGGCGCGATGCGACCACCCATGTGCTGACTCACACTCTGCATTACGGTATGGGCGTTTTCGAAGGCGTGCGTGCCTACAACACGCCGGCCGGCACCGCTATCTTCCGCCTGCAGGCGCACACTGATCGCCTGTTCGATTCGGCGCACATCATGAATATGAAGATGCCGTTTTCGAAAGAGGAAATTAACGAGGCCACCCGCGCCGCCGTTCGCGAGAACAATCTGGAAAGCGCCTATATTCGCCCGATGGTTTTCTACGGATCCGAAGGCATGGGTCTGCGCGCCAGCGGCCTGAAGGTTCACGTGATCGTTGCCGCCTGGCACTGGGGCGCCTACATGGGTGACGAAGCGCTGGAGGTGGGCATCAAGGTGCGCACCAGCTCCTTTACCCGCCATCACGTCAACATCAGCATGACCCGCGCCAAATCCAACGGTGCCTACATCAACTCGATGCTGGCCCTGCAGGAAGCGATTTCTGGCGGCGCTGACGAAGCGCTGATGCTGGACCCGGAAGGCTATGTAGCGGAAGGCTCGGGCGAGAACATCTTCATTATCAAAGACGGCGTTATCTACACGCCTGAAGTGACCGCCTGCCTTAATGGCATCACGCGCGGTACCGTGTTGACCCTGGCTGCCGAGTTGGGCATCAAGGTTGTGGAAAAGCGCATCACCCGTGACGAGGTTTACATCGCCGACGAAGCCTTCTTCACCGGCACCGCCGCCGAAGTCACGCCGATCCGCGAAGTAGACGGTCGCAACATTGGTATCGGTCGTCGTGGTCCGGTCACCGAGCGAGTGCAGAAAGCCTACTTCGATTTGGTGTCCGGCAAGACCGAGGCGCACCCCGAGTGGCGTACGCTGGTCAAATAAGCGCAGGGGTTGCTGCCGCGAACACGGGCCGCTCGGGCAGCTCGCGCTTGCGGCATGAAGCCCTAAGCCTGAAGCTGCCTTTATGAATATTCTGATTGTGGGTCCCAGCTGGGTCGGCGACATGGTGATGGCGCAGACGCTGTTTGTCTGTCTGAAACAGCGTCATCCCGATTGCCAGATCGACGTGCTCGCGCCGGAGTGGAGTCGCCCGATTCTCGAGCGTATGCCCGAGGTGCGTCAGGCACTAAGCTTTCCGGTCGGGCATGGTGTGCTCGACATGGCGACCCGACGCAACATCGCCCAGGGGCTGCGGGGAAAGTATGAGCAGGCGATCCTGCTGCCTAACTCGCTGAAGTCCGCCTTGGTCCCGTTCTTCGCCGGCATTCCTAAGCGTACCGGCTGGCGGGGCGAGATGCGTTTCGGTCTGCTCAACGACATGCGCAAGCTGGACAAGCAACGCTATCCGCTGATGATCGAGCGCTTCATGGCGTTGGCCTACGAGCCGGGTGCCGAGTTGCCTGCCCCGTATCCTAAGCCGGCGCTGCGCATCGTTGAGCACAGCCGCGATGCGGCGCTGACGCGTTTCGGGCTTTCACTGGATCGCCCGGTATTGGCACTTTGCCCCGGAGCGGAGTTCGGCGAGTCCAAGCGTTGGCCGGCCGAGCATTTCGCCAAGGTTGCCGAGGTGAAAATCCGCGAGGGCTGGCAGGTCTGGCTGTTCGGCTCGAAAAACGACCACGCTGTCGGCGAGCAGATCCTGCAACAGTTGATCCCCGGGCTGCGAGAAGAGGCGCTGAACCTGGCTGGCGAAACCAGTCTGGCCGAGGCCATCGATCTGCTTTCCTGCGCCGAAGCGGTGGTCTCCAACGATTCGGGACTGATGCACGTCGCCGCCGCGCTCGGGCGGCCGCTGGTGTCGGTCTATGGTTCGACGTCACCGGCCTTCACCCCGCCGTTGTCCGATCAGGTCGAGGTCGTGCGTCTGGGGCTCGATTGCAGTCCCTGTTTCGAACGCACCTGTCGTTTCGGCCATAACAACTGCATGCGTGAGCTGACACCGGGCCCTGTCATCGAGGCGCTAGGGCGCCTGGTTCCACAGCCAGTCGAGGTGCGTTGAGTGAGGGTGTTGCTGGTCAAGACCTCTTCGCTGGGTGACGTGATCCATACGCTTCCGGCGTTGACCGACGCGCAGCGCGCCATCCCCGGTATTCAGTTTGATTGGGTGGTAGAGGAGGGTTTCGCTGAGATCCCTGCCTGGCATCCGGCGGTTGCGCAGGTAATTCCCGTGGCCATCCGCCGCTGGCGCAAGCATCCGCTGCAAACCCTTCGTACCGGCGAGTGGCGGCGCTTCAAGGCGCGGCTGCGCGAGACCCATTACGACCTGGTGATTGACGCGCAGGGTCTGCTCAAAAGCGCGTGGTTGACACGCTATGTCAAAGCGCCAGTTGCAGGTTTGGATCGTGATTCGATACGCGAACCGCTGGCGTCGCGTTTCTATGATCGACGCTATGCCGTGCCCCGGGAGCGGCATGCGCTCGAGCGGGTGCGTCAACTATTTGCCCAGGCGCTCGGCTACTCGATTCCTGAGATGATTGCCGACTACGGTCTGGACCGCAGTCAGCTGGCCACACCAGGCGAACAGCCCTATTTACTCTTCCTTCATGGCACCACCTGGCCGAGCAAGCATTGGCCGGAGGCTTACTGGCGCCAACTGGCCGAGCGTATGAGCGAGTTTGGCTGGGCGATCCGTCTGCCTTGGGGCAATGCGGAAGAAAAGGCCCGAGCCGAACGAATCGCCCAAGGCCTGCCGAGCGCTTCGGTATTGCCCAGGCTCAATCTGGGCGGTGTTGCCAAAGTGGTTGCCGGGGCACGTGCTTGTGTGGCGGTGGACACCGGGCTCGGTCACCTTGCCGCAGCGTTGGACGTTCCGAGCATTTCGCTTTATGGCCCCACGCTGCCTGGCCGAGTCGGCGCCTATGGCCGTTCCCAAGTACACTTGTGCGCGCCTGGGCCGAACGCCGGTAAAGGCGATCGCCACAAACCCTGCTTCGACGGGCTATCAGCCGAGCACGTCGCAAGCGAACTCAAGGCCCTGTTGCGGTCATCGGAGACACCCTGATGCAACTGGCCTTCATCCTCTATAAGTACTTTCCTTTTGGCGGGTTGCAGCGTGATTTCATGCGCATTGCGCTCGAATGCCAGCGCCGCGGCCACCAGATCCGCGTGTACGCGATGATCTGGGAAGGCGAAGTGCCCGAGGGGTTCGAGGTGCTGATCGCACCGGTCAAGGCGCTGTTCAACCACACCCGCAATGAGCGCTTCACCGCCTGGGTCGAGGCGGATCTGGCGAAGCGGCCGGTTGACCGAGTGATTGGCTTCAACAAGATGCCAGGGCTGGATGTGTATTACGCCGCCGATCCCTGTTTCGAAGACAAGGCGCAGACCCTGCGCAACCCGATCTATCGTCGCTGGGGCCGCTACAAGCATTTTGCCGAGTACGAGCGGGCAGTGTTCGCCCCGGAGGCGAAGACGCAAATCCTGATAATTTCCGAGGTGCAGCAGCCGCTGTTCATCAAGCACTACGCGACGCCGGCTGATCGTTTTCACCTGCTGCCGCCGGGCATTGCCCAGGATCGAAAGGCGCCATCCAATGCCCTCGACATCCGGGCCGAGTTCCGACGGGAGTTTGGGCTTGAGGGCGATGCTCTTCTGCTGGTGCAGATCGGTTCCGGTTTCAAGACCAAGGGGCTCGACCGCAGCCTCAGGGCCGTCGCTTCGCTGCCTCCTGAGTTGAAGAGGCGGGCTCGCTTGTTCGTCGTTGGTCAGGACGATCCCAGGACTTTTCAGGTGCAGGCCCGGAACCTGGGCGTTTCCGATCAAGTGATGTTCCTTGAAGGGCGCAGTGATATTCCGCGTTTCCTGCTGGGTGCCGACCTGCTGATTCATCCGGCCTACAACGAGAACACCGGCACCGTGCTACTGGAGGCGTTGGTCGCCGGGCTGCCGGTGCTGGTCACCGATGTATGTGGCTATGCACACTATATTGCCGATGCCGACTGCGGTCGGGTCGTGCCTAGCCCGTTCGATCAAAACCAGCTCGACCGCATGCTGGCCGAAATGCTCGCCGACGATCAGCAGCGCGCCGTCTGGCGCCGCAACGCGCTGGCCTTCGCCGCCACGGCTGACCTCTATTCCATGCCGCAGAAGGCCGCCGATGTGATTCTGGGAGAGCAGGTATGAAGCCCATGGCCGGTACGCCCACGCGGCGGACTGAAACCGTAGGAGCCGGCTTGCTGGCGATCCTGGCTGCACAAGAGCATCGCCAGCAAGCTGGCTCCTACAGAGAGGCTGCATGCAACTGATCGTCGCCGAACCGTTCAAGACGCTCTGGGCCGGACGTGACCCGTTCGAGGCCGTCGAGCAGTTGCAGGGCCAGGTATACCGTGAGCTCGAAGGGCGGCGTACCTTGCGTACCGAAATCCACGGGCGCGGATACTTCGTCAAGATCCATCGCGGTATCGGCTGGGGCGAGATCGTCAAGAACCTCAGCACCGCCAAGCTGCCAGTCCTCGGCGCCGGGCAGGAGTGGCGGGCCATTCAACGGTTACACGAGGTCGGCGTACCGACCATGACTGCCGTCGCCTATGGCGAGCGCGGCAGCAATCCCGCCACCCAGCATTCGTTCATCATCACCGAAGAACTGGCGCCGACGGTCAGCCTCGAGGACTTCGCCGCAAACTGGCGTGAACAACCGCCGGAGCCTGCGCTCAAGCGCGCGCTGATTGCGGAAGTCGCTCGCATGGCTGGGAACATGCACCGTGCGGGAGTCAATCACCGCGACTTCTACATCTGCCATTTTCTGCTGCATACCGACAAGCCGGTGACGGCGCATGATTTTCGCCTGTCGCTCATCGACCTTCACCGCGCCCAAACCCGCACCCAGACGCCACGCCGCTGGCGCAACAAGGATCTGGCCGGGTTGTATTTCTCGGCGTTGGGCATCGGCCTGACGCGCCGTGACAAGCTGCGTTTTCTCCAGGTCTATTTCCAACGGCCATTACGGGATGTCCTGCGTGACGAGGCTTCGTTGTTGACTTGGCTGCAACGAAAGTCCGAAAGGCTGCAGAGCCGCTTCCTGCGTAAGTATGCGTCGGGTGCCCACCAGTGATGCGTTGGTGGACCGTTGACGGAATCAACTCCGACGCAGCGAATGCGTTCGCCAGTCTCGACGCTGTGTTCGCGCTGAATGGCGAGCCAATCACGCGTGACCCGCTATCCGAGGTGGTTCGTGTCAGCATTGGTGGGCAGCGTTACTATGTGAAGCGCTACTGGGCGGCGGGTAAAGGCGTGCGGCGTTTCATCGGGCGTCCACGCGTCGAAGCTGAGTGGCAGAATTTGCAGCACTTTCATGAATGGGGAGTCGCGGTCGCTCCACTGGTTGCCTGGGGGCAGCAGCGCCGTGCAGGATTCTTTCAGCGGGGTGCCTTGGTCACCCTGGAAGTACCCGGCACTCTAGATATGGCTGCCATGGCTAAGGATGGAGATGCACGCCTGGCGGACCCGCTGTGGGTTCGCCAGCTCAGTGAGCAATTGGCAAGCGCGACGCGCACTCTTCACGCTCACCGGTTCGCTCATAACGACTTGAAATGGCGCAACCTGCTGGTCGACGAAGCGGGCAAGCTGTACCTAATTGACTGCCCCTCAGGTGACTTCTGGTGGGGGCCGGTTCTGAGGCATCGCATCATTAAGGACCTAGCTTGCCTGGATAAGGTAGCCAGGTGCACCTTGTCCCGCACTCAGCGGCTGCGTTTCTTTCTGCTCTATCGACAGCAGGCGCGGCTCGGCGCTGAAGACAAGGCGCTTATCAGGAAAATACTGACCTATTTCGAGGGACGCGAATGAGGGATTTCCTTTCGCCAGCGCATGCCGGTTCATTGCGTAGCGCAAGCCTGGATAGCTTCGACACGTTATGGAGGTTGGAGCTTGATGCCGTCGATGTGCCTAGCGCCGTCGACGGCGGTTGGAGCAGCGTATACCGGCTCGATATCGGTGGTGTCGGTTATTACCTTAAACGGCAAAGTAACTACCTGTCGCGTAGCTGGCGTCACTCGTTCGGTGAGCCGACCTTTGCTGCTGAGCTTCGTAACATTCGCCGCTATCAGCACAAGCATATTCCCACACTGGAAGCTGCATTCTTTGCGCAGCGCCGTACCCGATGTGCGGTCAACGCCGTTCTGCTGACTCGGGCACTGGACGGTTGGCAGGACCTGAGCAGTCTGCTTTGCCAGTGGTCAGATCTAGGAATGGCAAGCCGCCAGGCGGTACTCACTTGCTGCGGACGGCTGGCCCGTCAGCTACATAGTGCTGGCGAAGTCCATGGGTGTTTTTATCCCAAACATATTTTCTTGCGCGAGCACCTCAGCGGCTACGAGGCATGTTTGATCGATCTGGAAAAGACACGCATATTGCTGGGGCGCAAAGACCGCATACGCGATTTGGAGGCATTGATCCGCCGCGTTGGGTTTTGGAACGAAGATGAGTTGCGTTGCCTGTTTGCGTTCTACCTAGAAAAGGACTCCAGCAGCCGCATGATTGAAACCTGGCTGCGTCGTATCGAGGCGCGGCATCAATACAAGGCGGCCCAGGCATGAAGTTGGCGCAGCTGCGCTCGGCCGGGCGCACTCCCTCTCTTCCGATGATCGTCGCGCTGGGTGCCGATGAGCTGCATGTCATGCAGTGGTTGCGTGTGTTGCCGGGACAGCGCTACGTGGCTCGTGCGCAGTGGCGAGGAGTCCAAGTGCTTGCCAAACTGATGGTCGGTGATCGCGCCCGCCGTCATTTCGATCGTGAACTTGCAGGAGCACAGCAGCTCGCTGCGCAGCAGCTGAACACGCCGGCCCTTCTGGATCAGGGTTTCGGCGAGGCAGGAGGCTGGCTGCTATTCGAATATCTTGAAGGCGCGCAGAGCCTGCACGATGCTTGGCTCGGTGTGGCGTGTGAGGTGCCCTTAAGCGCAAACCAGCAGGAGGTTCTTGGCTGTGCGCTGGCCGAAATCGCAAACCTGCATGCCAAAGGGCTCTGGCAAAGCGACCTGCATCTCGACAACCTGATGCGCCACAAGCAGCGGCTCTACCTTATCGATGGCGGTGGCATTCGTGCCGAGACCCCCGGCCAGCCGTTATCGAGGGAGCGCGTGCTGGAAAACCTGGCTGTTTTCTTTGCCCAGCTGCCCACGGTCCTTGAGCCCTTCGTGGAAGAACTGCTGGTTAGCTACCTGTTGGTCAACAGTGCGCATGCCCTTCCGCTCGAGGCGCTCCTGGACAAGACTCGTGTGGCCCGCCATCAGCGACTCGTCAGGTACCTCAAAAAGATCGGGCGCGACTGCACGACGTTTAGTGTGCGCCACGATCAGGTCGGGCTGGTCGCAGTGCGTCGCGAGCGAGAAGCCGGCTTGCGCGACGTACTCAGAGATCCCGACGGGTACATCGCAGCCGGTGCGGCGCTCAAGCGGGGAGGCAGTGCAACGGTTGCCAGGGTGGATGTCCAAGCAGGACCCTTGGTAATCAAACGCTACAACATCAAGGGCGTAGTGCACTGGCTCAAGCGCTTCTGGAGACCATCTCGCGCCTGGCACAGCTGGGTTGAAGCGCATCGCCTGGAGGTGCTGGGCATCGCTACGCCGCAGCCGCTGGCCATGATCGAAGTGCGCCGTCTCGGTCTTCGAGGACGCAGCTATCTGATTACCGACTACGTTGAAGGCCAGGATATAATCGCCCGTTTCGCCCCGTACGTGGATGGTGCCCCCCCGGAACATGAGCTGCTGGCGCTGGAGCAGTTATTTGCGGCGCTTATTCGTGAGCGAATTAGTCATGGCGATCTGAAGGGCACCAATGTGCTATGGCGGGACGGCAGCTGGGCGCTTATCGACCTGGACTCACTGCAGCAGCACCGTAGCCTTGCTCGATTCCATCAGGCCTTTGCCAAGGACCGTGAGCGTTTGCTGTGTAACTGGCCTGCAGGCAGTACTTTGTACCGTTTGCTAGATCTACGTTTACCGAAAGGCAGCTAGAAGCAGGACGCTTGAAGCTGGGAGAGAAGCCCTCGGGCTAGAACTATATACGCGCTATTGCTTCGAGCTTCCGGCTTTAAGCTCCAGACCGTTTTTTTAAGAGGCTTTTTCCAGTGGCACTGACAATTCTCGGCCTTTCCGGCGCCCTCAGTCATGACCCTTCCGCCGCTCTGTATATCGACGGTAAGCTGATCGCCGCAGCCGAAGAAGAGCGTTTCGTACGCGATAAGCATGCGAAGAATCGCATGCCTTACGAATCAGCAAAGTTTTGCCTGGAACACGCTGGCATTAAACCCGCCGATGTCGATGTGGTCGCCATCCCTTTTGCGCCAATCAGCATCCTCGAGAAGGCTCGCTGGCATTATGCCAAGCGGTACTGGTACGCGCCGGATCGCGCATTGGATGCCATTCTGTTTGGTAATCGCCGCTACAAGCGCTACCACAGGCGCATCCAGTGGTGCCTTCAGCAACTGGGTTTCGATCTGAAGAAGATAAAAATCGAGCCGGTTGAGCATCACCTGGCCCATGCATCGAGCGCCTATCACTGCTCGGGCTTCGCGGAAAAGACTGCCATCCTGGGTATTGATGGCAAGGGTGAGTACGCCACGACATTTTTCGGCTATGGCGAGAACGGCCGCATCCACAAGATAAAAGAGTTTTACGATCCGGATTCACTGGGCGGGCTCTACGGCGCGATTACCGAGTTCCTCGGCTTCGAGATGCTCGATGGCGAGTTCAAGGTGATGGGCATGGCGCCGTATGGCGATGCTGCCAAATATGATTTTTCTCGCCTGGCCAAATTCGAGGATGGCGAGCTGGTCATCAATACCGATTACGCCAACGTGATCGGCTTCCGCCGCTACAAGGAAAAGGGCAAGGGTTATTACTTTTCGCCCAAGCTGATCGAGTGGCTGGGGCCGAAGCGCGAAGGCGATATCGCCGACGACCCCTACATCCACTATGCCGCCAGTATGCAGGCCCTGTTCGAAAAACTGGCGCTGCAGATGATGGATTACTACCTGGGCGACATCATCCGCGAAACCGGCAAGATCGCCTTCGCCGGCGGCTGTGCGCTCAACGTGAAACTGAATCAGAAAATCATTGCGCGCCCGGAAGTGAAGGAGTTGTTCGTCCAGCCCGCCTCTGGCGATGCCGGTACGGCAGTTGGCGCAGCGGCTTACGTCTCCCACCAGCGTGGCGTGCCGGTGGAAAAGATGGAGCATGTCTATCTTGGGCCTGCGTACACCAACGAAGACGTTATTGCCGCATGCGCGCGCCATCCTAACAAGCCGACCTGGCAGCAGATCGACAACATGCCTCAGCGCATCGCCCGGATCATGGCCGACGGCAACCCGGTGGCCTGGTTCCAGGGTCGCATGGAGTTCGGCCCGCGGGCGCTGGGCGGGCGCTCCATCATCGGCTGCCCGAGCGTTCCCGGCGTGGCCAATCGCATCAATGAACAGATCAAGTTCCGCGAGCGCTGGAGACCCTTCTGCCCATCGATGCTCGATACCGTGGCGTCGCAGATGCTCAAGGTCGACCATCCGAGCCCGTTCATGACCTTCACCTTCGAGGTCAACGAGGGGTGGAAGGAGCGCGTTGGCGAGGTGGTCCACGAGGACGGCACCTCACGCGCTCAGGTCCTTGAGCGTCGCCATAATCCGCGCTGGTACGACCTGATGCTGGAGTTGGAGAAACTCACCGGCAATGGCGTGTCGCTCAACACCTCGCTGAACCGTCGCGGGGAGCCGATGATCTGCTCGCCGACCGATGCGTTGAATATGTTCTATGGATCGGATCTGCAATATCTGATCATGGAGGATGTGCTGGTCGTGAAGGGCGGGAACGGCTAGCCATGAGTAGTCAGCAGTGGGTACTGCAGTTTTGCCATGGCTATGACGGCCCGTTCCTGGACTGCGCGCGTCAGTACGCAGTGTTGTTCAGCGGGACACACTACAAGGTGTGCACTGTCTACCTGACTGGTGCGCCAAGTGCAGAGGCGGAGTACGGCTCGGCGTCTGACGAGGTGATTTTTCTCGGCTACGACAGCAAAGATGTGCGTGGCCTCAAGCTCGGCGCCATACGCCAATTACGCGCGATCATCGAGGGACGAGACTTCCGCTTTTGTATCGCCCATCGCTTCAAACCGATCTATATCGCCCTGGTGGCGACTCGGCTGCATGTAATTGGGGTGCATCATGCCTTCGGCGTTTATAGTCGGCCAATGCGCCGTTGGTTCGTCAATCGCTTCCGCTCCCGTCTGCTGTTGCTGGGCGTCTCCAATGCAGTGCGCGACGAGATTCGCGGCCATCTACCGGCTTGGGAGCCCGAGCGCATCGAGACGCTGTACAACCGAATCGATGTCGCCGCGGTGCAGGCTGAGCTGGTGTCCCGTGAGGCTGCACGTGAAGCGCTTGGCCTGCCGCAGGACGTCTGGGTGGTCGGGAATGTGGGGCGACTGCACCCTGACAAAGACCAGGCGACCTTGATCCGTGGCTTTGCCCAGGCGTTGCCTCAGCTGCCGAAAGGAAGCCGGCTGGCGATCATGGGCAGCGGTCGGCTGGAACCGCCGCTTCGCCAATTGGCGCAGGAATTAGGTGTCGCCGAGCAAGTATGCTTTCTCGGCTTGGTTCCCCGGGGTCGCCGCTATTTCAAAGCCTTCGACGTGTTTGCTCTGACGTCCGATCACGAACCGTTCGGCATGGTATTGCTGGAAGCCATGGCGGCGGGGATGCCGGTTATCTGTACGGATTGTGGAGGTGGGCGTGAGGTAGTACAGGGGGTGGGAAGGGTTTTTCCGTTTGGAGACGACGCTGCCCTAGCTGCAGAGTTGGTGGTAGCAGCACAAGCGGATGGCTATTCTTCTCAATCAATAGGGAAAATTGCCGATAACCTCGCCGAGCGCTTTTCCGATGTTCGTGCACGGCGTGACTTTAGGTCGATCCTGTCAAAAGGTTTCGACATGGTTGATTATCGGGATTTCATATAAATGCTTTATTGGAATCGCTATATACGTGACATGGACCGCGTTGTTTTTCCTAAGCATATCTTTCATCTTGATTCGACAGTCGACGATGAGCGCCGGCAGTTAGCAGCGTTTCTATCTGCTAAGCAGTTAAGCTGTCTGAAAGCACCCGTGCAGGGGCGTGCAGTATATCTTATGGAAGAGAAAAGGGTTGTTTTAAAAACTAACCGCCTAGGTGGATTAAAAAAGCGCTTAATAAAACATTTTGGGTTATTTGGCGGAGGGCGACATTATTGCCTGACAAACGAGCTCGCCAATTTACGTCGTCTTTCTAAAAGCAAACTCGTTCCGCAGGTCTATGGCTTCGGACGGCAACGGCATGGGCTACTGCGCGACGAGTTTCTGCTGATTGAATATTTTCATTCAATGCAGACGGTTGATGAGTTCATCGTTCAGTATCCAGCTCGTTTAGAGTGGGTGCTCGAGAAAGTCGTGGATCTTTTTTACCAAATGCTCATGGATGGCTTTGTGCATTTGGACCCGCATCCTGGAAATATTCTGCTTGATGATGCTGGGCGGATGCGTTTCATTGATTTTGAAAGCTGTTCTTTCGATGTGTCGGACGACAGCTTCGTGTTGGCGTCGTCGCTAGGTTATTTCTTCCATTATTGGTTCTGTAAATTTATCGACGAGACAGTTTACGATCAGATAGTTCTGCATAGTTTGGCTAAGCGAGGCAGCTCAAAGCTTGATGCTCGGTTTTTTGCTATTTATCAAAGTTTTAAAAAGTCGAAAGTAAGTCGAAGACAGCGCTATGATTGTCTTTTCTCACCGGCATACCGCCGGAAATTTGAGACTGCCTGCAGCGTGTCGCCAGATACAGTTAGAACTCTGCGCAATCGCGCAGAGTTTGGCATGGGTGATGAGTGAAAATAGCGTTAGCGTTTTTCGGCATTCCCCGCAACAGTTCGATTTGTTTTCCATCGATTGAGCAGAATATCTACCGACACCTGCCATCCAGTGCCCGCGTTGGGTCTTTTTACCATCTTTATGAGCCCCAATTGATAATTAATCCGCGGTCCGGTGAGAACGGTTTCATCAGTGAGTCTAATTATCATCCTTTCGCTCATATGACCGGTAATCGTGAAGAAGCTGGCGGCTGTCTGGAACGTTGGGACTTCGACGAAATTAGGAGGCACGGTGATGTATGGGGGGACGATTGCAGGTCATTGACCAATCTAATACATCAGCTGAATTCGCTACATGCGGTAACAGAGCTGGTCGATGGGTTTGATCCCGACGTCGTGCTTTTTGTACGTCCTGACCTGCTCTATCACGATGCCCTGCCCGGGTTCGCACTCAGCGCCTGTGCATCGAACCGCCGCGCGGTCTACATCCCTCATTGGCAATGGTGGAACGGTCTGAACGATCGTTTTGCTGTTTGCGGTCGTGACGTCTATGGCGCTTATGGTCGTCGTGCAGAGCTTATGATTCCTTTTTGCCTGAAGACGCAGCGTGGGCTGCACGCCGAGCGGTTGTTGCGTTTTTCCATGGGTCAGACTGGATCTTCGGTGCGCACACTTGACATGCGGGCATCCCGGGTTCGATTGAATGGGGAGTTGGTAGACGAAACATTCTCCTCCAAGCATTCCATGGGTCGCCGGGAGAATCGTTTCATTCTGCCAGTGGCACGAATGCGCTCGCAGTTTGACAAATTTCGGTATCGGCAGGACGGTACGCTCGGCTGATTAGATGGAAGAACACCTAATGCTCAAAGTTCTGCTTCTTGTGCAAAAAGAACAACGCGTCATGCTTGACCGGTTGTATGAAGGTATTGCGCAGAATTGCGAATGTGATACACGCTGGTTGAGTCGTAATGAACAAGCCAATTTGAAACGCTACTTCTCCGATTATGTAAGCCCGCAAAAGTATGACCGTATTATATTCTTTGTACGGTTCAAGCAGGAAATTCGGCAGGTTGGTTTCATTCGCAGTGTGCCAAATCTGGTAATACTGGAGCACGACGCTTATCAGAACTACATCAGCTGCAAGTACGCTGGGAAGTTCAGTGCACACTACCGGCGCTTACCGTGGGTGCGTGTGATCAGCTCCGGTTTCATGGTCAGCGAGCAGCTTCGTCAGGAAGGTTTTGATGCAGTCTTCGTCCCCAAAGGTTACGACCAGACGTTGTTGCGAGACCTGAGGAAGGAGCGGGATATTGAGCTGGCCTTCGTCGGGAGCACTAAAAGTGGCGCCTATAGCGAGCGCAAGGCGTTGCTTGATGAGTTCGCTAAGGTTGAGGATCTGGTGGTGACACGCACCAATTCCGGTAAAGACTACTGCGATACCCTCAACCGCATTCGCTTCTTCGTCAGTGCCGATGTCGGGATGGGCGAGTACATGATCAAGAACTTCGAGGCGATGGCCTGCGGCTGCGTATTATTCGCTTGGGACCAGGGCGAAGCGGAAAATCAGGCGTTGGGTTTTGTCGATATGGAAAACCTGGTGCTCTACAGAAGTCTCGATGAGCTGCGAAGTAAGCTTGCGATACTGCGTTCCGATCCCGCGCTGGCTGTCCGCATTGCTGCTGCGGGTCGGGCATTGGCGGAGGGGCGATACAGCTTCTTGCAGATCGGGCGGCGTATTGTCGAGGCATTGGACGAACCGCTTCGAGAGCGTCCACCGATGGGGCTGTTGAGTCGGCTGCGCCTGCGATGGGGGGCAAAGTGAACACACGTATTCGTTTGCTCGTTCCTTACTTCGGTCGTTGGCCGTTTTGGATGTCTTTCTTTCTGCAAACTTGTCGATGGAATACAGACATTGAGTGGCTTTTTTTTACGGACTGCGGCGTGCCAAGTGGTTTGCCAGACAACGTGAAGATTAAACCAATGTCTTTCCGGGAGTACTGCCAGTTGGTGAGCGAGGGGCTCGGCATCTCGTTTAAGCCAACCAACCCTTACAAGCTCTGTGACATCAAGCCAGCGCTTGGGTACCTACATGCCGAGCACCTGGAGGGTTTCGATTTCTGGGGCTTCAGCGATATCGATCTCGTCTATGGCGATTTGAAAAAGTATTTTTCCGAGGAGCGACTCGCCAAGTACGATCTGATTTCTACCCACGCGCGCCGTATTTCCGGGCACTTATGCATGTTGCGAAACAGTAAGCGCATGCGCGAAGCCTTTATGCACGTTCCCGGTTGGCAGAACTGTTTCGAAGACCCTGCGCACTGCGCATTCGATGAAGGCGCATTCAGTCGGTTATTTATTCGACACAAAAACTGGCCAGAAGGGCTTCGGCGCGTAGCTGATCGTTTTAATCCTTGGCGCCAATCTAGCGAATTCAATGAAGCATTCAGCACCCCGCATGCTCGCGTTCCGTGGCTCGGTGGTGGCTTCGATTTTCCGGATTGCTGGATGTGGAGTGTCGGTCAGCTAACGAACAACCGGGATGGTCTACGCGAATTCCCCTATTTCCACTTCATAACCTGGAAGAGCTCCAAGTGGTCAGGCTGTCAGCCTGAAACACTGATGCACCCTTTAGATCTGGCTTCATGGCCAGCATGGTGCGTTACGGAACAGGGTTTTCGACCTTCAGAAAGCATTCTGACCACCGAAGAGAAAGCCAATGTCGATGGACTGCAATAAGGCGACCAAGCTGGAGACGACGGATTGAGCGTTATCAGTATACTGTGGTCTTCGGGCAAGGCCTATGCGTCGATCCATAAGGTTCACGAAACGATTCTGTCACTCGCAGCTAACCGGGGCGATATACAAACTTGGATGTTGCAGGGCCAAGCAGATGCGACGTATCAGGCGAGCGGACGGCTGATGTATTGGCAATCAAGCGCGAGAGCGCTGAAAGGCCGGGGCGTCTGGAGACTCATGCATTGGAGGCTGCGGCGGCGCCTCGCCCGTGAAATGGCCCGGGTTAACCCCACGGCGCTACTGCTCGATGGTATTGGCGTGGCGCGGCTGGTTTTGCCGGTGGTCGTCAGGCTGCATGCCGCTGAGTTTCAAGTCGTTGTCGTCTTTCATGGTGAGGGCCGTATTCGTGAAAGCGATGCAAGCCTGCTCAGCACCTTGCCAGCGCATCGTTTGAAATTGATCGCGGTATCCGAGGCCCTTGCCGAATCCTTGCGCTTGAAACTGGGGGTGCCGGTAACCGCAGCGCGAACCGCCATCAACCCACACTCATTCATGCAGTCTCTTATCCCCTGTCATGAAGCCAGGGCAAGGCTAGGCGTTGATAGGGCCTGCAAGCTTTTGGGGGCGGTGGGGCGACTGGTTGAAAGCAAAGGCTATCTGGCGATACTCGACGTTCTAAGTGTGCTGTCACGAACTAGGGACGATCTACATCTCGTACTGATAGGTGAAGGTGCGCAACGGCCTGAACTGGAGAAGCGTATACGGAGCTTGGGGCTGGAAACAAAGGTAACCTTGGCTGGGTACCGTGACGACGCTGCGCAGCTGTACCAGGCCTTTGACGTCATGCTGATTCCCTCGCGCAACGAGGGGTTGGGTCTGGTACTGCAGGAGGCTGTGCTGGCCCAAGTGCCTGTTGTGTGCAGTGATCTGCCTGTATTCGTAGAACAGCTGGGCCCCAGCGGCGTTTATGTATCACCGGACGATGTCTCTGGCTGGGTTGGTGCCGTTGGGCGTGTACTCGACTCGGATCGCGAATTGCTTGCAGGCGAGCAGGATCGTCAGCTCGCGCCAGAAGCCACTTGGGAGCAATTCTGTAAAGGCTACGCTGATTTTTTGCTATCTGACGGCGGCTCTGATCCGGTCAAACCTTCGTAGAATCGAGAGAATGGAAATTCGTTCTGCAGCTTCTCCCGCTGGAGATAGCGGCTGAAGTGCGCCAAATTGCGCCGAACCATGTGGTTGGGCAGTGGTTTGCCCAGGAAGCGCATATCTGCGATGTCGATCAGCCCCAGCGAGCCCCCTGGCGTCAAGACGATGTTACCGAGATGAAGAGAGCGGAAGTAGACGCCCTTTACGTGTAGCCCTCGAACGAACTGGATCAGCTCCGGGAGGATTTGCGCCCAGCTGAACTCAGGTAGCATGGCAAGCTGGGTCAAGGAGGTACCTGGCAAGGGGGCGTAGAGCACTGCGCTGAGTGATGTGTCCGGTAGTTCGTAGAGCGTGTGAACCGTCAGCGTGGCGATGCCAAGTGCTTGAAGCCGCTCCGCGTTGTCGGCGAAACGGCGCGAATAGGGGCGCAGAAGTCCAGAGGATAGCCACCGCTTGCGCCGAAAGAACTTCAAGAAGTGACCATTTTCGAGTTGCAAGACCTTTGGGCCGAGGCCGTCTGCTTCCAGAACTACAGCGTTATTAGTGAGCAGTTGCAAGTCTCGCTGGCATAATTGGCTTACGTGCATCAATGAAAAGGCCTGGATTACGTACGTTGTAAGGGCACGCATTCTAACATCGCCGTTACTGCCGCATTTCGCTTGTTTTCTGAAGGGGTTATATGGATAGCCGTCGCTTGGGACTGGCCTGGTTAACGTTGGGGCTGTTGTGGTTTTTGATTGGCATCGCGTGGGTTCCATCTACGAAGCTATACCAGCAGGGTCTGATAGTTCTGTTTTGGCTACCGGCTGTATGGCTGTCCTGGACACAAAGGAGGTTTTTCGTTGACGTCTGGCGCATTGAAAAGCCCCTCGTTGTAGCCCTGTTTGCTTTGCTCGTATGGGCTGCGGTCAGTGTGATATGGACCGCTGCTGAGGAGCCCGTACGCGAAGCCAAGCGGTTGCTGTATGTCGTGTTTTTCTTGCTAGGTATGGTATTGGTGGGGTGCGCTCCTTTGCGCATGACCGCTGTGCTGCAATGGGCTGGCTTGGGGCTGGCGCTCGCTGCGTCGGCAGCCCTGATATACCACTATGGTGTTGCAGACATGCCTTGGGCGTGGAGGGTTGTAGGCCTCGGTGTGCTTGATCACCCGATTATCGGCGGCTATGTCTTTGGGATGGCACTGATTTGGTGGTCCTGCTTGCCGCCCCGGCGAACTTCGTTGCGGCTCGCCTGGGCGGCTGGTTTGCTGATGCTGTTTACCTTTACGGTCATGACGCAAAGCCGTGGAGTCTGGATCGCTCTGTTGGCCAGCGTGCTGTTGATGCCGACTTGGCGCGCCGGACGTGCAGGCTTGATTATGGCCCTGCTGCTAGTCGTCGCAGCAATCGTCGGTTTCTGGTTATTTGGCGAATATGTGGTCGCCAGAGGCACTTCCTACCGTCCCGAAATTTTTGCGGCCAGCGTTGGGATGATCCTTGACAAGCCTTGGCTGGGCTTGGGGCTTGGAAGTGAGTATCAGGTCAAGGCCCTCGGCCGCATGTTCGATCACACCCATAACCTGTTCACCCATGTTGCGTTGGAACTAGGCCTCCCCGGCCTCGTCCTCTGGCTGGCCATTTGGGGCCGCAGCCTTGCCATTGCAGTGCGCGAGCGCGATACGACGCTAGGGAACATGCTGATCGGGCTATGGGTGTTCTGCACGATGGCACTGTTGTTCGATGGCGCGAATCTTTGGGATTCGCCTCGGCCCGAGTGGTTCTTGACTTGGCTCCCTGTGGGATTAGCGATGGGGCTAATGGGCGTGAGAGCGCCCTCGAAGTGTTACCATCCACGACTTTTAACGTGCGAGCGCAGTCTTCCATGAGTAGTGGCTCATCTCTGAACGCTGACACGGCATCTAGTTTTAGCATCTACTTGCGCTTGCTGCGCTACGTGCTCCCCTACTGGAAATTATTCGCTGTCAGCCTGCTGGGCTTTTTAATTTTTGCCTCCACCCAGCCGATGCTCGGCTATATCCTCAAGTTTTTTGTCGATGGGCTGAATAATCCGGATGCGAGCTTTTTTGCCCAGGTGCCACACCTGAGCGAACTGGAGTGGCTGGCCGAGCTCAAGCTATTGCAGGCCGTACCGCTGCTGATCGTGCTGATTGCGGTGATGCAGGGCATCGGATCTTTTCTTGGTAATTACTTTCTCGCCAGAGTATCGCTGGGGCTGGTGCACGACCTTCGCGTTGCGTTGTTCAACAACTTGCTGGTTCTGCCCAACCGATATTTCGACAGCCATAACTCGGGGCATCTGATCTCACGCATCACATACAACGTGACTATGGTTACCGGCGCAGCAACGGACGCGATAAAGGTAGTGGTGCGAGAGGGTATGACCGTGATCTTTCTGTTCGCCACACTGTTGTGGATGAACTGGAAGCTGACGCTGGTCATGGTGGTGATTCTGCCTGTCATCGGCGTGATGGTATCCAGTGCCAGCAAGAAATTCCGCAAACAGAGCAAGAAGATCCAGGTTGCGATGGGCGACGTCACGCATGTGGCGTCCGAGACAATTCAGGGTTACCGCGTGGTACGCAGCTTCGGCGGTGAGCCTTATGAGCAGCAACGCTTTTTCGATGCCAGTACCGATAACACTGGGAAGCAGCTGCGGATGGTCAAGACCAACGCCGTATACACACCCACATTGCAACTAGTGATCTATAGCGCGATGGCGGTGCTGATGTTCCTGGTGCTGTACATGCGCGGCGACGCTTCTGCCGGTGATCTGGTCGCCTATATCACCTTGGCTGGCTTGCTGCCAAAGCCGATTCGGCAGCTGTCCGAGGTGAGTTCCACCGTCCAAAAAGGTGTTTCTGGCGCTGAGAGCATTTTCGAGCAGCTGGACGAAGCTCCTGAAATCGACACCGGCTCCGTCGAACGTGAGCGTGTAGCAGGGCGACTGGAGGTCAGCGGCCTCAACTTCGTCTATCCCGGTACCGACAAACAGGTCCTGCATGAGATCAGTTTCACGGTCGAGCCCGGGCAAATGGTTGCACTGGTAGGGCGCTCGGGAAGTGGTAAGTCGACGCTGGCAAACCTGGTGCCCCGTTTCTACCACCATGACGAGGGGCGGATCCTGCTTGATGGTGTCGAGATAAAGGACTACGCCTTACGCAACCTGCGCCGTCATATTGCCCTAGTGACACAGCAGGTCACGCTGTTCAACGATACGGTCGCTAACAACATTGCTTATGGCGACCTGGCCGGGGCGCCCATGGAGGATATCCAGCGCGCAGCCCGAGACGCTTACGCCGATGAGTTCATACAGCAGATGCCTCAGGGCTACCAAACGCCAGTTGGCGAGAATGGCGTGCTGCTCTCCGGCGGTCAGCGGCAGCGTCTGGCCATAGCCCGGGCACTATTGAAGAATGCGCCGGTATTGATCCTCGACGAGGCGACTTCCGCTCTGGATACCGAATCCGAGCGGCATATCCAGGGAGCGCTGGATCACGCTATTACTGGCCGCACAACGCTGGTAATCGCCCATCGTCTAAGTACTATCGAGAAAGCGGATCTGATCCTGGTAATGGACCAAGGGCGCATCGTTGAGCGCGGCAAACACGCTGAACTGCTCAACGAGAATGGTGCCTATGCCAGGCTGCATGCGACCCAGTTCAAGGATGCGAGCGACGAGTAGGGCGACCTGAATTTTTAGGCGATACGCAAACGCAGCGTCCGCTGACTGGACCAGTCGCAGCGGAACTGTGCGCTTGGGTATGGTAATGCGCGTCGTTGGCGGGCGAGTCGTCGCTCCTAAGGAGTCGTATTCAGTCGCGGCCGCCCATGGAGCAGTCGAACAAGCAAATCGAGCTATGCCGCTCCCGTGCAAAGCGGCAGAACACGGCGGCGCATGCTGTTATGCTTTGCAGCGTTTTTTCTTCCGCCCCGGAGCCCCCATGAAGCTGTCCATGCCCCGATTCGACCAAGCCGCCGTTTTGGTGGTCGGTGACGTCATGCTCGATCGTTACTGGCATGGCGGCACGTCGCGAATCTCCCCGGAGGCGCCGGTTCCGGTGGTCAAGGTCGAGCATGTCGAGGATCGGCCGGGTGGAGCGGCGAACGTTGCGCTGAATATTGCAGCGCTTGGTGCGCCGGCGGCGCTGGTCGGGGTTACCGGGGTCGACGAGGCGCAGCAGAGCCTGACCGATAGCCTTACTGCTGCGGGGATCGGGGCCTACTTCCAATCCATCGAGCATCAGCCCACGATCATCAAATTGCGGGTGATGAGTCGCCATCAGCAGCTGTTGCGAATGGATTTCGAGGAGCCCTTCGATACGGATCCCGCCGCGTTGCTGAGTCAGGTCGAGGCGCTGCTGGACGGTGTGAAGGTGCTCATCCTTTCCGATTACGGTAAGGGCGCGCTGCGCAATCACCAGGCATTGATTCAGGCGGCGCGCCAGCGCGGCATCCCGGTGCTGGCCGATCCCAAGGGAAAGAATTTTGAGATTTACCGGGGAGCATCGGTGATTACGCCGAATCTCGGCGAGTTCGAGGCCATCGTTGGACACTGCACGGACGAAGCCGAGCTGGTGGCCAAGGGGGCCGAGCTGATGCACAGCCTTGAGCTCGGTGCTCTGCTGGTGACTCGCGGCGAGCATGGCATGACGTTGCTGCGTCCGGAACATTCGCCGTTGCACCTGCCTGCTCGCGCTCGCGAAGTGTTCGACGTCACGGGCGCTGGCGACACTGTCATCTCTACCCTGGCCGCCGCTATAGCTGCAGGCGAGGAATTACCGCAGGCCGTGGCCCTCGCCAATCTCGCCGCCGGCATCGTCGTCGGCAAGCTTGGAACCGCTTGTATCAGTGCCCCGGAACTGCGCCGCGCGGTGCAGCGCGAGGAGGGTTCCGAGCGAGGTGTGATGACACTGGAGCAGCTGCTAACGGTGATCGAAGATGCTCGCGCCGAAGGCGAAAAGATCGTCTTCACCAATGGCTGTTTCGACATTCTGCATGCCGGCCATGTGTCCTATCTGGAGCAGGCGCGTGCCCAGGGAGATCGCTTGATCGTCGCCGTGAACGATGATGGTTCGGTGAGTCGCCTGAAGGGTCCGGGCCGACCGATCAACTCGGTTGATCGACGCATGGCGGTGCTGGCTGGCCTCGGCGCAGTCGATTGGGTCGTGTGCTTCGCAGAAGACACACCGGAGAATCTACTCGCCGAGGTCAAACCGGATGTGTTGGTCAAGGGGGGTGACTACGGTGTCGATCAGGTTGTGGGCGCGGATCTGGTCACCGCCTATGGCGGCGAGGTCAAGGTACTGGGGCTCGTAGAGAACAGCTCTACCACGGCCATTGTCGAGAAAATCCGCAAGCGATAACTAGCGCCTGCCGCCCAGCCAACCTGGCTGGGCAGGCTATCTCTTCAGTTCAACCGGATGCCGCCAAGGTGTTGGCCTTGATCCAGTCACGCCAGCTGATTCGCTCTTCTCGCACGACCCATTCGTCCTGGCTGGCAAAGCTTTCCGACAGCCACAACCCGCGCGTGCTGGCCGGAACGGGCTGTCCTTTGCGTAAGGTGAACAGCGCGGCGGTGGGGCGGCCCTGTAGCAGCGGAACCAGATAGAGGTCGGGTCTGCTGCGGGATAACGCTGCGACGAGCTTGCCGTCGTCCAGGCGTTCGTCAACGTGGAACAGGCTGAGCTCGCGGGTTTCCTTCGGCAACTCAAGGCGCATGTCGTAGACCAGCTGCAGCGAAGCAGTAGGCAAATGAACATAGGCGCGCGGCCGCTCCATCAAGGTCATCTGGCCACATTGAATCGACCTGGCCGAGCCGGAAAGCGAGGCGAGGTTGAAGTGCACCGCCTCGCGATAGCGCAAGCTGCCCTGATAAGGCGCTGGCAGCCAAGTATCACCGAAGCGCCCCCCGAGCCAACCTTCAGGCGTCTCCATCAAGCACTCTTCGGCGACTTCCTGGATCGCGGTTAGCAGCGGCAGGCTGAGCTCATGAGCGGGGACGTAGCCAGAGATCAACTTGAGCACCACGTCGCCCCGGTCCTGGCGTTGCTGGCGCACCAGTACCCAGTATTCCTGACCCTGCCAGCAGAGGGTCAGGCGTACCGAGACGCCCAGGTTTGCCAGTTCGACCTTGAAGCGGCTTGGATCATCGACAGTCACTGGCCGGCGGCGTTCTAACATCTCGCTAAAATTGAGCGGCCGTCCGAGGCTCTGGTAGCGCAAGCCTTCTGGGCTGGCTTCGACGAGCAGCGGCAGCGTCTTGAAGGCTGTGGGATTCTTGCGGATCAGCACACGCGGCATCGGCTCCTCCTGGCACTAGGCGGCCGTTTGGCCGTGTTTATTGTTGTTGGGATATAACGGCTGCGGCGGTACGCACGTTATCTGACAAGTGTTGCGGGTTGATGGTGCCAACGATGGCGGCGCCAACGCCGGGGTGGCTGAACAGCAACTCGAAGCTGAGCCGTACGGGGTCCTCGTCTGGCGTCACGCAAACATGGCCGCTGGCGAGCGCCTTCTTGACCAGGATGCCCTTGGCGTGTGCCTGAGCGTAGTCGAGCAGCGGCCGCTCGGCCTGCTCGTTGAGGTTGTAGGTGACCATCGCACAGTCGCCATGCTCAAGGGCGAGTAATCCGCCCTCCACAGTCTTGCCCGACAGGCCGAAGCCGAGGATCTTGCCCTCGCGCTTGAGCTCCGCGAGCGTTTCGTAAACGCCACTGTCCTGCAGAATTTCCAGGTCGCGCCCGTCCGAGTGCACCAGTACAAGGTCGATACGGTCGGTTTTCAGCCGCTTTAGGCTGCGCTCGACGGAAAAGCGGGTATGGGCTGGTGAGAAATCGAAATGCGAACGACCGTCGGCGAATTCCTCGCCGACCTTGCTGACCACCACCCAATGGTCGCGCTGGCCTTGCAGCAGCGGGCCCAGGCGTTGCTCACTGACCCCGTAGGCGGGCGCGGTGTCGATCAGGTTGATCCCGAGATCGCGTGCTAGAGCGAGCAGTTGTCGCGCCTGCGAGTCGTCGGGAATACGAAAGCCGTTGGGGTACTTCACGCCCTGGTCACGACCCAGCTTGACGGTGCCCAGGCCCAGTGGCGATACATTCAGGCCGGTACTGCCGAGCGGGCGATGCAGGTGATGGAGGGTCGTTTCCATCAGACCAAACCTTCCCAGAATGGCCGGGTGATCGCAGGGCGGGGCAGTTCAGGCAGTGGCGCCAGCGGTTGCGGTTGAATGCCGTCTCGGACCAATGCGCCTTCGACGCGATCAGCGAAATCCGGCGACAATGCCAGTTTGGTCGGCCAGCCAACCAGCAGACGGCCCTGTTCCGCGAGAAAGGCGTTGTCCGGTCTCGCCAGTGCGGATTGCGCCGGCTCAGCTCGATCGATGCGCAGCGTTGCCCATTTCGCTGCAGAGAGATCGATCCAAGGCACCAGCTCGGCCAGTTCTTTCTTCGCAGCCGCAATCTGTGCCGCCTCATCGCGCGCCACCCCGCCCGCTTCGGCCAGATCGCCGCCCAGGTACCACACCCATTCACCGTCTTCAGCCGGGTGGCTGGTGACAGTGATGCGAGGTTTGGAGCCGCCGCCAAGGCAGTGTGCGTAAAGCGGCTTCAATGTAGGCGCCTTGACGATGACCATGTGCAACGGACGCTTTTGCATCGCCGGCTGGGCGAGACCCAAGGCATTCAGCAAGTCGGCATTGCCCGCGCCGGCCGTCAGCACGATGCGTTGAGCGCGGATTGTTCGGCCGTCGACGACTAGCCCCGTCAGTTCGCCGTTTTCCCGTAGTGGCTCGATTCGTTCGGCTTTCAGCAGACCCGGGCCAGATAATTCAGCGAGTCGCTGGATCAGGCTTGGGACATCCAGCACCAGCTCGCTAAGGCGGTAAACCTTGCCTTTGAAGCGAGAATCCTGCAGCGCTGGTGGCAGTTCGCTCCCCTTGACCTGACCAACGCGTGAGCGGACGGCTTTGCTGGCAAAGAAGCTGGTGAGGTTGCCGGTCAGCGTGCCTGGAGACCACAGATAATGCGCGTCGGAGAGCAGGCGTACGCCGGAAAGGTCCAGTTCTCCGTTGCCGGCAAGTGCCTCGCGCCAGCGTCGCGGCATATCGGCGATGGCTTCGGATGCACCGGTCAGCGCGCCGCTCAGTGCGTACTTGGTCCCGCCGTGGATGATGCCTTGTGACTTGACGCTCTGCCCGCCGCCGAGCACGCCTTTGTCCACCAACAGTGTCGAATAGCCCAGCCGGCGCAGGCGTGCGTTCAGCCACAGGCCGGCGACTCCGCCGCCAACGATCAAAACATCGGTGCTGAGTGAATCGGACATGGGCGGGCCTCATAGAGAAATCAGGCGCGCAGTATAACCGCTCACCTGTCGGCTTCAGCCGATCTGGCTAATGTCCCGTGCTGCCGGAAAACAGCTGAATCACCACGACGCCAGCCACGATCAGCGCCATGCCGAGCACTGCCGGAAGGTCGAGCTTCTGCTGGTAGATGACAGCCGCTGCGATGCTTACCAGGACGATGCCCAGGCCGGCCCAGATGGCGTAGGCGATTCCCACCGGGATGGTCTTGACCACCAGGGCAAGCATCCAGAACGACAGGCTGTAGCCCGCGATCACCAGGAACAGCGGCAGCGGGCGACTGAAGCCCGCCAGCGACTTCATGGACGTGGTGGCAATCACTTCGGCGGTGATAGCGATGGCGAGATAGAAATAGCCAGTCATACGGTCTCCGGTTGCGGGCAGTGCCGGTCTGCGCTGCGTTCATTCGGCTCCCGCGGAACGGGCAAGTTCTGCGCAACGATAGCGGATTTCGCTTCGCGCTTCGCTGTGGCCGTTGCATTCGCCCCTTTGCTAAGCTCCGCGCCCATGAATCGTGCCCTCTATACCCTGCTGTTTCATCTCGCGTTGCCACTGATCGTGGTTCGTTTGTTCTGGCGCGCCCGTCGAGCGCCGGCTTATCGAACGCGCATCGGCGAGCGCTTCGCTGTCGGGTTGCCGGAGTTTCAGCCGGGTGGCATCTGGGTGCATGCGGTGTCGGTCGGCGAAAGCATTGCTGCGGCGCCGATGATTCGGGCGCTCAAGGAGCGCTATCCACTGCTGCCGATCACCGTGACCTGCATGACGCCGACTGGCTCAGAGCGCATCAAGGCGTTGTTTGGCGACACCGTGCAGCACTGCTATCTGCCCTACGATCTGCCATGGGCGGCATCGCGCTTTCTCGAGCGTCTGCGGCCGAAGCTGGCGGTCGTGATGGAAACCGAGTTATGGCCCAACCACATTCACCAGTGCACGCGTCGCGGCATCCCGGTGACGCTGGCCAATGCTCGGCTCTCCGAGCGCTCGGCACGCGGCTATGCACGCTTCGTCCGGCTGACCGCGCCGATGCTGGCCGAGCTGAGCCTGATTGCGGCGCAGACCGAAGCCGAGGCCGTGCGCTTTCGACAGCTCGGTGCCCGTGAGACCAGCGTGCAGGTCACTGGCTCGATCAAGTTTGACCTGAGCATCGACCCGGCGCTGCTTGAGCGCGCCGCTCAGCTCCGTACGCAATGGGGCGCCGTATCCCGGCCGATCTGGATTGGCGCCAGTACGCACGCGGGGGAGGATGAAATTCTGCTGGCTGCCCATCGCATCCTATTAGCAGAGCACCCTGACGCGTTGCTGATTCTGGTGCCGCGCCACCCGGAGCGCTTCGGCTCGGTGTATGAGCTGTGCCGAAAACAGGGCTTCGCTACGGTTCGTCGATCGCTAGCGGAACCGCCGCAGTCCGGTACACAAGTGGTGCTTGGCGACACCATGGGTGAACTGCTGTTTCTGTTTGCACTCGCCGATGTCGCTTTTGTTGGCGGCAGCCTGGTGCCGACCGGCGGGCATAACCTGTTAGAGCCTGCCGCATTGGGCAAACCTGTGCTGACGGGACCGCACCTGTTCAACTTCCTCGATATCGCCGCGCAGCTACGCGATGCCGGTGCGCTTGCCGAAGTCGGCAGTGCACCTGAGCTGGCATCTACAGTAGAGGCATTCTGGGTCGATCCCGCGCGCGCCGAGCAAGCGCGCAGCGCAGGCTTGACAGTGCTGAAGAACAATCAGGGCGCGCTGGGCCGTTTGCTGCAGGGGATTGGGGCTTTACTCGGTTAGCCGGGTATCAGCCTGTTTGCGAACGCTCCCGGCGGCCGAAACCTGCCGCGGAAAAGTGGTGTTCCGCCAGGCCCGTTGCGGGCCTGACGATCCTTGGAATTTCTTCCGGCTGAACGTAGCGGTAGCCCGACCGACGATGCTAACTACTCGATGCGCACCGGGCGGGCGAAATTCTCGGACAGATCTGGCGGCAGGAAGTCAGTGTCCGGGTCGTAGTCGGTTTTCAGATAACGCTGCAGATCTTCCAGGTCGCCGGGGTTGAGCGTTCCGGCCGCCTGTTTCAGGCGCAGACTGTCGATGATGTAGTCGTAGCGGGCATTGTTGTAGTCGCGCACCGAAGCGAACAGGCGGCGCTGCGTGTCGAGCACATCGACAATGTTGCGGGTGCCGACCTGGTAGCCGATATCGGTCGCCTCCAGGGCGCTCTGGTTGGAAACGATCGACTGCCGCCGTGCCTGCACCTGTTCCACATCGGTATTGACCGCCCGATAAAGGTTGCGTGTGGTTTCGACCACCTGACGACGCAAGCTTTCACGCTGTTGCTCGGTCTGGGTCAGCTGGTGGAAGGCTTCGCGGCGCTGGGAGCTGATCAGCCCGCCGCTGTATAGCGGGATGTTTAGCTGCAAGCCGATGCTGCGTTGCTCGACGTCGCCGGTGTAGCGGGGGATGCCAGTCACCGCTTCGCTACCCGTGTTGGTGAAACCGAGGCTGTCGTTGTCGCCCTTACTGTAGCGCGCCACGGCGTCGAGGGTCGGCGCATGCCCAGAACGGCGTTGGCGCAGCGTTTCCTCGGCAGCGTTGACGGCCTGATTACTGGCCAACAGGTCGAGGTTCTGCTGCGTGGCGGTGTTGACCCAAGCGCTGGCGTCATTGGGGATGGGCGGCAGCACCGGCAAACTGTGCTCGATGCCTTCCAGTGCTAGATACTCACGGTTGGTCAGGGTGAACAGCGCCTGGAACGCATCGTCCACTTGCCGTTGTGTAAGCAGTCGGTTGGCGCGCGCTGTATCGAAACCCGCCTGAGCTTCGAGCACATCGGTACGATCGGACAAACCAACTTCGAAGCGCTCGTCAGCCTGGTCGAGCTGGCGTTGAAAGGCCGACTCTTCGGCCTTGGCTGCGGCCAGATTGTCTTGGGCACGTAACACGGCGAAGTAAGCTTGCGCCGTGAGGCGAATCAAGTCCTGTTCGGCGATCGAGTACTCCAGCGCTGCCTGTTCGCTGATGGCTTCGGCCGCCTGTAATTGGAACCAGCGTTCAGGTCGAAAAATCGGCTGGCTGAGGGTCGCCTGATAGACAGTGCCGCTGCGTGACAGTGAGCGCGAACCCATGGACGTATCGACATCGGTGCGGGTATTGCTGAGCTCCGCACCGCCGCTGAGGTTCGGTAGCAGGCCAGCACGGGCTTGCGGCACGACTTCCTGGATCGCCTTGAATTGGGCCCGTGCCGCCGCGAGGTCGGCGTTGTTTTCAACCGCCTGTCGGTAGACGCTAACCAGGTCGGTCCGGGCGGAAAGTGGAGGGGCTGTCTCGGCCCAAGTCAGCCCGGACGAGGCGACGGTCACGGCGAGTGCCAACGTGAGTCTGCGCAGCATGTGCGTCTTTCCCTGAAGCGAAGTGATGGGCAAGGCTATGCGCGGGCATGCAGACGGTCAAGGCGCTTGAGCAGGGTGGTCGGGCCCTTGTTGGAGGCGATCAAGCATCAGGGGGCGGGGATGGATATGACCCGGCGGTCGTGGCGGCTGCCATCGGCATGGTATTCCCAGCCACTCTTGATTAGACTCGGCCCGTTCTTGTCGGGGTGCCTTGAAGCGAAGGCTGAGATCGGAAAGTTCCGGATCCCGTTGAACCTGATCAGGTTAAGGCCTGCGTAGGGAACAAGATGTGCTCGCCAGTCTTTCGGCCAGCTCTCTCGGCGCCAGTCCCGGCGCGCCCCGATGCCCTTTTCCCGCCGTGTTTTTCAGGTTCGCTCCGACAACTTTCGAGGAGCTAGCCTGATGCGTGCAGAACAACAAAACCTGAGTGAATCCGCCCAAGTCGATCAGGGATCGATCCAGCCTTTCCCGCGTTCGCAGAAAATCTACGTCCAAGGCTCCCGCCCGGACATCCGCGTGCCGATGCGTGAGATCAGTCTCGACGTGACGCCGACCGACTTCGGCGGCGAGATCAACGCGCCGGTTCTGGTCTATGACACCTCCGGCCCCTACACCGATCCGAGCGTGACCATCGACGTGCGCAAAGGCCTGGCCGATGTGCGCTCGGCCTGGATTGACGACCGTGCCGACACTGAGCTGCTCGATGGCCTGACCTCGCACTTCGGCCAGCAGCGCCTGGCCGATGCCGAGCTGACCAAGATGCGCTTCGCTCACGTACGTAACCCGCGCCGCGCCAAGCCGGGCAAGAACGTCAGCCAGATGCACTACGCGCGTCAGGGCATCATCACGCCCGAAATGGAATACGTGGCCATTCGCGAAAACCTGAAGCTGCAGGAAGCGCGCGCGGCCGGCCTGCTCACCGAGCAGCACGGCGGGCAGAGTTTTGGTGCGTCGATCCCGAAGGAAATCACTGCCGAATTCGTGCGTGACGAAGTGGCACGCGGCCGCGCCATCATTCCGGCGAACATTAACCATACCGAGCTCGAGCCGATGATCATCGGCCGCAACTTCCTGGTGAAGATCAACGGCAACATTGGCAACTCGGCGCTGGGGTCTTCGATCGAAGAAGAAGTCGCCAAGCTGACCTGGGGCATTCGCTGGGGCTCGGACACGGTAATGGACCTGTCCACCGGCAAGCACATCCATGAAACCCGCGAGTGGATCATCCGCAACTCGCCGGTGCCGATCGGTACCGTGCCGATCTACCAGGCGCTGGAAAAGGTCAACGGCGTTGCCGAAGACCTGACCTGGGAGCTGTTCCGCGACACGCTGATCGAGCAGGCTGAGCAGGGCGTGGACTACTTCACCATCCACGCTGGCGTGCTGCTGCGCTATGTGCCGCTGACGGCCAAACGCGTCACCGGCATCGTCAGCCGTGGCGGCTCGATCATGGCCAAGTGGTGCCTGGCGCATCACCAGGAGAATTTCCTCTACACCCACTTCGAGGAAATCTGCGAAATCATGAAGGCCTACGACGTCAGCTTCTCGCTGGGCGATGGCCTGCGCCCGGGCTCCATCGCCGATGCCAACGATGCAGCCCAGTTCGGCGAGCTGGAAACCCTCGGCGAGCTGACCAAGATCGCCTGGAAGCATGACGTGCAATGCATGATCGAAGGCCCCGGCCACGTGCCGATGCAGTTGATCAAGGAGAACATGGACAAGCAGCTTGAGTGCTGCGACGAGGCGCCGTTCTATACCCTCGGCCCGCTGACCACCGACATCGCGCCTGGTTACGACCACATCACCAGCGGTATCGGTGCGGCCATGATCGGCTGGTTTGGTTGCGCCATGCTCTGCTACGTCACGCCGAAGGAGCACCTGGGCCTGCCGAACAAGGATGACGTCAAGACCGGGATCATCACCTACAAGATCGCGGCGCATGCTGCGGACCTCGCCAAGGGGCATCCGGGCGCACAGATCCGCGACAACGCTCTGTCCAAGGCACGCTTCGAATTCCGCTGGGAAGACCAGTTCAACCTCGGCCTGGACCCGGACACCGCCCGCAGTTACCACGACGAGACTTTGCCGAAGGATTCGGCCAAGGTCGCGCATTTCTGCTCCATGTGCGGGCCGAAGTTCTGCTCGATGAAAATCACTCAGGAAGTCCGGGAGTACGCCGCGCAGAACGGGCTGACCGATGAACAAAAAGCGATCGAGGCGGGCTTTAAAGAACAATCCTCGCGCTTCAAAGATGAGGGGTCGGTGATCTACAAGCAGGTGTAGCGGCCGGGTCGGCCACTACGTCGTAGGGTGGATGTCGCTTTTTTACATCCACCGTTCCGCCGTTTGGTGGATCGATGAAGCGTGATCCACCCTACGAAACAGCCAGGGGCAGCTGCGTGGCCCGACTGTAGGGTGGAAAACGGCGGAGCCTTTTCCACGCGTCGACCAGCCACTTCTGTCGAAATGATTCGGCGGCCAATCGGGACATTTCGTTTAAGGCGGATAAGCCTTCGGCGTTATCCTTTCTTCAGGTCGCTGCTGATGTTCCTTCCGTGAGGCGAAACACTCGTGCTCACGGTTGTGCCGGGCAACCGGTTTCTCTGAGATAACAATGTGAACATTCCAGGACGTTATTCCCCGCATCAGATGATCGCCGCTGAGCACCGTGTCTTCGGTGGACGTGATCTGTTCTCCCTGTGGTTTTCCCTCGGCGTCGGCCTGATGGTATTGCAGCTTGGCGCCTTGCTGGCGCCGGGTCTGGGCATGAGCGGTGCCTTGCTAGCCATCGTCAGCGGCACCGCAGTTGGCGTGATACTGCTCGGTGCGGTCGCGGTGATAGGCAGCGACACCGGATTGTCGTCAATGGCGAATCTGAAGCGCACGCTGGGCGACCGCGGCGCGGTGTTGCCGGCGCTGTTGAATCTGGTCCAGCTGGTCGGCTGGGGCGCCTTCGAGATCATTATCATGCGCGACGCGGCGAGCTTGCTGGCTACGCGTGCGTTTGGCGAGCAAAGTGGATGGGTCAGCCCAGCGCTCTGGACGTTGTTCTTCGGTGCGCTGGCGACGCTGCTGGCGATCACGGGCCCGCTGACTTTCGTCCGTCGGATCTTGCGCAAGTGGGGCATCTGGCTGCTGCTCGGCGCCTGCGTCTGGCTGACCTGGAACCTGTTCGATAAGGCCGATCTCCGGGCTCTATGGGCACGTCAGGGCGACGGATCGCTGCCCTTCGCGCTGGGCTTCGATATCGCCATCGCCATGCCGTTGTCCTGGTTGCCGCTGATCGCAGACTACTCGCGCTTCGGCAAGGCGGCGCGGCGTGTTTTCGGCGGTACGGTGCTGGGCTTCTTCGGAGGCAACGTCTGGCTGATGAGCCTCGGTGTCGCCTATACCCTGGCCTTTGCCGACAGCGGCGAAGTGAACGCGCTGTTGTTGGCGCTGGCGGGTGCCGGACTTGGCATCCCGCTGCTGCTGATCCTGCTGGACGAGTCCGAGAATGCTTTTGCCGATATCCATTCGGCAGCAGTCTCGGTTGGCATACTGCTGCCGTTCAAGGTCGAGCGGCTGGCTTTGGTCATCGGTGCGCTGTGCACCTTGATCGCCTGGTTCGCACCACTGGCGGAATACCAGAACTTCCTGCTGCTGATCGGCTCGGTATTCGCCCCACTGTTTGGTGTCGTGCTGGTGGATCACTACCTGCTCAGGAGGCGTGGCCGGCTGCAAATGGCGGGCACGATGTTGCGCTGGGAGACGTTGTTGGCGTGGGGCTGCGGTGCGGCTGTCTACCATTTGTTGGCAAATGCCTGGCCCGAGGTTGGCGCCAGCCTGCCGGCGCTGTTCCTCTCCGGCGGGCTGCTGCTGATATTGAGCCGCTTTGCAAGGACTACGGTAGGAACGCCGGTTTCAGTATCCCGCTGAGCTCCTCGTAAGGGATCTCCAGTTCAGGGTGGCCGCTCGAATACGGTGCGATGCTGTAAACGTCGTATTTGAGCAAGACCTTGTCGCGCAGGAACGCGACGTTTGATGTCTGCTGAAACGGCCATTGGTTGCTGAAAGCGCCGTCGTGCTCGTTGGCTCGCAGCCATTGCTGGTGCGCCTTCGCTGCGACGCGCCAGAAAGCACCTTCCTTTCCGGGCAGTACAACATCGGCGAGCTTCAGCTCACGGTCCTGCCCTCGGTCGTAATTAATGAAGCCGCGTCCGGGCATTCCGTGAGCGCCGCCGGTGTGGATATAGCTGGACAGCTCTACCACCAGTAGCGGCGCATGTTGTTCACGCAGTTTGGCTTGAAGGTAGCTGCTCCAGCCGGGTTCCGCATCTTGCAGGAAGGTCTGTTGATAGCCCTCGAGTGACGCCGGGACCTGAGCATCCGGGCTGACTACCGTCATCTCGCGCAACCGCTGGTCGATCAGCGCGTTCAGTGCGGGCTCGTTTTCAAACAGCTGAGTATCTATGTTCACCAATGGGCAGCTATCGTCTTGTGCAGGACAGCCGGCTGGACGTTGCTCGCTGAGAATCTGTCGAACCTCCACAGGCGGCTCGCCACCGAAGTGTTGGCAGCCTCCAATGAGCAGGCTGAATGCTATTAACACGATGGCATTACGGATTGGCATCAATGGATTGGCTCCTGCGGCGGTTTCAGTGCGGGTTCGAGTGCATGAGTGGAGCGAAGTTCGAGAATCGCCAGCTGGGCATCTTCCGGCGTGCGAATGGTCTGCTAAGGGCTGCGTTTGAGCAAACGGCGCGCTACGATGGCAGCAGAAAGACCGCTCACGCTGTGACGGTTGCAGCCTTTTTCTGGTACCGGCAGGTGCTTGAATAAACCGATATGTGAGTTGTTCATGAACGATATTTTCAAAGCCGGCGCCGACGATGTCGAGATCATCCAGCGCGAGCGCTGCTTCAGTGGGTTCTACAATCTTGACCGGCTTCGTCTTCGCCATCGTCTGTTCCGAGGCGGCATGGGCGCGGAGATCGAGCGCGAGCTGTTCGTGAGGCACGATGCAGTCTGCGTACTGCCTTACGATCCGCAACGCGACGAGGTGGTACTGGTCGAGCAGTTTCGTGTCGGCGCCATGGCCCATGGAGACAACCCCTGGCTGGTGGAAACGGTTGCCGGCCTAATTGATAAAGACGAGCAGCCTGAAGAGGTGGCGCGCCGAGAGTCGATCGAGGAAGCAGGCCTGGAACTCGGCGAGCTTTGGCCGGTGTCTGTTTACTATCCGTCCCCAGGGGGCAGCACCGAGCGCATCCATCTCTACGTTGGCCGCTGCAGCAGTGTCGGTGCGGGCGGTGTATTCGGGCTGGAAGAAGAGGGGGAAGATATCCGTGCCGCTGTGTGGTCTCTTGATAATGCATTGGAGGCGCTGCGCGACGGCCGGATTGATAACGCGGCTACGATCATTGCCCTGCAGTGGCTGGCCTTGAACCGCGGCGAGATCAGGGAGGCGTGGATATGAGGCGAACCCGCGAGCGATACCGCGTCGACCTGTTGGAGTTGCAGGCAGCCTGCGAGGCGAACTACATGCGTCTGATGCGCTTGCTGCCTGCGATGCGCAACCACCCGGATACACGTCGGATCGCCATGAGTCAGGGCGACCGGCTGCTTGGCGTGCTGGTGTTGACAGTGACCGAGAGCTGCCCCTACACCACTACCGTCCACATCAGTCAGCAAGACTGTCTACCTTGGTTACCAGTGCCGCAGATGGACGTGCGGGTCTATCACGATGCGCGTATGGCTGAGGTGATCGGCGCCGAGAATGCTCGGCGTTTCCGCGGCATTTACAGCTATCCCAACGCGCAGATGCATCAGCCTGACGAGAAGAATCAGCTCAATCTGTTCCTTGGGGAATGGCTCGGCCACTGCCTGGCCTGTGGCCATGAGCTGGAGTCTGTGCTTTAAGCGAAGCAGTGCGCGTCTGAATGGATGCTGGCGTTGTGCTATGCATCGATGATGCTCCCAAGCGGTTCTGTGATGCATGCCCGCATCGCGCGGTTTACCCCTGCAACTCCCAGCCACCATAATTCTTACGCGATTTCGCCAAAGGAGACGGGTCTTGGCTGCTGCGCCGCTCACTGTTGAAAACGACTCGGTATTGCTCGTACAACTGACCGATAGCCACGTGTTCGCCGAATCAGGCGGCAAGCTGTTGGGCATGGATACGGCTGAGAGTCTGCAGCGTGTCGTCGATCTGGTTCTCGAAGAGCAGCCTCGTATCGACCTGATGTTGGCGACAGGTGATCTCTCTCAGGACGGCTCACTTGCTTCCTATAAGCGGTTTCGCCAGTTGTCCGAGCGTATCGATGCGCCGGTGCGCTGGTGCCCGGGCAACCATGATGAATTGACCTCGATGCAAGAGGCCGTCCGTGGCAGCGAAATGATGATGCCTGTGCTTGATATCGGTGCATGGCGGGTCGTGATGCTCGATACGCTGGTGCCGGGCGCGGTCTTCGGCATGCTGCGTGAGGATCAGTTGGACTTGCTGGAGCGAACCCTGCAGCAGTCACCGGAACGGCCTCACCTGGTCTGCCTGCATCATCACCCCGTTTCGATTGGCAGTCGCTGGATGGACAGCATCGGGTTGCACAACCGTGAGGCGCTGTTCGACGTGCTGGACCGTTTCAGCTGCGTCAAAGCGTTGCTCTGGGGGCATATTCACCAAGCATTCGATAGCGAGCGTCGTGGCGTGCGCTTGCTAGCCACCCCGTCGACAGGGGTGCAGTTCACGCCCGGCAGCGAGGACTTTCAGGTAGATACACTCGCACCAGGATACCGCTGGCTGCGGCTGTATGCCGACGGCAAGCTCGAGACAGGTGTCTCGCGAGTGGTCGGCACCGACTTCGTAGTCGACTACAGCGTCAAAGGGTATTGATAGTTCAAAGCCCTAAGGCATTTGGCGGTGACTTAACACCATACTCATTTGTTTCCCGGGCGGTCTCCCGCTTCCCTGGCAGCTTGCAGCTTGCAGCTTGCAGCTTGCGCGGCTCGCCTAGTAGCCTTCCCATCCTTTGTCAGCCCAGCGAATCAGCATGACCCGCGACCAGCCCACCATTCTCTATATGCATGGCCTCAACAGTTCACCGCTGTCGCAGAAGGCCAGCCAGTTGACGGCGGCGCTGAGTCGCCTGGGCCTGACCGCCTCGCTGCAGGTGCCGGCGCTGCATCATCACCCCCGTCAGGCGATTGCGCAGCTCGAGAAGGCCATCGCCGAGTTGGGGCGGCCACTGCTGGTCGGCAGCTCCCTCGGCGGATACTATGCAACCCATCTCGCCGAACGCTACGGGCTGAAGGCCCTGCTGATCAATCCGGCCGTGACGCCTCATTGCCGTTTCGATGGCTATCTCGGGCCTCAGACCAACCTCTATAGCGGTGAGGTCTGGGAGCTGACTGAAGACCATGTCACGGCGCTAGCTGAGCTGGAAGTGCCGTCGCCGCAAGATGCCGAACGCTATCAGGTCTGGTTGCAGACAGGCGACGAGACGCTGGATTACCGCCATGCGGCCGATTTCTATAGGGGCTGTGCCGTGCGCATCCAGGCCGGCGGTGATCACGGTTTCCAGGGATTCTCTGAGCGGCTTCCTGCCTTGCTGGCGTTTGCCGGCTTCGATCCGGTGCTGTTTGCAGGCGTCGATTTTTCCGATCTATAAGGACATCACGAGACGCACATGTCTTATACCGCCGAAGCCATTGAAGTCCTCTCCGGCCTGGATCCGGTGCGCAAGCGACCAGGCATGTACACCGACACCTCGAGGCCCAACCACCTCGCCCAGGAAGTCATCGACAACAGTGTCGATGAAGCCTTGGCGGGCCACGCCAGCTCGGTCCAGGTGATTCTGCACCAGGATAATTCGCTACAGGTGATCGACGATGGTCGTGGCATGCCGGTGGACATCCATCCGGAAGAGGGGGTTTCGGGTGTCGAACTGATCCTCACCAAGCTGCACGCCGGCGGCAAGTTCTCGAACAAGAACTATCAGTTTTCCGGCGGTTTGCACGGCGTCGGTATTTCTGTGGTTAACGCGTTGTCGACCCGTGTCGAGGTGACCGTCAAGCGTGAGGGCAGCGAGTACCGCATGGCGTTCGCCGATGGCTTCAAGGCCAGTGAGCTGGACATCATCGGAACCGTTGGCAAGCGCAACACCGGCACCAGCGTGCATTTCTGGGCCGATCCCAAGTATTTCGACTCGCCGAAGTTTTCCATCAGCCGGCTCAAGCATGTGCTCAAGGCCAAGGCCGTGCTTTGTCCGGGACTGAATGTCAGCTTCGAGGATAAGAGCACCGGTGAGAAGACCGAATGGCACTACGAAGACGGCCTGCGCTCGTATCTCGTCGACGCCGTCAGCGAGTTCGCTCGGTTACCTGACGAGCCCTTCTGCGGCAGTCTGGCTGGCAGCAAGGAGGCAGTCGACTGGGCCTTGCTGTGGCTACCGGAAGGCGGTGACAGTGTCCAGGAAAGCTACGTCAACCTGATCCCCACCGCGCAAGGCGGCACCCACGTCAACGGCCTGCGCCAGGGGCTGCTGGATGCCATGCGCGAATTCTGCGAGTTTCGAAATCTTCTGCCGCGCGGCGTCAAGCTCGCGCCAGAGGACGTCTGGGAGCGGATCGCATTCGTGCTCTCGACGAAGATGCAGGAGCCGCAGTTTTCTGGTCAGACCAAAGAACGTCTGTCGTCGCGCGAGGCCGCTGCGTTTGTTTCTGGCGTGGTCAAGGATGCCTTCAGTCTCTGGCTCAACGCCCATCCCGAGCTGGGCTTGCAGCTGGCCGAGCTGGCTATCAGTAACGCCGGACGACGGCTCAAGGCAAGCAAGAAGGTCGAGCGCAAGCGTGTCACCCAGGGACCGGCACTGCCCGGCAAACTGGCCGACTGTGCCGGGCAGGATCCGGCGCGCTCCGAGTTGTTCCTAGTCGAGGGTGATTCCGCCGGCGGTTCCGCCAAGCAGGCGCGCGACAAGGAGTTTCAGGCAATCATGCCGTTGCGCGGCAAGATCCTGAATACCTGGGAGGTCGACGGCGGTGAGGTGCTGGCCAGTCAGGAGGTGCACGACATCGCCGTGGCCATCGGGGTCGATCCGGGCGCGGCGGACATCTCCCAGCTGCGCTACGGCAAGATTTGCATCCTCGCTGATGCTGACTCGGACGGTCTGCATATCGCTACGCTGCTCTGCGCGCTATTCGTTCGTCATTTCCGCCCGCTAGTGGATGCTGGTCATGTCTATGTGGCCATGCCGCCGCTGTACCGCATCGATCTCGGCAAGGATATTTTTTATGCGCTCGACGAAGCCGAGCGTGACGGCATCCTGGATCGCCTGCTGGCGGAAAAGCGCCGCGGCAAGCCGCAGGTAACGCGCTTCAAGGGTTTGGGTGAGATGAACCCGCCTCAGCTGCGAGAAACCACCATGGACCCTAACACCCGCCGGCTGGTGCAGTTGACGCTGGATGATTTCGACGGCACGCGCGAAATCATGGACATGCTGTTGGCCAAGAAGCGCGCAGGTGACCGCAAAAGCTGGCTGGAGTCCAAGGGCAATCTTGCGGAGGTGCTGCTTTGAGTGCTCGCTGGATGGCGCTGCTGGTCGCGCTGGCAGTGCCGTTTTCGGCCGCCGCCGCACCCGAACTGACAATGGTCAGCGAGCATCCCGTCGAAGGGATCGCTGCGGGTAATCTCTCCGGGCTGGCTTGGTGCGGTGATGCGCTCTGGGCGGTATCGGACCGAGAGGACAATGTGCTGTACCGCCTCGATGCTAGCGATACCGTCTGGCGGGCCGAGGCCGAGCGTTTTGAGTTGCCTCCCGTGCCGAATACCGGGCTGTCGTGGGGCGTACGTGTGCGCTCCGCCTTCACTGGCATGTTGCGCGGTGGAGAGATGGATTTCGAAGGCCTGAGCTGCGACAGCCTGGGCAATCGTTACCTGGTCAGCGAAGCGCATGCGGCGGTGCTGCGGGTCAGCCCGGCAGGCACTGCCGAGTGGCTCAGCTTGCCTGTTGCGGTGGTGCGCCAAGCGCGGGCCAGCGGAATGCTGCTCAAGTTCAACGCCATGTTCGAAGGCGTGACGGTCGATCCTGGCGCCGATCGGCTGTGGCTGGCGGCAGAGCACAGTCGCCGAGGTCTGATGGTGACCCATCGCAATCAGAACAGCTGGCGCTGTACCGGTGGTTGCGTACTGATGGTCGGCGGCGGACGCGATTCAACCCCGCCCGCGATGAATAAAGCCACCCAGCCGCGGCGTTTTTCCGGGCTCACGTTTCATAGCGATAAATTGTTCACGCTCGAGCCAGTGGCGCATCAGATCTGTCGCCGCAAGTTGGAAAACGGGGAGCGTGAGGCATGCTGGTCCTACGCGGACACGGCGATGGCTGAACCGCGCCGCTACGATACCCCGTATGGCAATGCCGAAGCGCTCTGGGTCGATGCGGAAGGTGTATGGGTCGGGATCGACAACAATGAGCTTACCCGTGCAGATGGCGAAAAGCGTCCCGTCGTCTGGCGCTTTGCCGCGCCCAAGGGTGGATGGAGTGCCAAGCAGTGAGCCAGCCTGCCGGGCGTCGTGCCGGGCGCATCATGCTGGTCCTGGCGTGGGGGGCGGGGCTGTTTCTGGCCACGCAGTTTTTCTCTGATTGGGAGCAGAGCCGTTTCAACCCCAATCGCGAGCCGGTGTCGGTTATCCAAGGCGAACGGATCGAGGTACACCTGGATAGCAACCTGCAGGGGCATTTTGTGGCCGATGGCCGAATCAATGGCGAGACAGTGACCTTTCTATTGGATACCGGCGCCACCGATGTTGCAGTTCCCGCCAAAGTGGGCGACCGCCTCGGCCTGCCTCGCGGTGCTCCGGTGATGCTGCAGACCGCCAATGGGCAGACCACTGGTTACCGCACCGTGCTGGACAGCCTGGCCCTTGGCGACATCCAGCTGCACGATGTACGTGCCATTGTGGCGCCCGGCTTTGGCGGTGAGCAGATATTGCTCGGCATGAGCGCCCTGAAACAACTCGAATTCACCCAGCGCGCCGGCACCCTGGTGCTGCGCCAACACGCCACGGATCGACCATGAGTGAAACTATCGACCTGAGCCTGGACGGCGTGGAGCGTCGCTCCCTTGCCGACTTCACCGAGCAGGCCTACCTGAATTATTCGATGTACGTGATCATGGATCGCGCACTGCCTCATATCGGTGACGGGCTCAAGCCGGTGCAGCGGCGCATCATCTATGCGATGAGCGAGCTGGGGCTGAACGCCGATTCGAAGCACAAGAAGTCGGCGCGTACTGTGGGTGACGTGCTCGGCAAATTCCACCCTCACGGTGACTCGGCCTGCTATGAGGCCATGGTGCTGATGGCCCAGCCGTTCAGCTATCGCTACACGCTGGTCGACGGTCAGGGTAACTGGGGCGCGCCGGACGATCCCAAGTCGTTTGCCGCGATGCGTTACACCGAAGCACGGCTGTCCCGCTACGCCGAAGTGTTGCTGGCCGAGCTCGGGCAGGGGACCGTGGAGTGGGTGCCTAACTTCGACGGCACCCTAAACGAGCCGGCAACCTTACCTGCGCGTCTGCCCAACCTACTGCTCAATGGCACCACCGGAATCGCAGTCGGCATGGCGACGGACGTACCGCCGCACAACCTGCGCGAAGTGGCCACCGCTTGCGTGCGTTTGCTGGATGATCCGAAGACCACCATCGAAGAGCTCTGCGAACATGTGCAGGGGCCGGACTACCCGACCGAGGCGGAGATCATCACGCCGCGTGCTGACCTGTTGAAAATTTACGAAACCGGCCGCGGTTCGGTGCGCATGCGAGCGGTTTATCGCGTCGAGGACGGCGATATCGTGGTCACCTCGCTGCCGCATCAGGTGTCCGGCTCCAAGGTGCTAGAGCAGATTGCCGCACAGATGCAGGCGAAGAAGCTGCCGATGGTGGCCGACCTGCGCGATGAATCGGATCACGAGAACCCGTGCCGGATCGTCATCATCCCACGCTCCAATCGGGTCGATGCCGACGAGCTGATGCAGCATTTGTTCGCCACCACCGAGCTTGAATCCAGCTACCGGGTCAACACCAACGTCATCGGGCTCGATGGCCGACCGCAGGTGAAAAATCTCAAGGTGCTGCTCAGTGAGTGGCTGACCTATCGCATCGGCACCGTGCGCCGTCGCCTGCAGTTCCGCCTGGACAAGGTCGAACGGCGCTTGCATCTGTTGGAAGGTTTGCTGGTCGCCTTTCTCAACCTCGACGAGGTGATCCACATCATCCGGACCGAGGATCAGCCCAAGCCTGTCTTGATGGCACGCTTCGAACTGTCCGAGCTACAGGCCGACTACATCCTCGACACCCGCCTGCGCCAGTTGGCTAGGCTGGAGGAAATGAAGATCCGCGGCGAGCAGGACGAGTTGGCCAAGGAGCGCGAGAAGCTGCTGGCACTGCTCGGCAGCGAAGCCAAGCTGAAAAAGCTGGTGCGCAAGGAACTGATCGCCGACGCCGAGACCTACGGCGATGACCGTCGCTCGCCCATTGTGGCGCGCGCCGAAGCCCGCGCGCTGTCGGAAAATGAACTGCTGCCCGCCGAGCCCGTCACCGTGGTGATCTCGGAGAAGGGTTGGGCACGCTGCGCCAAGGGCCACGATATCGACGCCACCGGGCTGTCGTACAAGGCGGGTGATGGCTTCAAGGCCGCCGCAGCTGGCCGTTCCAATCAGTACGCTGTGTTCATCGACTCGACCGGGCGCAGCTATTCGCTCCCGGCCCATTCGCTGCCCTCGGCGCGCGGCCAGGGCGAGCCGTTGACAGGCCGCCTGACGCCGCCACCCGGAGCCGGTTTCGAATGCGTCCTGTTGCCGGATGACGAGTCGCTGTACGTGATCGCGTCGGATGCTGGCTATGGTTTCGTGGTCAAGGGTGAGGATCTGCAAGCTAAGAACAAGGCAGGCAAGGCACTGGTGTCGCTACCGGCCGGTGCGCGAGTCGTCGCGCCGCGGCCGTTGAAAAGCCGCGATCAGGATTGGCTGGCCGCCGTCACGACCGAAGGGCGTCTGCTGGTGTTCCCGGTTCGAGACCTGCCACAGCTGGGCAAGGGCAAAGGCAACAAGATCATCGGTATTCCGGGTGATCGGGTCGCCAGCCGTGAGGAATATCTGACAGATCTCGCTGTGCTGCCGGAAGGGGGCACGCTGGTCTTGCAGGCTGGCAAGCGTACCCTTTCGCTGAAGAGTGATGATCTGGAACACTATAAGGGCGAGCGCGGGCGGCGGGGCAACAAGCTGCCGCGCGGCTTCCAGCGAGTGGACGCGCTGCTGGTCGAGTAAGTTGCTTGGCCGGAGAAGTCTAGAGGCTGGCTTCTGCTGGGCGTTTCGCGGAAGATAGCGGCCTTCCGATTTCTTCGATTTTGCATGGCGGCGCCGGTAATTGCCGACCACGTCGCCAGCCAAAGACAATCAGCACGGTGGCTGACGGTAAACGATGGCAGCGGCGCGGACAGGCGCCAGCCGCCTTACGCGTCGCCTAAGTCCAGTGCAAAGGTAGAGATGAACGTGCAACGCTTCACAACTGTTTTGCTACTTGCCTGTGCCAGCCTGACCGGCTGTGTCACCCAGCCTGTGCCAATGTATCGACTCGACAACGGCAACGTCGAAATGCCAGCGCAAGCGGCAGATGGCGCAGCAGTTCTGCTAGGGCCTGTCAAGCTGGCCGATTATCTGCAGCACGATGCCTTGCTGCAGCGGCTTCCGGACGGAAGCCTTGCCACAGACGGCCAGCAGGCGCGCTGGGCTGGAAGTCTACAAGGCGACATCAGTCAGCTGCTGTTACGCCAGTTGGCCTCGCGCTTGAAGACTCAGAGCCTGGAGCTGAGCCCTGGCAGCAAAGGCTTCACCCCTGAGGTACAGATCGAACTCGAGATCACCCGCCTGGACTCCGGCCCTCAGCATCCTGCTGTGCTGGAGGCGCAGTGGCGCCTGTTGGACGGGCAGGGTAAGCGCAAGAGCAGCCGGCTGGTTCGCTTGCAAGAGGCGCATCAAGGCAGCGCAACCGATCAGGTGCGTGCGCAGAGCCTGCTCCTGCAACGACTTAGCGAGATGATGGCGGGCGCGGTTGAGCCGATGACGGTGGCCAAGGCGCGCACCAAACACAGCGTCAACAAAGCGCCGAGCAAGCCCGCCGCTCCGGCAATCCCGGCGGTGGAACCGATCAGGACCGATCTGGAAGTGTTTCGCTTCTAAGCGATTTGCGCTGAAGCTTGCATGTCCGTTGACCGCGGCTGCCTCGAGTCACTGGGCAGCTGGAGCTAGCCTGCAATCGGTCCCGCCGACGCAACGCGGGTGCCGACTACAGCTGTGAGGTACGGACTCACGGGCAGTGAGGCAGGCCCGAAATATGATTGCCGGTGTCAGCTGATGCGGTTGCGCAGCTCATGCATGCGAGCGAGCTGACGCTCCAATAGTGACGGGTAAGGCTCGAGCAGTCGCTCGACGCAACAGGCGCCTTCTGGGCTCGCAATGGGACGGATACGTGCACGCTGGCGAATCAGGCTGTCTTCGCCAATCCCTTTTTCGACCAATAGCAGGTTGCGGCTGTGCTGTGACATGGCCAGCGCTGCTTGCGCGGGCTCGCTCAGAAGAAGGTCGCCCTGGCTAAGGTCGTACAGTCCTTCACCCTGGGTCAATCCAAGCTGCAGCTGTAGCGTGATACCGCTATCGGCCACTTCGATCTGCAACGCGTGCCCGAGCGCGCGCATCAGCTCGCCACAGCAGAGCGCGTGGGTCAGGTAGTTCTGTTCATCGTCCTGGCTGTGAAACAGCATCAGGCTGCTGCCATCGTTGAGCGTATGCAGTTCGGCCTGATACAGGGTCGCGGCCTGCTGCAGGCAGTCACTATAGCGCTGCAGGAGCTCGGTAAGCCGCGCGCGTGGCAGACGGCGCAATTGCTCTTGGGCGCCGAGCTGAATCGCCAACACGCCACTTTTGCCTGAAATGGCTGGGGCTGCGGGAATGATCGTTGCCGGAGCTTGGGCAGGCGCAGGCTGCGGTTTGGGCTCATCGAATGGAGGATCGTCGTCGAAGTCGTCGTCGAATGACTCATCGGTAGCATGATCGTCGGTGGCCAGACTCTCAGCCGATTCGTCGAGATGGTCCCGAAGATCCACGTCGGAACGGTCGTACTCTTTGACCGCAGCCGGGGCAGGCACCTCGAAATGTGCCGAATAGAGATCCTGCATGCTGTCGTCCAGCTCGATTTCCGGCTCTGGCTTTTCTGGCACCAGGCGTGCCTGCAGCTGCCGCGCCAATTCACCAATTTCATCTTGCCGGCCTGCGCCAGGCGCTGGGTCATCGGGGTCGCGCAACCACAGGCGCAACTGCATCAGGGGTAGGGACAGCTGCCGGCCCAGGCGCATGCTGAGCGTCAGGGTTAGCGCTAGCAGGATAAGACTGAGCAACCCCATGCTTTGCAGGCTGATAGTCATTGGCTGCTGGAACTGCTGCATGTCGAGGCTGATACGCAGATGTCCGGCTATCACCTCCTGAAAACTGATGGGAGTGGAATAGAGGCCTTCCTCGTCGCCCAGCAGACTTCGCTGCGGGCGGGTGCCCGACTCCGCCAGCACGCGGTTGTCGACACTATAGATCGCCGCGTGCGCGACCAGCGGGTTCTTCACCAGGTTGCTCAGCAGGACATTGAGGCTAAGGATATCGTTGGCCACCAGCAGATCCGTCGCCGAGGCGGCCGTCTGGGTGATCAGGCTTTGGCCAAGGGCATCGGCCTGCTGCTCCATCGCATGCTTGAATTGCATGCCCATGACCCAGGCGTAGATGATCAAGGCCAGCGCGACGAGCAGTAGCGTGTGGCTGGCTACCCGCAGAACCAGCGGAACACGACGCTGGCGCAATGCACGATAGATCAGCAGGAAGAAATTGTCGGGCTTGACGGATGCGGGCCGGTTCACAGAGCGCGGCTCTACTCTTTAGGAAAGTGGCGCGCAGTATACGGAAAGCGCTGTGGGGGCTAAAGGTCGCTCGGTCAAAGCAGACGAATTGCAGACGCGCCAAAAGCAAATGTGGATTGGAGACTGGTGCGTCGCTGCAGCGTTCAGCTGCAGTCCTGCTGATATAGAATGCCCGTCTTCTTTGCATAGGAGCTACGCCTTGCGCGAAATCGTCCTGATTAACATCACCGGGGAAGACCGCCCTGGGCTGACCGCGGCAATCACCGGCGTACTCGCTCAAGGTGGTGTGAATATCCTGGATATCGGTCAGGCCGTGATCCACGACACCCTGTCGTTCGGCATTCTGGTGGAAATACCTGATACCGAACGTGCCTCTTCTGTACTCAAGGATGTGTTGTTCATGGGTTACAAACATGACCAGCAGGTGCGCTTCACACCCGTCGCGGAGGCGGATTACCAGCAGTGGGTGGCCGGGCAGGGTAAGCCCCGGCACATTGTTACCCTGTTGACCCGTAAGGTGACTGCCGAGCAGTTGCAGCGGGTCAGCTCGATCACCGCCAAGTACGGCCTGAACATTGACCACATAGACCGTCTTTCGGGCCGCCAGCCACTGGACATGCCGGAAGAGCTGGGCAAGGGTTGCATCGAGTTTTCGGTTCGCGGCGAGCCTGCCGATACCGCAGCGCTGCGCGCTGAGTTTCTCAGCGTGGCGCAGGAGCTCAACGTCGACATCGCTTTTCAGCGTGACTCGGTTTTCCGTCGCAATCGCCGGCTGGCGGTGTTCGACATGGACTCGACGCTGATCGAGGCGGAAGTCATCGACGAGTTGGCCAAGGTGGCAGGCGTTGGCGATCAGGTTTCGGAGATCACCGAACGTGCGATGCGCGGCGAGCTGGACTTTCGCGCGAGCTTCCGGGAGCGCCTGGCATTGCTCGAAGGCCTAGAGGAGCGCGCATTGGCAGAGGTGGGCGCCCGGCTCAGGCTCACTGAAGGCGCTGAGCTGCTTTTCGCCGAGCTAAAACGCCTCGGCTACAAGACAGCCATCCTGTCAGGTGGCTTCACCTATTTTGCAAAACAGCTGCAAGCCAGACTGGGCATCGATTACGTCTACGCCAACGAGCTAGAGATTGTCGATGGCAAGCTCACCGGTGTCGCTCAGGAGCCCATTGTCGACGCACAGCGCAAGGCCGATCTGCTCCGCGAGCTGGCTGAGCGGGAAGGCTTGAGGCTGGAGCAGACCATCGCCGTTGGCGACGGCGCCAATGACCTGCCGATGCTTGGATTGGCGGGGTTGGGTGTCGCCTTTCGCGCCAAACCACTGGTCAAACAGTCGGCCAAGCAGGCGATCTCGACACTGGGGCTGGACGGGATTCTCTACCTGCTTGGCTTCCGGGATCGTGAAGGAACGGAATAAACAGGCTGGAAGCTGAGCGGTTGAGGCTTTAGCTTCCAGCTAAGGCTTGCCTTATGGCTTTATCGCCACTTTGAGTACCCCGTCGCGCTGATTGGCGAACAGCTCATAGGCGCTGGTGATGTCGTCGAGGGCGTAATGATGGGTCACCAAAGGGGCAAGGTCTACCCGTCCCGAGGCCACCACGTTCAGCAACCGCCGCATCCGTTCCTTCCCTCCTGGACACAGCGAGGTGACGATCTTGTGGTCGCCGAGACCTGCATGGAAGGCACCAAGCGGAATGGTGAGGTCGGCTGAATACACGCCCAGGCTAGACAACGTGCCGCCAGGCTTGAGCACGCGTAAGGCGCTCTCGAAGGTGGACTGTTGCCCAAGTGCTTCGATGGAGGCGTCAACGCCCCTGCCACCGGTGAGCCGGAGAATTTCCTCGACTACATCCGTTTGTTTGAAATTCAACGTCACGTCAGCACCCATTTGCCGTGCAATGTCCAGGCGCGCATCGACACCGTCGACGGCGATGATCATCCCGGCACCCCGCAGGCGTGCCCCGGCGGTGGCGCAGAGACCGATCGGTCCCTGGGCGAAGATGGCCACTATGTCGCCGATTTTGATCTTGGCGGCTTCGGCGCCGGCGAATCCGGTGGACATGATGTCGGGGCACATCAGCACCTGCTCGTCGGTTAGCCCGTCGGGGACCGGCGCCAGGTTGCCCTGAGCGTCCGGGACCAGTACGTACTCGGCCTGGGTGCCGTCGATGGTATTGCCGAATCGCCAACCGCCCATCGCCTTGTAGCCGTGGCAGGCACAGCCGCCGTCCTGAGAGGAAAGGCCGTCCTGGCTGGCATAGGAGGAGAAGTTTGGACAAATCGCACCGGCGATGACGCGCTGGCCTTCCCGGTAGCCCTGTACGTTGCTGCCTAGCTTCTCTATCACGCCCACGGGTTCGTGGCCGATGGTCAGGCCGGGGGCAACGGGATACTCGCCCTTCAGAATATGCACATCGGTGCCGCAGATGGTCGTGGTGGTGATACGCACCAGGGCGTCGTTGGGGCCGACGTCGGGGATAGGTTTGTCAACAAGCTCGATTCGGCCGGGTTCGACGAACGCGGCGGCTCTCATCATGGTCATGACGCATCCCTCGCAGGCTAGGTCAGAACACTCTAGTCCAAGCAGGGCGGTCGGAGCTGACAGAGATCAAGTCCCGCGGGGACGCGCGGGCGTCGACGAGGTCTTTTCGCCGTGGCGATTCGACCGACCGATGGAGCCGCTGCGGCTGGGGATCAATCTTCGTCGGAGGAAAAGTTGTAATCCATCGACTGGCTCGGGCCCTGCAGGTACTGGCCCTGGATATAGCCGACACCCGCCTGCCAGAGCGTGGCCAGGACGGTGGCGCTGTCTACGAAGGGCACAATGGTCTGCTTGGCCTGTTCATGGAGCTGTGCCAGGAGCTGTTTGAGCGCTTCCTGATTCTCCTGGCGGCTCAGGTCCTGGGTATAGGAGCCATCGATCTTCACGAAATCGGCGTTGAGGTGCTTGAGCGTATTGAGCGGATTCAGCACACAGCCGAACTGGTTCAGGGCGACGCGGCAGCCGAGCCCGGCAAGCCCCTGGGTGAGCGCCTTGGCCTGCCTCAGGTAAGCGACGGCGTCGTTTTCGTCAAGTTGGAAAACCAGCGAGTCGGGCGGCAGCTTGGAAGCCTTGAGTGCGACGCCAAGCCAGCCAAGAAGTGATGGGTCCTGCAGGCTGGGTCCTGACAGGTGAACCATCAGCCTCGTGCTGTGGCCCTTGTTGCGGTGTTCGGCGAGCAGTTTGATCGAGTTAAGCAGTACCCAGCGATCAATCTTGGTGGCCAGCCCTGCCTCTTTAGCGGCATCGAGAAACTCTCCCGGCGGAACCTCGGTGCCCTCTGGGTCGAGCAGACGCAATAGCACTTCGTAGTGTTCGTGGCTATCGCCGCGGAGGCTGATGATCGGTTGGAACAGCAGGCGGAAGCTGTTCTTTTCCAGCGCCTGTTGCAGCATGGCGAGCACGTTGCCGCGGCTAGCGGCGGCTGCAAGTTCGCGGGCCGGATCGTAGGTTCTCAGGGCGTTGCCATCGGTCAGCTCTTCGGCGCAGCGGTGGGCGCGGTCAATCACGTCCCGAGCTTTCGCAGTCTGTTCGTCGAGGGCGGCGACCCCGATACTCAGGCTGGTCTGAATGGTGCGGCCGCCGACATCGAAAAGATGCCCTTCGACCTTGCGTAGCAACTCGGTCAGGGGTTGTTCGAGTTGCTTTGGCGTGGCCTCTGCCATGAGTACCGCGAACGCATCGTCACCGAAGCGTGCCAGTTCCGCCTGCTCCGTAAACTGCGCGCGAAGCAACTGCGCCAATTCGGCCAGCAAGCGATCCGAATCGCCCAGGCCGATCTCGGCTTGCAGGCTGGCGAAACGATCGATGCGGATGTAGGCGAGGCTAGAACTCTTTCCGGCGTTTACGGCGCGCTCGACCGCGCCGTCCAGCGACTCAAGGAAATGGTTGCGGTTGTAAAGACCGGTCACCAGATCCTGGCTGCTGATCTCGCGCAGCTTTTTCAGCTCGGCATTGTCGCTTTCTGCGCGAATGACAGCCTGGATGCACGGCTCGCCATCGTAGCTGGCAGGCGAAAAGTGCATGCTTGCCTTGAAGCTGCTGCCGTCAGCGCGAATTCCGCCGCAGACCAGCTCGGCGCTGCCCTGCAGGCTTTGATAGTTCTTCAGAAAGCCTTTGAACTCGCCCTGATCACAGGAAGCGATCAGGTCAATCATTGGCATGCCTTCGAGTTCTTCAACATCCTCGTAGCCAAACAGCTCCAGATAGGCCCGGTTGGCGTAGATATGCATGCCGTCGTGGACATAGGCAATTGCATCCACCGAACTCTCCAGCAGCAGCTGACAGCGCTTTTCGGCTTCGCGTAGTGCCAGTTCGGAGGAGCGGCGTGCACGACGCTCCTCAAGGTTTGCCAATTCCCTGCTCGCGACCAGGATCAGCCACTCGTCCTCGCCCTGCGGCAGCGCGCCCTGAGCGCCCAAGGTGAGGGCTTCGGTAATCGCATCGGTGTCGTTGCCCTCGATAAGCTGGATGACCGGAATATCCTTGGCTTGCTTGCGAATGGCGCTGATTGCTTCGCTAGGATCGAGGTTGACGCTGGACGGCGCATTGATCAGAAGATCCCAGGTCTGCTGCAGTGCATCGGCTAAGTCTTCGCTGGAGGTCAAGCGATGAACGCGCGTCGCCTGGCCCGCGTTACGAAACAGGCTGACCAGTCGCTCAGCTTCATTCTGCGAATCCTCGAGGATCAGCAGGCGGATGGTTTTCTTTTGCGGGGCCATGGCTGCAGCTTTAGAACGCGCCGTAGAGGGGCGTGAAGGCTAAAAAACGGTGTTCGGCAATCTACAGCGTGTTCCAGAGCGAGTCAAAATCTTCACCCCTTGAAGTCGCCTGGGTGCCCCGCGCTGTGATCGGCGTCTCCTGGGGGGAGACGGTGAGGCCCACCAACTGATACTCGAACTGGCTATAGCTGCTGGTGCCGGCCTGCCGGCGAAAGAGCATCGCGCGGTGCTCGTCACCGTTCTGGTTGATCTGCACTTTCTGACCTTCTTGGAAGGGCAAACGGGGGACGATCAGCGTAGCCGGACGCGAGACCACGCTGATTTCCGGCAGGAGCAGGGCGCGCAGGTATTCGCTGCCCTGATCGGTTTTGCGCAGCAGGCGAAGTCCGCAGGGCTGTGCTTGGGGCGCGATGAGTTCAACGCCCATCTGCGGCCCGCTGCCGCGGACCTGACGGACCCAGCGTACCACTGCGACGCTCCAGGTCTGGCTGGTGGCGTCCTGCAGGCCGAGCAGCTCGCCAGCCTGGAGTTGGGCCGGGACCTCGCCCGGCCAGGACAGGCAGTAACCGCCTGGGCTCTGGTCGACCCTTTGCACTTCGAATGTTGAAAATGGGCTATCGGCTTTAGGTTGTGCGGCCTCGTCTTCCTCGATCGCCTTGGACGGTGCGGTAACCGGGCGGACGAACTCAATGTGGTCCTCTTCTGGAAGTCGCTCCTCTTCAACGACCACCTGGGCGTCGAACGCCACGGACCAGACGTCAGGTGCGGCATTGTTCAGCTTGAACACAGCTGATCGAGTCGCGTCAGGGCGTTTCAGCAGCTCGCCGAACGGGCGCTGGCCTGCCAGGTAGTAATGCAATGCGCTCATGCCGATGCACAGGGTCATCGACCCTTTTGTCGGGGCGCGTTGAAAGCTGCGCTCGGAGATGTCACCCCAGGCGGCAATCAAATGCTGCAATAGGTCCGGATTCAACCCTTCGGGGATGGCGAGCGTTTTATTCTCGGTGGCTGGCAACTGCAGGTGCGACTGGATGGCTTTGACCAGAGCATGCGGGTCAATGCCGAGCAGATCGGAGCGTTCGTTGGCGGGAAACATCGATCGATAGCGCGGTGGACCATCGATGCGTGGGGACACGCCGAACAGGCTGGTCGGCCCCAACCCAGCCTGCAGCTGGACCAAGGCGCTCCAGGGTTCGAGCAGTTGTGCGAGTTGGCCGATACCTTGCTGCCGCATCTGGTTGCAGCGGGCGCTGCCCAGCATCAGCGCAACGATGTAGCTCTGTTCCGTACTGAGGCCGGGAACCTGATAGCACAATTCGTCCTGCACGAGGGTGCGGTGTATGCCTTGGGCGACGGCTATTGCGTACAGCTGATGCAGCTCCAGCCACAGGCCATCAGGCGTCGGGCTGTAGAGCTGGGTGGAGCGTACGAGCATTGCGCAAAGGCTGCGGATGGCCCGCTGCAGGGCAATGGTGAGCAACTGCAGGCGGTCACGTCCAGTCTGTGGGGCCAGCTCGGCGGAGATCAATTTGTAGCCAATCGCGAGATGGTTGTGCAGTGCTTGGCACAGGCTAGCCACTTTGCGCGGGCGTTCGCCGAGCACGATAGGCTGGTTGATGAAGTAGCGTTCCAGCTCCCGGCAGACGAAATGGATTTCTGGTCGCAGTAGCTCGAGCAGCTGCAATCGGTTCGCCGCGGTCGTGCGAAGCTGATTGAGCTCGCGCATGGCCTGGTACAGCTGTCGCGCGGTCTCGCCGAGGTTCGCCTTAGGCAGGCCGGAAAGCCAGCGTCTGACGCCGCGCACGTTGGGTTCGCAGAAGGATAACTCCTGGCAATTCGGCGTCGACACACGCAACAGTAATGGCTGGCTCTGGTTATCCAAGCGATAAACTCCGTGGCATGCCTGCAGCCGTACCACCAACGGCGGTGGTGAACTGGGGAGGCCCGCCACGCCGTGATATCAATATGCAATCGTTGCAAGCAATCATAGCGAACCCGGAGCAATTGGCCAGCGTCCGCCGACCATTGGCGGTGTCAGACCTGAGGTGAGACCGGTGGCGGCGCCACGATGTCACCCTCCGACTTCGCCTGGCCCAGCCCTTCCCCCATGCGGACCGGCGTCAAGGCCCCCAAGTGTTCAGCCCAGCTGACCCGGTCCGGTCCAAACAGCAGGATCACAGTGGAGCCGAGCTTAAAGCGGCCCATTTCCGCCCCTTTCTCCAGCCGTATGGGTGCCCGCGCTGCTTCGTCATAGTGAAAGGTCTTGAGCGAGCGCTTGGGCGGCGTAACCAATCCGGCCCACACGGTCTCGATGCTGGCGACGATCATTGCGCCGACTAATACCATGGCCATTGGCCCGTGTTCGGTATCGAACAGGCAGACCACCCGCTCATTGCGAGCGAACAACTCCGGGACGCCTTCAGCGGTGACGGTGTTCACCGAGAAGATGCGGCCCGGTATGTAAACCATCTCCCGCAGGGTGCCGGTCAGCGGCATATGCACCCGATGATAGTCCTTGGGCGATAGGTATACGGTGGCGAAGTCTCCACCCATGAAGGGCGCGGCACGTTGGTGATCGCCGCCGAGCAGTTCCATCACGCTGTAGGTGTGACCCTTGGCTTGAAAGATCCGCCCTTGCTCGATCTTGCCGAGCTGGCTGATGGCGCCATCGCAGGGGTTGAGGACCGCAGCGGGTGTCGGATCGAGTGGGCGAGCGCCGTCTTTCAATGCGCGGGTAAAGAAGGCATTGAAATGTTCGAAAGCAGTCGGCTCTTCGATCTGTGCTTCGTGCATCGGCACGCCAAAATGACGAATGAACGCCTTGATGAACGTGTTTTTCAGCCAGGGCAGGCGGCACTCGGCGAGGCAGCCGGCGAGGCGCGAAATCAGATGATGTGGCAGCAGATACTGGCTTAATACAAACAAGCGATCTTTCATGGATAACCTTTTCATTGCTGGATCGGGGTGTCGGGTAGATTGCCCCATTCGCCCCAGGAGCCAGGGTATCCCTTGACGCGCGGATAGCCCAATGCCTTGGCCAGCAGGTAGGTGAAGCCGGAGCGATGATGCGTCTGGCAGTGGGTGACAATTTCTTTGTCGGCGGTGATGCCGAGCGCTTCCAGCCGTTCAGCGATGTCTTCGCGGATGCGCATGGCGCGTGCCGGGTCCATGGCTGCGGTCCACTCGAAGTTGATTGCGCCGGGGATATGCCCCGCGCGCGCTGCGAGCACTTTCTCGCCGCGATACTCTTCCGGCGAGCGTGCATCCCAGATCACCAGGTCGGCGGCACCGAGCCGGCTTTCGAGATACTCGCGGGTCGCGCTAGGGGTTTCGTCCAGCTGTAGGGGGACCGGGCCGCCTGCAGCGACAGGGCTGTCTTGCGACAGGGGGCGCTGTTCTGCCAGCCAGGCGTGCAACCCGCCGTTCAGGTAGTGGTAATTGGAATGGCCGATGACATCAAGCAGCCAGATGAATCGGCCGGCCCAGCCGCCCCCTTCGTCGTCGTACACCACATAGACAGCGTCGGCACGATGCCCCAGCGCGCCAAATAGTGCTTCCAGCTGAGGCTTGCCGGGCAGTTGCCCCGGCGCCGGTGGTTGGCCGAGCTGAGTCTGCTTGGGATCAACGAAGCGAGCGCCAGGCACGTGGCCCTCGGCGTAGCGGGCCGCACTGGTCAGGTCGACCAGAATCAGCTCGGGAGCATTCAAGCGCTCGGCCAGATCGGCCGGTTCGATTACCAGCGGCAGGGTGGAAAAGGCGGACACGGCAAGCCTCGAACGGACAGAAAGGAGCAGTCTAGCGAAAAAATCAGCGGGCGCGTTTGCTGAACGTCGCCAGGGCGCGCTCGATGCACTGGACCGTCTTGGTGAAGGCCTGCAAACCCGTCTCACTGAAAGCGGTGTTGTTCTGATCGACCACCAGCAGCATCACCACGCGATCTTCCAGGCCGACGGAGCGCAACAGGACGTGTTCGCTGGGGAACAGTGCTTTCAGTGCGCCGGGCAACAGCGCTGTGAATTGGGCGAGGTTATCCGGCTTGAGCCGTAATAACGCCGGTTTTTCCAGCAATCTGCGCAACACCTGGCTTTGCTCGGGATCGAGCGTCAGCCGGGCTGCTTCGTTTGGCAGTCCGTCGGCCTGCTGACTGACCAGGCGCTGTTGCTTGCGATCTACCATCAGCAACAGTACGCGCTGCATGCCCGAGCAGGTCAGTGCTTTGCAGGCGGTCGCCGTAAGTTGGAGCACATTGTCGAAGGGGCAGGGATCGCTGAGCAGCTCGCGGCAATGCTCGCGCCATCGGGTCAAGGTTTCGGTGTCGGGCAGCTTCGCGGCCTTTTCCACCTGGAAGGTGCTTTCCCATGGCCAGAGTAGCCCCTGGGCCGGATGCCAGAGATCGGTTGGCCCGATCGCACGGGCGCTGGCCGCCGCTTGCTGATGCGTCATCTGCTGCAGTTCGGCGAGAGGCACCTGCAGGTAGAGTCCAGCGAGCCGCTGCCAGCGCAGGCTATGGATGCCGCTCCAGCTGTGATGTGCCGAAAGTGCCAGACCGTTTGCGAGCAGGATGGTGTTGCTTGGTAAGGTGAGCCAGCGACGCAGCGTAGGGTCGGCGTCGAGCATCTGTTGCTGGTGCAAGGGGTGTTCATTATCGCGGGCGATGTGCAGTGCCTTGATCAGCATGCGCCGGTGCTCGTTGAGGAGCCGGTAGCCTTGGGCAATCCAGCCGGGCAGCCCCCAGTGTTCGGCGGTGGCGATGCAGAGCTCCAGCAACGAGACGCCCAGCAACGATTGCTCGACCTGGCGGGCGGGTTCGCATTTGACCAGTACGCGTTGCTCCCAGGTCTCCAACAGTTCCGGGTGCGCGGCGATCAGCGCCCACGCCGGCGAAAGAAACAACAGGCTGCTCCAGTGGATTTCCTGCCAGAGTCGCGCCAAGCGTGAAGCAAACAATCCGTTAGCCTGCTGGCTGGCGTGGCTACTGATCAACATCAGCTGCCGTAACGGCGCCGGGATATCGTTTGGCTGAGCGGCTGGCACTTTGGCAAACAGGGCTTCGGCGCGCTTCAGGCCGATGCGGCTGAGCGCAACCTCAAGGCTCTCGGCCGGTTTGTTGGTCGATCCGGCGCTGCGGTTGGCTTCGCGGATCACGGTAAGTGCAAGGACCGGACTTTCCTGTATAAGGTCCGAAATCTCGCGCATGGATAAGCTACTGTCGCCCAGTGCCCGTTGAACACGCGCATAGGGACCGGCAGCCGCTGGCAGGACAACGGCGTCCAACGTCTTGAGCCAGGCTGCAAGCGTGCGGGGGTATGGTGTCGTAGTCATGGCGCCGCCGAACTAGCATTTCATCGGGATGGCCTTTAGTCTGGCGCAAAAGTTCCGATAACCAGAACAATTCTTTTCATCTGCCCTTCCGCCTGACCCCAATCGAGATCGTGCGATGTCGCACGGCTTGTTTCAGGTGCCCTAAGATCGGGTTTTAGACGTACCTACCTATGGCAAAAATAATCGGCATTATTGTGGTAATCGCCAGTGTTCTTGGCGGTTTCATCCTGTCCGGCGGCAAGGTTGCCGCGCTGATCCACCCGTTCGAGGTGATGATCATCGGTGGTGCCGCACTTGGCGGCTTCCTGCAGGCGAACCCCGGCAGCACGACCAAAATCGTGTTCAAGAAGTCGCTGCAGATGTTTGGCAACCGCTTTACTCACAAGTACTACCTGGAAGTGCTGGGGATGCTCTACGAGGTCCTCAACAAGAGTCGCCGTGAGGGCATGATGGCCATCGAGGCCGACATCGAAGATCCCGCAGCCAGTCCTATATTCAGCAAGTATCCGGCAATTCTGAAGGACGAGCGGATGACCGCCTTCGTCTGCGATTATCTGCGCATCATGTCGTCCGGCAACATGGCTCCGCACGAGCTGGAAGGGCTGTTCGATATGGAGCTCAACGGTCTCAAGGAAGAACTCGAGCATCCGTCTCACGCTGTGGCGAAAATCGCCGATGGCTTGCCCGCGATGGGAATCGTGGCCGCGGTGCTGGGCATCGTGATCACCATGTCGGTGCTCGCTTCGGCAACCAACGCGGAGATTGGTGAGAAGGTCGGTACGGCCCTGGTAGGTACCTTCCTCGGTATTCTGGCGTCCTACGGTTTCTTCGGCCCGCTGTCGGCGGCACTCGAGCACGACGCCAAGGAAGAACTGAATCTGTACGAGGGCATCAAGGCGACCCTGGTGGCCTCCGCGTCGGGAATGCCGCCGACGCTGGCCGTTGAGTTTGGCCGCAAGGTCCTGCTGCCGGCGCACCGTCCGAGCTTCGCTGAGCTTGAACAAGCGATGCGTGGTAGCTAAGCGCAATCATGGACAATACCCAACCAATCATCGTCAAGCGGATCAAGAAGGTCGCCGCGGGCCACCACGGTGGCGCTTGGAAGATTGCCTTCGCCGACTTTGCGACCGCCATGATGGCGTTCTTTATGGTGATGTGGCTGATGTCCTCGGCCACGCCCGAACAGAAACGTGCGATTTCGGGCTATTTCCAGGACCCGATTGGCTTCACTGAAAGCGCCAGTCCGCATGTGATCGATCTGGGCGGTACCCCAACGCCTGCGCCGGACCGTACGCTCAACGACGTCGTCGATCCGGCAGTGCAGCAGACCGACGCGGCGATGGATGCGGAGCAGGCGGAAACCTTCGCCGAGCAGTTGGAGCGCGAACGTTTGGATCTTCTGCTTCAAGAGTTGCAAAACAAGGTTGACGAAAATCCGGAGCTGACCCGCTTCAAGGACCAGATCCTGTTCGAGATCACTCAGGACGGCTTGCGCATCCAGATCATGGATGCGGCCAATCGTCCTATGTTTGCCCTAGGCAGTGCCCAGTTGCAGCCGTACTTCGAGGATATTCTGCTGGCCATGGCCGATACCATCCGTGCGGTGCCGAACAAGATCAGCGTCAGCGGGCACACCGATGCCAAGCCCTATTCTGGGCGCGGCGAATTTGGTAACTGGGAGTTGTCGGCAGGGCGGGCCAATGCGGCTCGGCGCGCCTTGGTTGCGGGTAGCTATCCAGAGGAACAGATTGCCCGGGTGGTGGGCTATGCCTCTTCGGCCTTGTTTGATCGGGAGGACCCGTTGAATCCCGTCAATCGCCGCATCGATATCCTGGTTTGACCAAGAAAGCGCAGCGCGATATCGAGGGTGAGCAGTCGGACGCGACGGGGAAAGACGCAGCGTCAGAGCCCACCTCCGCAGGCGATACATCGGCGCCCTCGGCAGCGCCTTCCGCGCCGCTGCAAGCACCGCAGTTGCGCGAGCGACTGAACATCTTCGAGGACGGTGTGCTGCAATTCGACCAGCCTGGCGGTAACTGAGCCGGGCGGCTCAACCGCGTCTGGTCAAGCAAATGTCAGTAGTCGGCTTCCGGTAGGCTACTGATGATATGTCGGTAACTGGCCATGCGTTGTGGCTGGATTTGCCCCTGCTCCAGTGCCTTGAGCAAAGCGCAGCCCGGCTCGCGGTCATGCTTGCAGTCGCGGAAGCGGCAGTGACCCAGCAGGTCCTGGAACTCGATGAAGCCGGCCTCGACATCAGAGCGGCTTACGTGGCCCAGGCCGAATTCGCGGATGCCCGGGGAGTCGATGAGCTCGCCACCGCCGGGGAAATGAAACAGCCGCGCGGTCGTGGTGGTATGCGTCCCCTTGCCGGTCATCTCTGACAGCGCACCCACCCGGGTGTCGACGCCAGGCAAAAGGCTGTTCACCAGCGACGATTTGCCCACCCCGGACTGGCCGACGAACACGCTGACGTGCCCGTCGAGGCGCGCTTGCAGCGCCTCCATGCCTGCGCCGTCATGCGCGGACACCTCCATCAGGGGATAGCCCAGGGTGCGGTAGACCGCCAGCAGGGCGTTGAGTGCACCTTCGTTCTGGGCATCAATCAGGTCTGCCTTGTTCAGCAGCAACAGCGGCGTGATCCCGGCATGCTCGGCTGCGATCAGGTAGCGGTCGATGAGATTGGCGTGCGGCTCCGGCAACGGGGCGAAAACGATGACGATCAGGTCGACGTTGGCGGCCACTGGCTTGAGCTGACCGCGAGTGTCTGGCCGGCAGAGCTCGGACTGACGCGGCAGTTGCGCAACGATTACACCGATGCCCTGGTTGCCTGGACGCCAGACCACTCGATCGCCGGTCACCAGCGCTGGCAGGTTTGCACGCAGGTGGCAGCGGAACACCTGGCCGCAGTGCTCGCCTTCCTGAGCCTCAACTTCAACCTGCACGCCGAAGTGAGCGATGACCAGGCCGGTCTGTTCCGGGCCGAGATCGCCGCCCTCGAGCTCTTCCACTGTGCGCGATTCCCGCCGCGCCGCGCGTGTGGCGCGTTCTTCCTGGATCTTCTCGATGCGCCAGCTTTGCCGGCGGTTGAGTTGGCGTTTGGCCATTGCGTGGGTGCCCAGGTATGAAAAGAGGGCGAGTCTAACATGCCCGTGAGTACAGGCTGCGGGCCTGTTTTTGCTGGGCTTTTGGCCGGTAGACTAGACCGTCTCTACCGTTGGCGGCCAGCGCCCATGCCTGTCTCCTTACTTACTCGTTATCCCGCCTTGCTGGCGCTGCTCAGTCAACTGCTGTCGCTGCTGCTATGTTGGCTGTTGCTGCTCGTATTGGCGCGACTGCTGGGCTGGCACCTCAGCCTTTTAGGGGCTGCCTGTCTGCAAGGTGCGGTTGCTGCATTGATCGGCCAGCGCCTCGGATTGTCGCGCTGGTGGCTGCCAATCAATCTTGGCTTCGTGCCGGGGCTGGTGCTTCTTCAAGACCATTCGCTGCCACCCTGGTTGTTGCTGGTGGGCTTTCTAATCTTGCTGATGTTGAACTGGAACGCCCTGACCGAGCGGGTTCCCTTGTATCTCACGGGTTCGGTTGCCGAACAGCAGCTGGCGCAACGGCTAAAGGCGCTGCCCGATGGGTTCAGTTTCGTTGATCTGGGCAGTGGGCTCGGCAGCACTCTCCTGCGGTTGGCGCGGCTTTATCCATCCGCACGTTTCGTCGGTGTCGAGACGGCGCCGCTCACCTTTGCATTGTGCTGGTTGCGCTGTTTGTTCCAGCGCAACTGCCGGGTGCGTTTTCGCAGCTTCTGGCGCGAACCGCTGGCCGGCTACGATGTGGTCTATTGCTTTCTCTCGCCTGCTCCCATGCCTGCGTTGTGGCAGAAGGCTCGGGCCGAGATGAGTCCGGATGCGCTGTTGATCAGTAACAGCTTCGAGGTGCCTGGCGTTGAAGCGCAGGAAACTCTGGCGATCGATGACTGGCGGCGTTCACGCCTGCTGATCTGGCGGCCCGGGGCGGTCCCGCAACCTGACGGCCGCTCCGCGAGCGGCTAAACTGCGCGCCACAGCCAAGGAGTTCACCATGCAGAACCCGCAAAATCTCATCTGGATCGATCTGGAAATGACCGGTCTGGATCCTGACAACGACGTCATCATCGAAATGGCAACCATCGTTACCGACAGTCAGCTCAACGTGCTGGCCGAAGGGCCGGTTATCGCCATCCATCAGAGCGATGAAATCCTCGCCGGTATGGACGAGTGGAATACGCGGCAGCATGGCGGTTCCGGCCTGACTCAGCGGGTGCGCGACAGTCAGATCAATACCGAGGAGGCCGAGGCGCAGACGCTGGCGTTTCTTGAGCAGTGGGTGCCTAAGGGCAAGTCGCCTATCTGCGGCAACAGCATCTGCCAGGATCGGCGTTTCCTTTACCGCCGCATGCCGCGCCTCGAAGCCTACTTTCACTACCGCAACCTGGACGTTTCGACGCTCAAAGAATTGGCCGCGCGCTGGGCGCCTGAGGTACTGGCTGGCTTCAAGAAAGGTGGTACGCACCTGGCGCTGGACGACATCCGCGAGTCGATTGCCGAGCTGCGCCATTACCGCGAGCACTTCATCAAGCACTGATCACGCCGAAGCATGGCAAAACCGGAAAAATGCGTGGTTTACACAAGCTGCGTGCGGCATCAGCGCAGCTTGAAACGGTTACCGGCCAAGTCTTCGCAGTTCGTCTGACTCAACCACCCGCGTACCTTCGCCTTCCTCCAGCGCCAGGCGCCAGAGCGCCCGCGCCAGAGTGCAGGCAGAGATACCCCGGTATTTGCCGGGCAACAGATAGGAGAGCGGGGCGGTCAGCCGTTCGACTGGGCGGACCTGCATGCGTGGCCCGAGCAGCTGCGAAGGTCGCACGATGGTCAGTTGCGGCCAGTTCTGGGCGCGTAGCGCCTGCTCCATCTCGCCTTTGACACGGCAGTAAAAAATAGAACTGGCGGGGTCGGCTCCCAGCGAGCTGATTACCAGCAGGTGTCGCGCGCCCATCTCCCGAGCGCGTTTGGCGAAGGCGACAACCAGATCATGGTCGATGGCGCGAAAGGCGTCCTGGCTGCCTGCTTCCTTCAGCGTGCTACCCAGGCAGCAAAACGCGGTGTCGATGTCACCCGACAGCTCCGGCAGCAGCGTCTGCAGCGGGCCAATCGGGTTCTCAAGCCGCGGGTGGGTGGCTAATTGCTTGCGGCTGGGGGCGAGCACGCACTCTACTGTGGGTTCGTTGAGCAGGCGGTCGAGCAGGTGCTCGCCGGTTAGCCCGGTGGCGCCGGCAAGCAAAATACGCTGTGGCGTCAGATACATGGTTTGGCTTCCTGTGACGATCAGTCAGATGGCGCTGGCCGCTGTTTGCTTAGCACTCGCCAGCGTTCGACAACCTGCTCGGGCGCCCATATCTGCGGCTCCGAAGCTTGATAGTGGTCGGCTTGTTCCCGTTCGGCAACCCTCGCCTGTGCCAGCGTGAATGCCTGCACAATATCCGGAGTTTCCTGCAAGGCCTCGGCAAATAGAGCGCGGCCGAAGTAGGTGAAGTCGCTCTCTTCGGAGCAGCCAAACGACACGCGGTCAGCACGAGCTGCGGTAATGATGAGCGTGTTGGGGCTTTTCAGCGGCTCGATGAACCCGCCGGAATAGCAGGCAGAGATGACAATGATCTTGTTGCGTTCGGCAAGTGGCTGCATCAGCGCCGACAGGGCCGCTGCTGGCAAGTCCTCCAGCGCCAGCCGGGGTTGCGCGAGGACCAACTGATGGTCTGCCGAGCCGTGACTGGTCAAGTAGATGAAGATCAGGTCTTCCGGGCCGCTGCGCTCAGCCAGCCGGGCAATCGCGCGGGAAAGGTTTTCGCGAGTGGCCAGTGGCCGGTCGGCGAAGTGGTCGCGGTGGTTGACCAAACTGATCTGACCGTGGGCGGCAAAACGTTCAGCCAGCAGGTCGTCCACGAAGTCGACCTCGCGCAGAAACACACTTTGCTGTCCATCGCCTGCCAGGGTCAGGCTGTAGAGCTCTGCTGCCGGGGTCGATGGCGGCACTGCGTCAAGAGCGTCCGCCAACAGCTGGCCCTGGTGCAGCAGGCCTATCTCCAGTGGGTCGGCGAGGCGCTTGCCTTGAGCATCCTGGCTTAGGCGGCCGGCCCGCCACGTACCGCTCCGCTTGGTGCCGTCGGCGAGGATGAGGGTTCCCGGCCCATCGAACTGGCCTGCCTGGAAACGACCGACGTACTGAGCGCCGTCCGGCTGGCGCAGATCCCCTTCGCCGTTGTACTGCCAGCGTGCGAACTGTCCGCTGTAGTGCGTACCATCGATGCCGACATATTCGCCGTTGCCGCTTAGTTCGCCGTGTTTGAAGGTGCCTCTCCAGACATTTCCGGCAGCATCTTCGTAGCGCCCCTGGCCATGGAAAAGGTCGTCTCGAAACTGGCCCAGGTAATGCTCGCCGTCTTTGCTACGGTAGAGGCCGTCACCGCTGAGTCGGCCGTCGGTGAAGGTGCCGCTGAATACTCCACTGGTGTCGCTGCGGGTGCCCTCGCCGTCGGGCTGGCCGTCGCCGAATTCGCCCTCGTAGCTGATGCCCTCTGCTTCCTGAAATTTGCCGGTGCCGTGATAGAGGCCGTCCTTGAACCCACCTTCGTAGCTCAGGCCGGGTTCGCTGTAGCGGCCCGTGCCGTTGAGGCTTCCCTGCTCGAAATGCCCTTCATAGACACCTCCCGTGGCGTAGCTGAAGCGGCCCTGGCCATTGAACAGACCTTGTTTGAAGGAGCCTTCGTAGCGGTCGCCATTGGCGCCTTGCCAGACGCCCTGACCGTGCCACTGTCCATCCTTGAATGATCCGAGGTAATGGCTGCCGTTGGGGTAGTCGATACGCCCTTCGCCCTGCAGCAGGCCATTTATGATCTCGCCCCGGTAACGACCACCATCAGGCAGCACGGCGTCGGCAGGCAACAACGGTTCGCCATCACCGCAGGCGGTCAAAAAACAGGCGAACAGAAGCGGAGCGAGTTTGCGCATGCGGCTTTCCAGAGGGGTGACGCTGCAGTATGCCGCAAACTCAGCGGGGTGCGGCAACTGCGCCCGTCTGGTCAGACAAAGCAGAGCGCCAGGGTCTCAGCAATGTAGGCGGGCTTTTCTACGCCCTCGATTTCCATCACGGCGCGCGACTTGAGCAGCCACTGTCCCGGGTTCTTCTCGTAGGCGTCGAGTAGCGTCGCTGCAACGCGAACCCGCGAGCCGACCCTGACTGGCTGGATGAAGCGCAGGCTGTCGAGCCCGTAGTTGACGCCCATCTTGGTTCCTTCAGGGCGAATCATCAATTCGTCCATCAACATCGGCAATAGCGAAAGCGACAGGAAGCCGTGGGCGATGGTGCCACCGAACGGGGTTTGCGCAGCTTTTTCCGGGTCGATGTGGATGAACTGGTGATCACCGGTGCAATCGGCGAACTGGTCGACTCGCTGCTGATCGACGGTGAACCATTCGGAGTGGCCTAGCTCTTTGCCAATGTAGTCCTTGAGTTCTGCTACGGGTACTTGCGGCATATATCCTCCGGTGTTTGTTGTTTTGTGCGGATGTGACGCAACGCTAGATCAGCACGCAGCCGAGGGCGAATCAACCAAGCATGGTTCGTGCGAATGGCGCGCCATAGGCTGATAGGGAGCTGTTGCGGGTGTCGTTGTGGCGAGATGCTTATAATTGCGCTCCTTTGCTCTGGAGGCTTCCATGCTGCTACGCGGACTAACCTGGCTGCTGCTGTTCCAACTGCTTGGCACTGCGCTCAACGTAATGGTTCTGCCAATGCTGCCGGGGCCAATCATCGGCTTGCTGTTGCTGTTCGTAGCGCTGCTGGCTCGCGGGCAAGCGAGTGAATCGCTGCAGGTCGCCGCGAGTAGCCTGTTGCGTTATCTGCCCCTGTTGCTGGTGCCGCCCGCTGTGGGTGTGATGGCCTACACCGGGGCGATTCTCGAGGATTTCTGGGCCATCGTCGGCGTACTGGTGCTCTCGCTGGTGGTGTCGTTGGTGTTTACCGGCTGGCTGATGCAAACGCTGATTCGCCGTCAGCAGCGCAAGGCAGGTCGCGCATGATCGCGATGCAGTGGCAGGCGGCTTGGGATGCTGTCATTCATCACCCCCTGTTTGGCGTGGCGATCACCTTGGCGGCTTTCCAGCTGGCCTACGCGGCCTACGAAAAAACCCGCTGGGTATTCCTGCAGCCAGTGCTGGTGTCGATGGTGGTGGTGGTCGGTACGCTTGTGCTTTGCGGTCTGAGCTATGAGGAGTACCGCGACAGCGCTCAGATGCTGACCGTGCTCCTCGGGCCAACTACCGTGGCACTCGCCGTGCCGCTGTACCTCAATCTGCGGAGGATCCGCGAACTGTTCGGGCCTATCATGCTCACTCTGCTACTGGCCGGCACCGGCGCTACGGCGCTGGGCATGACGCTGGCCTGGGCCTTTGGTGCCGACCAGATGATCCTGATGACCCTGGCGCCCAAGTCGGTTACCTCGCCTATCGCCATGCTGGTGGCCGAGCAGATCGGCGGCGTGGTGGCGCTTGCAGCTGTCTTCGTGATGATCACGGGTATCATCGGCGCGATCATCGGCCCGGAACTGTTGCGCAGGTTTGGCGTTCAGCATCCTGCCGCCCGAGGCATGGCGCTGGGTCTGACTGCGCATGCGGTGGGGACTGCCCAGGCATTGCAGGAAGGCGACGAGTGCGGCGCCTTTGCGGCACTGGCCATGAGCCTGATGGGCGTGATGACTGCAGTGCTGCTGCCTTTGGCCGTGCTGATGCTGTCGTAAGGAGTTTGAATGAAGCTACCGTTGTTTCCGCTCGATACCGTTTTGTTTCCCGGGTGCACCCTTGATCTGCAGCTCTTCGAGGCGCGCTATCTGGATATGGTCAGCAGCTGCATGAAGGCCGGACATGGCTTCGGTGTGGTGCGTCTCATCGAGGGCAGCGAGGTGGGGTTGGCGCCGAGCGAATATTCCCTGACCGGCTGTGAGGCGTTGATTCGCGATTGGCAACAGCGACCCAATGGCTTGTTGGGCATACGAGTCGAGGGCGGCCGTCGCTTCGATGTGTTGTCGGCCGAGGTGCAGCGTGATCAGCTGACCGTTGCCGAGATCAACTGGCGCGAGGAGGGGGATGACCTGCCGTTGAACGATGAGCAGCGTGATCTGGCTATTCTGCTGGAGGCGCTCGGTCAGCATCCGCTGGTTGAAGCCCTGGGGATGGGCAGTGCCGCGCAGGGCCAGCGCTCGCTGGCGCATCAGCTGGCCTACCTGCTGCCCTTTCAGCCGGAGCAGAAAATCGAACTGTTGCAGCTTGACGATCCAGCGCTGCAATTGCAGCGGATTCAATGCTGGCTGGAGCAACTGCAGGGCGATGCGGTCGAACAGTAAGGCGCCTGAATAGCGTGGCGGCACTACTGGTAGCGATAGAGGAGCATGGCGCCTGGCAATGCCCAGATCGCAAAGGCGCCAATCAGTCCCAGGGTGGCCGGCAGGATGAGCCACCATATTTTCGGCGACAGTGCCGTCATCGGTGCGCGCCATTGCACAAGAGTCAGGCTCGCCGCGCAAATGCTGGATGCCAACACCGCGCCAGCGATCACATCGGTTGGCCAGTGAACGCCGAGATAGACACGCGACAGAGCAATTGCGGTGGCCGGCAAGACGCCCAATAGCACCCAGGCCAGGCGCAGGCGCGGCGGCTGGCCCCTGCCGGCGAGAACCCCAAGGGTGAGAAAAAAGGCGAATGCCGCCGAGCTGTGACCGCTGGGGAAGCTGAAGCTGTGTAGGGGCTCCAACAGAATTTCCGGGCGGATGCGGCCGAAGGTCGCTTTAAGTGCGCCGTTGGCCAGCGCGGTGCCCAGCAGCGTGAGAATGGTGAACGCTGCAGCGCGCCACTGTTTTGTGGCGATTAACAACAGACTCAGCAACACGGCGGCCCACAGTTGGGTTTGGAAGTCGCCAGCTCGTGTGACCACGACCATGAAACGGTCGAAGATCGGGCTGCGCTCGCCTTGAATGACCGTCATCAGCCCTTCGTCGAGTTCCACCAGATAGGGCCAGCCAACGAACAGACCAGTTAGAACGGCTGCGCTGAGGCCGGCGGCAAGCGGGGTCACCCAGCGCATCTGATGCAGGCTGCCATGCACCACACCGCCGACGAGCAGAAGCAGCGCGGCGGTTAAAACGGCCGCCTCGCTCCAGAAACCCTCTGGCAAGGGCAGTCGCACGGCTGCACCCGCCGCCCAGCCCGGCAGCAGATAGGCCATCGACCAGCCAGCCGCGGCGACCAGGCTAACCAGGAGAAAGCGCCCGAACGGCATGTCGAGCATGCCCGCGGTCACCGGCAACATGGGTCGCAGCGGACCGATGAAGCGTCCTACAAGCAGACTGGCGATGCCGTAGCGCTCGAAGTACAACTCAGCGCGTGTCAGCCATTCTGGGTGGTCGCGCAGGCCGCGAAGACTGCGAATATTTTGATGATAGCGGCGCCCCAGCCCGTATGAGAGCAGGTCGCCAAGTAGACCGCCGGCATAGCCGAGGAGCAGTGTCTCGCCGAGGCTCAGCACGCCACTGCCAGCGACGACCGCGATGGCAAACACCAGCACGGTGCCGGGCATCAGCAAGCCAACAATGGCGAGGCATTCGAGACAGGCGACTACAAACAGGCTAAGGCCAAGCCATTGTGGGTGCTCAGTGAGCCAATTGGAGAGTGCGGTAAGCCATTCCGGCATGGTTGTTTTCCTTGGTCCGAAACGCTTCGACCCGGCACCTGGCGCCCGGGTTTCAAGCGTCTGGTCATGATAGCGCTGGGAATTGCCTGGAGCGGTCACTGATCAAACGGCGGATTTCGACGCGCTTGAGTGGGCAGCTGCACATTCGGTGGGGTGACCTGCAGTTGGATGCTTTTCTGCCATTCGCCCGGCGCCGCTGTGCGTGAGGCGCGTGGGTGGCTATAATCAGCCGCTTTCCCTTCAGTCAGGCCAGCCAGACCATGACCGAGTCCGTACTCGACTACATGACCCGCCTCGGTCGCGCCGCGCGCGAGGCGTCGCGCGTGCTAGCGCGCGCCACCACAGCGCAGAAGAACCGGGCCTTGCAAGCCGCCGCCGCCGCGCTTGACGCCGCGCGTGAGGAGCTGGTCCGTGCCAATCGTGAGGACCTCGAGGCCGGGCGTGCCAATGGTCTGGACGAGGCCATGCTCGATCGTCTGGCGCTTACGCCTGCGCGCATCGACGACATGATCGAGGGGCTGCGCCAGGTCGCGAACCTGCCTGACCCCATCGGTGAGATCCGCGACATGCGCTATCTGCCTTCTGGCATTCAGGTTGGCAAGATGCGCGTGCCGCTGGGCGTGGTTGGGATCATCTACGAGTCACGGCCCAACGTGACCATCGATGCCGCCAGCCTGTGTCTCAAGTCGGGCAACGCCACTATTTTGCGTGGCGGCTCGGAAGCGATCCACTCGAACCAGGCCATTGCTCGCTGCATTCAACTGGGCCTAGCCGAGGCCCAACTGCCAGCTGCTGCGGTGCAAGTTGTCGAGACCACCGACCGCGCCGCCGTTGGGGCATTGATTACCATGCCGGAATACGTGGATGTGATCGTGCCGCGCGGTGGTAAGGGGCTGATCGAGCGCATCAGTCGCGACGCCAAGGTGCCGGTGATCAAGCATCTGGACGGAATCTGCCACGTGTTCATCGATCAGGCGGCCGACCTCGACAAGGCTGTCCGCATCGCCGACAACGCCAAGACCCAGCGCTATGCGCCGTGCAATACCATGGAAACGCTGTTGGTTCATGCATCCATCGCCGCTCGTGTGTTGCCGCCGCTGGCAGCCATCTACCGGGAGAAGGGCGTCGAACTGCGTGGCTGCCCTCGGACCTGTGAATTGCTTGGTAGCGATGTGTTGGTTGCGAGCGAAGAGGATTGGTCCACCGAATACAATGCGCCGATCCTGTCGATCCGCATTGTCGATTCCCTGGATGAAGCGATCCAGCACATCAACCGCTACGGTTCGCAGCACACTGACGCGATCGTCACTGAAAACTTCACCGATGCGCGGCGCTTCATTACTGAGGTCGATTCGGCGTCGGTAATGATCAACGCCTCCACTCGTTTTGCCGATGGCTTCGAGTACGGGTTGGGCGCTGAGATCGGCATTTCCACCGATAAACTGCACGCCCGTGGTCCGGTCGGCCTGGAAGGACTGACCAGCGAGAAGTACGTGGTATTCGGCGACGGCCACGTGCGTACTTGATGAGGGCAACTGGCACCCCTCGGCGCATCGGCCTTCTCGGTGGCACCTTTGACCCGGTGCATATCGGGCACTTACGCGGCGCTTTGGAAGTAGCAGAGATGGTCGGGCTCGACGAGGTTCGCCTGGTCCCTAACTACCGACCACCGCACCGTGAAACGCCATACAGCACTGCGCAGGATCGCTTGAGCATGGTTCGGCTGGCGGTGCAGGACTTGGCTCCGCTTTCGGTCGATGCACGCGAGTTGGAGCGTGACAAGCCGTCTTACACCGTCGACACGCTGGAGTCTTTGCGTGCCGAGCTGGATGATGACGATCAGGTCTTTCTGATCATGGGTTGGGATGCCTTCTGCGGGCTTCCCAGTTGGCATCGCTGGGATGAGCTGCTCGATCATTGCCATATTCTGGTCATGCAGCGGCCGGATGCCGACAGCGAGTCGCCGGAAGCACTGCGGGACCTGCTGGCGGCACGCAGCGTGAACGATCCGATGACGCTTACCGGCAGCGGTGGGCAAATTGCTTTCGTCTGGCAGGCCCCGCTAGGGGTGTCGGCAACACGTATCCGTCAATTTCTGGCCAGCGGCCGGTCTGTACGCTTTCTCGTACCGGACGCCGTGCTGGCTTATATCAACGCGCACGGACTGTACCGGGCGTCGAACTGAGGTTGTTTCACATTATGCAAAATGATTCGTTGGCCCAACTGGCCGTTAGCGCCCTGGAAGATCTGAAAGGCACCGATATCACGACTATCGATGTCCGTGGCAAGACCAGCGTCACCGACTTCATGGTTATCGCTAGCGGCACGTCCAGCCGTCACGTGAAATCGCTCGCCGAGAACGTGCTCGAGAAAGTCAAGGAGCAGGGCGTACGCCCTCTTGGTAGCGAAGGCCTGGACGGCGGCGAATGGGCTCTGCTCGACCTGGGTGATGTGGTGGTGCATGTGATGCAGGTGCCAACTCGCCAGTTCTACGATCTCGAGCGCCTCTGGCAAGGCGCCGAGCAGAGCCGTGCGCAGCACGCGGGCGAACAGGAATAGTCGATCCGTGCGGATCAAGCTGATTGCGGTGGGTTCGAAGATGCCGCGCTGGGTGGAGGACGGTTGGCAAGAATATGCCAAGCGCCTGCCATCTGAGCTGCCTTTGGAGCTTCATGAAATATCGCTTAACACCCGTGGCAAGAATGCCGACGTGGCGCGGTTGATTCGTCAGGAAGGCGAGGCCATGCTGGCGAAGGTGCAACCCGGCGAGCGCATCGTCACGCTTGAAGTGACGGGGCGGCCGTGGAGCACCGAGCAGCTGGCGTCCGAGTTGGAGCGCTGGCGGCTCGATGCACGCAACGTCAACCTGATGGTTGGCGGACCGGAGGGCCTGGCGCCCGAAGTTTGCGCGCGGAGTGAGCAACGCTGGTCGCTGTCGCCGTTGACCTTGCCACATCCGCTGGTGCGCATTCTTATCGGCGAGCAGATCTATCGCGCCTGGACGTTGCTGTCGGGTCACCCTTACCACAAGTAGTACAGCCAAACCCAAGATGTCCAAGTCGATCCCTCTCCAGGACCACGAAAAGGACGCCCGCCTGGTGCGTCAGCGGGTGATTGTGGGCGGGGTTTTGGTGCTGCTCCTGATCGGCGCCTTGATTGCGCGGCTTTACTACCTGCAGGTCGTGCAGTACGAGCATCACTCGACGCTATCCGAAAGCAACCGTGTTCACGTCCAGCCGATTCCACCGAATCGCGGGCTGATTTTCGACCGGACTGGCAAACTCATCGCCGACAACCGGCCGAGCTTCAGTCTTACGGTGACTCGCGAGCGAGCTGAAGATTGGCGCAAGACACTCGACACGGTGGTCGAGGTGCTGGAGCTCTCCAGCGAAGAGCGTGCGCTCTTCGAAAAGCGCGTGCTTCAGGGGCGGAGGCCATTCGAGCCGGTGCCGATCATGTACGAGTTGTCGGAAGAGCAGATCGCCCGCATCGCGGTGGATCAGTTCCGTCTGCCCGGCGTGGAGGTGGCGGCGCAACTGGTTCGACACTACCCACAGGGCAAGCATTTCGCGCACTCGGTCGGCTACGTCGGTCGGATCAACGAGGCGGAGGTCAAGCAGCTTGATCCGGTCAATTACAGCGGCACCCACCATATCGGCAAGACCGGCATCGAGCGCTTCTATGAAGATGTCCTGCACGGTCAGGTGGGTTACGAGGAAGTCGAAACCAACGCTCGGGGCCGGGTGCTGCGGGTACTCAAGCGCACCGATCCTATTCCGGGCAAGGACATCACCCTGACGCTCGATCTTGAGCTGCAGGAGGCGGCCGAAGCCGCGTTGGCGGGACGTCGCGGCGCCATCGTCGCCTTGCAGCCCTCGACCGGCGAGGTGCTGGCAATGGTCAGCCAGCCCAGCTTCGATCCCAACCTGTTCGTGACCGGCATCAGCTTCAAGGCTTACGGCGAGTTGCGTGACTCGATCGATCAGCCGCTGTTCAACCGGGTCTTGCGCGGGCTGTACCCACCAGGTTCAACCATCAAGCCGATGATGGCGGTGGCTGGGCTGGATACCGGTGTGGTAACCGAGAACAGCCGCGTGTTCGACCCCGGCTTCTTTCAACTGCCCAATGTGAAGCATAAGTATCGGAACTGGAATCGCGGCGGCGACGGCTGGGTGGATCTGGAAACGGCCATCATGCGGTCGAACGACACCTATTTTTACGACCTTGCCCACAAGATGGGCATCGACCGTATGCATGACTACATGAGTCGCTTTGGCCTCGGCCAGCGCGTTGCGTTGGATATGTTCGAGGAAACCGCTGGCCTGATGCCGTCGCGAGACTGGAAGCGTGGCCGTTACAGGCAGGCCTGGTACCCGGGCGAGACCGTTATCCTCGGCATCGGTCAGGGCTACATGCAGACCACTCCGTTGCAGCTGGCCCAGGCGACCGCGCTGATGGCGACCCACGGCAAATGGATCAGACCGCACCTGGCGAAAAGCATTGAAGGTGAAATGCCTGTCGATCCGGAACCGATGCCTGATATTCAGCTCCGCGATCCAAGTTACTGGGATGCCTCCATCAACGGCATGGTGAAGGTGCTGCACGGCGCCCGCGGCACGGCAAAGAAAGTAGGCGATACCGCCGCGTATCTCATCGCCGGCAAAAGCGGTACGGCGCAGGTGGTGGCCATCAAGCAGGGCGAGAAGTATGACAGTGGAAAACTCGCCGAACGCCATCGTGACCACGCCTTGTTCGTCGCCTTCGCCCCCGTGCATGACCCGCAGATAGCAGTGGCTGTGATGGTCGAGAACGGTGAGTCTGGGTCCGGCGTCGCGGCTCCGGTGGCCAAGCAGATCATGGACGCCTGGCTGTTGAACGAGGCGGGCGAGCTGAAGGCCGAGTATGCGCCGGCGCTGGCGGCACAGGGGCCCAAGCCATGAGCGGAACATTTGACCGCACGCTTTCGACCACCGATGTGATGCGCCGTCGGGCGACGCTGTTACAGCGCATGCATATCGATGGGGTGCTGCTGTTGCTTCTGCTGACGCTAGCGGCCGGCAGCTTGTTCGTTCTTTATTCGGCCGGCGGCAAAAACGTCGATCTGCTGATCAAGCAGGCGACTTCCTATGGCTTCGGCCTGGGCGCCATGCTGGTCATCGCTCAGCTGGAACCAAGATTCATGGCGCGCTGGGTCCCGGCTGGCTACTTGGCGGTTGTAGCGCTGCTGGTCGCGGTGGAATTCGTCGGATACACCGCGATGGGCGCGACCCGCTGGATCAATATCCCTGGCGTGATTCGCTTCCAGCCGTCCGAGTTCATGAAAATCATCATGCCGATGACGATCGCCTGGTATTTATCTGCGCGCGCATTGCCGCCAGGCATCAAGCACACCATGGTCAGCCTTGGCCTGATCCTCACGCCCTTCGTGCTGATCCTCAAGCAGCCGGATCTGGGCACTTCCTTGCTGGTGCTGGTCTCCGGTGCTTTCGTGCTGTTCATCGCCGGGCTGCGCTGGCGTTGGATTCTGAGCGCAGTTGCGGCGCTGGTGCCGATCGCCGTGGCTATGTGGTATTTCGTTCTGCACAACTACCAGAAACAGCGCGTGCATACATTCCTCGACCCAGAAAGCGACCCGCTGGGAACCGGCTGGAACATCATCCAGTCGAAGGCGGCGATTGGTTCAGGCGGTGTGTTTGGCAAGGGTTGGTTGCTGGGCACCCAGTCCCATCTGGATTTTTTGCCGGAAAGCCATACGGACTTTATTATTGCGGTTCTCGCTGAGGAGTTCGGCCTGGTGGGCGTCTGCTTGCTGCTGCTGCTTTATTTGCTGCTGATCATGCGCGGCCTGGTCATTACCGTTCAGGCGCAGACCCTGTTTGGCAAGTTGCTGGCCGGTGCGCTGACGATGACCTTTTTCGTTTACGTATTCATCAACATCGGCATGGTCAGCGGTCTGTTGCCGGTGGTAGGGGTGCCGTTGCCCTTCATCAGTTTTGGTGGCACTTCATTGGTAACCCTGCTATCAGGGTTCGGGGTTTTGATGTCGATCCACACCCATCGCAAATGGATCGCACAGGTTTGACTAGAGTGAATTTCTTGGATCGATTACGACGTGGCTGGTTGACGCGAGCGCTCTGCGGAGCGGGTCTTTTCGCAGCGTTCGGACATGCTCCGGCGGTTTTTGCGGCAGATTATCAAGGCGAAAAAGTCGAAGATTTTGTGCGCGAAATGACCCAGGACTATGGGTTCGCCAGTGAGCAGGTGATCGAAGTGCTGGCGCAGGCAGAGCGCAAACAGGTGATTCTCGATGCTATCTCCCGGCCGGCAGAACGCGTCAAGGCGTGGAAAGAATATCGGCCGATCTTCATGACCGATTCACGGGTCGCGCAGGGCGTGGATTTCTGGCGCGAGAACGAGGCAGCGCTGGCGCGAGCCGAACAGGAATTTGGTGTGCCGGCACAGGTCATCGTTGCCATCATCGGCGTCGAAACCTTTTATGGCCGCAACACCGGTAACTATCGCGTCATAGATGCCTTGTCGACCCTGGGCTTCGACTATCCACCGCGCCAGCCATTCTTCCGTCAGCAGCTTAAGGAATTCCTGTTGCTGGCCCGTGAAGAGCAAGTCGACCCACTGACACTGACCGGTTCTTACGCCGGTGCCATGGGGCTGCCGCAATTCATGCCGAGTAGCTTCCGCGCCTATGCCGTCGATTTCGATGCGGACGGACGTATCGATATCTGGAAGAATCCTGTCGACGCCATCGGCAGCGCCGCCAATTATTTCAAACAACACGGTTGGACCGCTGGTGCACCGGTGGTGGCTCGGGCCACAGTAAGTGGCGAGCAGCATGGCGAAGGTCTGACCGAAGGGCTTGAGCCGGTCCTGAAGGCCGCTGAATTGCGCGAGTTGGGTTGGCAATGGCCGACCGAAACGGAGATGGCCAACGACATTGCGGTAACCGCCTTTCGTCTGGACGGGGCTGACGGCGACGAGTACTGGGTCGGCTTGCCCAACTTCTATGTCATTACCCGTTATAACCGCAGCGTGATGTACGCGATGGCAGTCCATCAGCTTTCCGAGCAGTTGGTCCAGGCGCGAGGTGCGCAATGACCTCTCGTTTGCTGGCGGTAGCGACTGTCGCTGTGCTGGTTGTCGGATGCTCGTCGGCGCCGACACCGTCGCCGGCCCCCTCCAAAAGTGCAGGTATCAGTGGTCCAGGTGACTACTCGCGGCCGCACAAGGACGGCGCGCCTTGGTGGGATGTCGACGTGTCCCGTATCCCTGACGCAACACCCACGCCGCACAACGGCCCGTTCAAGGCCAATCCCTATACCGTGCTGGGCAAAACCTATTACCCCATCGGTGACGGGCGCAACTATCGGGCGACCGGAACGGCATCCTGGTACGGCACCAAGTTTCATGGTCAGCCGACCGCCAACGGCGAAAAATACGATCTGTACGGCATGAGCGCGGCGCACAAAACGCTGCCGCTGCCCAGCTATGTTCGGGTAACCAACCTCGACAACGGCAAGACAGTGGTGCTGCGGGTCAATGACCGCGGTCCGTTCTACTCGGATCGGATCATCGACCTGTCGTTCGCGGCGGCGAAGAAACTGGGTTATGCAGAAAACGGGACCGCACGGGTCAAGGTCGAAGGTATCGACCCCGAGCGATGGTGGGCCGAGCGAGGCAGGCCGGCGCCGATGGTCCTGGCCCAGCCGCAAAAGGTCGCCAAACCCTCGGCTGCTGCGCTGGCGCAACCTGTCGAACAATACACGCCGCCACCCACACAGCATGCTGGCGCCACCGTGCCGATGGAGGTCGTGACCGGCGACAAGCGTGCAGCAAGCGGGACCGGTGTCTATCTCCAGGTCGGTGCGTTTGCCAACCCTGATGCCGCTCAGTTGCTGCGCGACAAGCTCAGCAGTCTGACCGAAGCGCCGGTATTCGTAAGTTCGGTTGTGCACCAAGAGCAGATTCTGCACCGGGTGCGCCTAGGGCCAATCGATTCCCCCGATGAAGCCACACAGCTCGAACAGAGCGTCCGTCTCGCCAATTTGGGAAACCCGCGCCGAGTACGCGGCGATTGAAGGCTCTTCATCGCTGATGGATAAGCGACGCTGACCTGTAACCGTTTTTGCCACACCCACCTTTTTGAGAGCGCAATGACTATCACCACCTTCGTGCACCGGCTGTTCCTTCTCACCGTGCTGGCCGTAGCGCCCACCGCCTGGGCCGAGCCGATCATTCCTTCACCGCCACAGCTGGCGGCCAAGTCCTACGTTTTGATGGATGCCGCCAGCGGCAAGGTGCTGGTCGAGAATGCTGGTGATGAACGCCTGCCGCCGGCCAGTCTGACAAAACTGATGACGGCTTATATCGCCACACTGGAAATCAAGAAGGGGCAGATTTCCGAAAGCGACATGGTGACTATTAGCGAAAAAGCCTGGCGCACCGGTGGCTCGCGGATGTTCATCCAGGTCAATACGCAGGTTTCGGTAGACGATCTGCTGCACGGCATCATTATTCAGTCTGGCAATGACGCCAGCGTGGCCATGGCAGAACATATTGCCGGCAGCGAAGAGGCCTTTGCCGACCTCATGAACAGCACGGCTCAGCGACTGGGCATGACCAATACGCACTTCATGAATGCCACAGGGCTGCCTCATCCAGAACACTATTCTTCCGCCGCCGATATGGCCAAGCTGGCCCGCGCGATCATTCATGAGGATCCCGCACACTACGGCATTTATGCCCAGAAGGAATTCTTCTGGAACAACATCAAACAGCCCAACCGCAACCTTCTACTGTGGCGCGACAAGACCGTCGACGGTTTGAAGACCGGCCATACCGAAGAGGCTGGCTACTGCCTGGTCGCCTCCGCAGTTCGGGATGACATGCGTCTGATCACCGCTGTCTTCGGCACCAACAGTGAGCAGGCACGTGCCGCCGAGACGCAGAAACTGCTGACCTATGGCTTCCGCTTCTTCGAGACTCGGACCTTCTATCAGAAGGGTGTTGAGCTGGCGACGTCCCGTGTCTGGAAGGGCCAGCAGGACCAGGTCAGTGCTGGGCTGGCGAACGACCTGACCATGACGCTGCCGCGTGGGCAGATGGACAAACTCCAGGCCGGCCTTACCTTTAATCCCGAACTCACCGCGCCAATCCAGCAGGGTGATGTGATCGGCAAAGTCGAGGTAAGTCTCGATGGCGAGGTGCTGCAAAGCACAGACCTGATTGCTTTGCAGGCGGTAGAGGAAGGTGGGTTATTCAGCCGTCTGTGGGATAGCATTCAGCTATTCTTCTTCAACCTCTTTAACTGAACCTCTGGAGCGTGCCCTCGCTATTCGCCGGGCGCGCTTGCGGATCATGAGTCTGTTGCCATGACCGAAAGCAAAAGCGAAACACAAGCACCCAAAATCGAGTTCCCCTGCGAGCGCTATCCGATCAAGGTGATCGGCGATGCGGGCGAAGGCTTCAGCGAGACGGTGGTAGAAGTGATCCGTCGGCATGCGCCGAATTTTGATGAAACTACGTTGGTAAGCCGCGACAGTCGTAACGGACGTTTTCTATCCGTGCAGGTACTGATCACGGCGACGAGCGTCGAGCAGTTGCAAGCGATCCATGTCGATCTGCGCGCCACCGGGCGCGTGCACATGGTGTTGTAATGGGCCGGCATCCCACCAATGCACGTATGGTTGTAAGTCCTCCAGGCGCAGGTGCTTAGTCATGAGTATCTCGCTGCTGGGGGTGCGTGAGCTCGGTCTGGTGGACTATCCCGTCGCCTGGCAAGCCATGCAGCGCTTTACCAACGAACGGCAGCCGGACACTGTTGACGAGATCTGGCTGCTGCAGCATCCGCGGGTGTTCACCCAGGGGCAGGCCGGCAAGGCCGAGCACCTGCTGTTGCCCGGCGATATCCCTGTGATACAGGCTGATCGGGGTGGACAGGTGACCTATCACGGCCCCGGGCAACTGGTGTGCTACCTGATGCTGGACGTCCGTCGGTTAGGTTTTGGTGTGCGCGAACTCGTCAGCCGCATCGAACAGAGCCTGATCGATTTGCTTGCCAGCTACGATGTGCAGGCCTTGGCCAAACCGGACGCGCCTGGCGTGTACGTCCAGGGTGCGAAGATCGCGTCCCTCGGCCTGCGCATTCGTAACGGACGCTCTTTCCATGGCCTGGCGCTCAATGTGGACATGGACCTGGAACCCTTCGGGCGGATCAATCCTTGCGGCTACGCCGGCATGGCCATGACCCAGTTAGCCGATCTGGTAGAAGGGCCGATAGCCTTTGCCGAGGTTGGTGCCCGCCTGCGTGACGAGCTGGTCAAGCACCTCGGCTACGCGCAGCAGCAGACCCTCACAAACGCAGTAATAAGCTAGCTAAGACAGGCTTATCCAATAGGTCAGCGGGGCATGACGGATATAAAACGCCTACCCAGTCAAGATAGAGGGGTAGGCGATGTTCGGCACGATCAGTTCAGATTGAGGGTCGGTATGAGGCTGCTGTCGAACGGCTGGCCCGGTACTGGCACCGGAGCGGCCAAGCCCAGGTTGTTTTTCTCGAACACCCGGTCGGCTCGGTAGCTGGAGCGCACCAGCGGGCCGGCGGCGACTTCCATAAAGCCCTTTTCCAGACCGATATCGCGGAAACGATTGAATTCTTCGGGGCTGACCCAGCGCTTGACCGGCAGGTGGTTGCGGGTCGGCTGCAGATACTGGCCGAGAGTGAGGATGTCGACGCCGATGGCGCGCAGGTCATCCATAGTCTGCAGCACTTCCTCGTCGCTTTCGCCCAAGCCCAGCATCAGGCTGGTTTTGGTCAGCATCTCCGGGCGATGGCGCTTGGCATGCTCCAGCACGCGCAGGGTTTTCTCGTAGCCGGCGCGAGGGTCGCGCACTTCATGGGTCAGGCGCTTGACCGTCTCGACGTTCTGCGCGAAGACTTCCAGGCCAGAGTCCGCCACGCGTTCGATGGCTTGCAGGTCGCCGTCGAAGTCCGGAGTCAGGGCCTCCACGACCACCTGCGGGGTGCGCTCCTTGATGGCGCGCACACAGGCGGCGTAGTGCGCGGCACCGCCGTCGTTAAGATCGTCACGGTCCACCGAGGTCAGCACGATATAGCGCAGCGCCATGAGCTCCACCGACTTGGCGGTGTTCTGTGGCTCCTCCTGATCCAGCCAGCCGTTGGGGTTGCCGGTATCCACCGCGCAGAAGCGGCACGCGCGGGTGCATACCGAGCCCATGAGCATGATGGTGGCGGTGCCGTTGGACCAGCATTCGCCCATGTTCGGGCAGTGCGATTCCTGGCATACGGTGCTCAAGCGGTGCTCGCCCACGTTGCGCTTGACCGCTTCGAAGCGGCTGCCGCTGGGCGCCTTGACCCGCAGCCACTTGGGCTTGGGTTCGAATACCTGGGGTTCGCTTAAGGCGCGGCGTTTCTGCCCGTCCTTGATCGCGGTGATGCCCTGAGTGGTGCGGAATTTATCGCCGCTGGCAACGGTTTTGGGCTGGGAGATATCGGACATCGGCAATCTGGGCTCCGCTAGAGGCTCCGTGGGACGAGACGGCTTGTGGCCGCCGCGCAGTTTATCACAGGCGCTGACCGGTCAGTCTGCGTGACGAGACATGCATGGATCGACATCGCCGCAGCGGGGAGCCGCACAGGCGATCTGGTCGTGCACGAGTGTTCTATTCGCTTTTACCTGCGCTACCGCCCCTTTGTTTGCCAACAAGTGCGAGTCACCCGGTTGCGGAGCCGGGCGACTTGGGGCAGTGCATGGCCGATGAGTTCGGCCATGCTTGCTAAGGTTCTGCGCGCAGACGTCCCAGCAGTTCCTGCGTCGGATGCCCGTCGGCGGGCCAGCCGAGCTGTTGCTGGAAGCCACGGATAGCGCTGCGGGTGTTGGCGCCGATGATGCCGTCTGCAGTGCCTGGATCGAAGCCTCGGTTTGAAAGGCGTTCCTGCAGTTCAAGACGCTCTGAGCGGCTCAATGGCTGCTCCCCTTGTGGCCAGTCTGCACGGACCCTGCCGGCGCCATCGAAGCGCTCCGACAGCAGGCCGATCGCCAGCGCATAGGACGATGAATTGTTGTATCGCAGTATCGCGCGGAAATTATCCAGGACCAGAAATGCTGGGCCGCGGTACCCGGCGGGAAGCAACAGCGTCGCGCTTGCAGCATCCATGGCGGTATCCGTCGGCAGTCCGGTCAGTCCCAGTTGACGCCATTCGGACACTGGCTTGCGGATTGCATTGTCGGCCTGGGCGTAGTCGAATCCATCCGGCAAGGTGACTTCGAAACCCCACGGTTGCCCGGCTTTCCAGCCAGAGGCTTGCAGATAATGTGCGGCTGATGCCAGGGCGTCGGCGGTACTGCTCCAGATATCCCGGCGGCCATCGCCGTCGAAATCCACCGCGTGGGTGTTATAGGTGGTCGGGATGAACTGGGTCTGTCCCATGGCGCCGGCCCAGGATCCCCGCAGCTGGTCGGCGCTTACATCGCCATGCTGGAGGATTTCCAAGGCCGCCAACAGCTGGCTTTTGGCAAATCCAGGGCGTCGACCCTCATGTGCCAGTGTGGCGAGCGAACGGATCACGCCCTTGTCGCCCATGATCTGTCCGTAGCTGCTTTCAAGACCCCAGATCGCGACCAGCGTATTTCGATCGACAGCGTAACGCGCTTCTATATCGTTCAGCGTCGCTTGGTGCTGCTCGAGCAGACGTCTGCCGCGATCGACACGCTGTTTCGACAGGGCACCGTCCAGGTACTGCCAGACCGGGCGGGTGAATTCCGGCTGGCTTCGATCAGCGATGATGATGCTTGGATCAGGCGTGACGCCTGCAAAGGCACGGTCGAATACCTGCGCCGAAATACCCGCGTTAAGGGCTTGGCTACGAAACCTGTTGCGCCATTCTGCGAAGCTCAGCTGTTCAGGCTCGGCTTCGGATGACAAGGCAGTGAGTTCGACGGTGCTAGGGGGTGTTGGGCTAGCGGAGGTCAGCGCGCTCGGTGCGACCGGTTCGGCGGCGCAGGCGACCATGATGCTCAGGGCTGATCCGGCAATCAGGGTACGCAGCAGCAGGACGGGAACGAAGGTGTAAAGCATGCACCACTCTCGGCAGGTCATCGGCACGTGACATTATCACGCTTTGAGTGACTTGGCTTTTCAAGCCGCCAGAAGGACCGAAGCCTCCCAGTTGGTGGACTGGGAGGCTTCACGGCGGTAGCTGCCTTTGCCTTTTTTAGGCTGTTCCTGGCGGCTGCGGAACAGGGGTTGGGCCACCAGGCTCTTGGCCTTGTTTGGCCGCTTTCGTTGCTTGCTCATCGATTACCCTCTCGGTTGCTATGGATCAGCCGGGGGAATCATAGGGGCTGTATAAAAAATGTCCAGACCTGAACGGTAGGCATCTGGCGCTTAGCGCAAATCAGAGAGCCTGACCGCACCTGAGGGAGGACACCCACACTGTTTCGCTTCGTGCTACAGCCTGATCTGCCGTCCGCTCAGCTGAAGGCAGAGATCGGTCAAGCCGACCCATGGGTCACCTTCGGCCTGCCCTTTGATTTGCTCATCGATGCGCTGCGCATCCATCAGGAGCCGCTGCCAACCCGCTGCATCGTGGCGCTGCAAGGCTTTGCTGACCAGCGGCTTGCGCTTGTCCCATACCGGCGGGCGGGCCTGGCTGAATGCCCGGTCAAGCGGTACGCCTTGACTGTACTGCTGGGCGATGTTGGCCAGCTGGCGGACTTCTCGCGCGACGGCCCAGAGAATGACCGGCGCTTCGACCCCCTCGCCACGCAGGCCCGCAAGCATCTGCAGGATGTGTTCGGGCTGCCCCAGCAGCGCGGCATCAATTAGCCCGAAGACGTCGTAGCGGGCGCTATCGGCAACCGCAGCCTGGACGGTTTCGGTGCTTACCTGGCCCGCTTCAGCGAGCAGTCTGAGTTTTTCGATTTCCTGCGCGGCGGCGAGTAGGTTGCCTTCGACACGAGCCGCGATCAACTCCACGGCTTCCTGGTCTGCAGCAAGACCGGCTTGCGCGAGGCGCTGGCGAATCCACTGCGGCAGCTGTTGCGCGTCCACCGGCCAGATCTGCACGAACTGCACGTGTTTGCCGTCGATCAGCGCCTTGGCCCATTTGGTCTTCTGAGTATTGCCGTCTAGCTTGGGCAGGCTGATCAGCAGTACGGTGTCTTCTGCGGGACGCGCAAGGTAGTCGATTAGCGCCGCGGCGCCTTTGTCGCCGGGCTTGCCGTTGGGAATGCGCAGCTCCAGGAGGCGTTTTTCCGCAAACAGGGAAAGGCTGGCACCGGCTTCGATGAGTAGGCCCCAGTCGAAACCGGTCTCGACGTTTAGAACCTGGCGCTCGCTGAAGTCCTGTTGACGGCAAGCCGCACGTATCGCGTCGCAGGCTTCCTGGCAGAGCAAGTGCTCGTCGCCACTGACCACATAAATCGGCGCAAGAGAGCCTTGTAAGTGCTTGGTGAGCTGGGCGGGAGGTAGCTTCATCGGAAGGGCCGGGAGCCTGCGCTGGCGGGCTCCCCGGTCGTCATTGGAGGGGCAGTTCGATGGGCGACTGCAATGGTCGCGCAGACTGTTCGCGCATCTGGGCCTCGATCGCCTCGGCTTCAGCACGCTTCTTCGCTTCCGCTGTCTGCTGAAGTTGGTCGAGCTGCGCAGGCGTGATGTTGCGTAGGCGCATGCTCAGTTGCTGCAGAAGCTCGCGGCGCATTTCCCGGCGCAGCTGGCTGGCTTCCTGATCCGAACTGATCAGGTTGCTGCTGTCATGAACATAGACCTTAGATACTTCGACTTGGTCTTCCAGCAGCACCGAGTTCTGCGGGCCGCGGATCTCATAGTCGAGGGCCTGGGTCAGTTCGTATTCGGCAGTGCGCGCAGCAGTGGTGTAACTGGCGGTGCGCTGTCGGGTCTGCTCGCGTACCAGGTCCAGGGTATAGCGAGCGCCGGGATAAACCCTGACGCCGCTGTCCTTGAGCAGTTCTTCAAGTTGCTGCACGGTTTCGCCATAGCTGTTGCGCGCTTGCAGATTAATTTCATCGAGCGCGAAACTGGCATCGCCCGTCCCGCGAAGCTGAAAGCCGCAGGCGCTCAACAGCAGGGCCAGGCCGACCACCACCAAATTGCGTTTGATCATGTTGTATCCCCTTGCCAGCCTTGGCGCACGCGCCAAGGCGAATCAGTTAGCGACGATGTTGACCAGCTTGCCCGGTACCACGATGACCTTGCGAATCGTCAGGCCCTCGGTGAAACGCACTACGTTCTCGTTCGCGCGGGCAGTGGCTTCGACTTCTTCACGTGTGGCGCTGGCGGGCACTTCGATTTGTCCGCGTAGCTTGCCGTTGACTTGCACCACCAGCGTCAGGCTGTCCTGAACCAGAGCAGACTCGTCGACGGCCGGCCACTGTGCATCAATGATCGAGCCGCTGTTGCCCAGCTGTTGCCAGAGCTCGTGGCAGATGTGGGGTGTGATAGGGGCCAGCAGCAGTGCGACGGTTTCCAGGCCTTCCTGCAGCAGCGCGCGGTCCTGCTCGGTTGCAGCAGTCGCTTTCTCCAGCACGTTCATCAACGTCATCACCTGGGCGATCGCGGTGTTGAATTTGTGATGCTGCCCAACATCCTGGCTGGCCTGCTTGATCGCAAGGTGGATCGCGCGGCGTACAGCCTTCTGCTCATCGCTGAGGGCGGAAATATCCAGTTTCGCAACGGCACCCGCGCTGACATGGGCATGTGCCAGTCGCCAGACGCGGCGAAGGAAGCGGCTCGCACCCTCGACGCCGGAATCGGACCATTCCAGGCTCATGTCTGGTGGTGAGGCAAACATCATGAACAGGCGGCAGGTATCGGCGCCATAGCTGTCGATCATGGCTTGCGGGTCGACACCGTTGTTCTTCGATTTGGACATCTTCTCGGTGCCGCCGATCTCCACCGGCAGGCCATCGCTGGCGAGCTTCGCACCAATGACCTTCGCCTTGGCATCACGCTCGACAATGACGTCGGCCGGGTTGAACCAGTCCTTGCCACCGTTTTCCAGGGTGCGGTAGTAGGTGTCGGCAATCACCATGCCCTGGGTCAGCAGATTCTTGAACGGCTCGTTGGAGCTGACCAGACCTTCGTCGCGCATCAGCTTGTGGAAGAAGCGCGCGTAGAGCAGGTGCAGAATCGCGTGCTCGATGCCGCCGATGTACTGATCCACCGGCAGCCAGTGGTTAGCTGCGGCTGGGTCGACCATGCCCTGATCATAGTGAGGTGAGGCGTAGCGGGCGAAGTACCAGGACGACTCGACAAAGGTGTCCATGGTGTCGGTTTCACGCTTGGCTGCGGCGCCGCATTTGGGGCAGCTGCAGTCATAGAATTCCGGCATACGGGCCAGCGGCGAACCGGCGCCGTCAGGGACGACGTCTTCGGGCAGTACGACCGGCAACTGGTCTTCCGGCACCGGGACATCACCGCAGGTTTCGCAATGGATGATCGGGATCGGGCAACCCCAGTAACGCTGGCGGCTGATGCCCCAATCGCGCAGACGGAACTGGGTGCGGGCTTGGCCCAGGCCTTTGCGCTGCAGCGATGCTTCCATGGCATCAAAGGCGCCGTCGAAGTCCAGCCCGTCGAAATCGCCGGAGTTGATCAGTTCCCCGTGTTCGCCATAGGCATCGTTCCAGGGCGCGGGTGTTTCGTCGCCGGCACTGGTGCGCACCACCGGCTTGATCGGCAGGTCGTACTTGGTGGCGAAGGCGAAGTCGCGCTCGTCGTGGGCCGGCACGGCCATCACGGCACCTTCGCCGTAATTCATCAATACATAGTTGGCGACCCAGACCGGCAGCAGTTCGCCTGTCAGTGGGTGCTGCACACGCAGGGAAGTGGCGAGGCCTTTCTTTTCCTGAGTGGCGATATCGGCTTCGGCCACGCCGCCACGCTTGCACTCGTCAATGAATGCCTGCAGTTGGGCGTTGTTCTGGGCGGCGAGTGTGGCCAGCGGATGTTCGGCCGCCACGGCGACATAGGTCGCGCCCATCAGCGTATCGGGGCGGGTGGTGAAGACCTTCATCACGCCTTCGCTGCCAATGCTGGCAACGTCGTAAGGGAAGCTGATCTCCATGCCGCGCGACTTGCCGATCCAGTTGCGCTGCATGGTCTTGACCTGTTCCGGCCAGCCGTCCAGCTCGTCCAGGCTTTCCAGAAGCTCATCCGCGTAGGCGGTGATCTTGAAGTAGTACATGGGGATTTCGCGCTTCTCGATCAGCGCGCCGGAACGCCAGCCGCGGCCATCGATGACCTGCTCGTTGGCCAGCACGGTCTGGTCGACCGGGTCCCAGTTGACGGTGCCGTTCTTGCGGTAGATCACGCCTTTTTCATACAGGCGGGTAAACAGCCATTGCTCCCAACGGTAGTAATCGGGTTTGCAGGTGGTGACTTCCCGCGTCCAGTCGACTGCCAGGCCCAGGCTCTTCAGCTGGGTGCGCATGTAGTCGATGTTTTCGTAGGTCCACTTGGCCGGCGCGACCTTGTTTTTCATGGCCGCGTTTTCTGCTGGCATACCGAACGCGTCCCAGCCCATGGGCTGCAGCACGTTCTTGCCCTGCATACGCTGGTAGCGTGCAATCACGTCGCCGATGGTGTAGTTGCGCACGTGCCCCATGTGCAGCTTGCCGCTGGGGTAGGGGAACATCGACAGGCAATAGAAGGTGTCCTTGCCTGGCTGTTCGCTCACTTCAAAGGATTTCTGCGCGTCCCAGTGGGACTGCGCGGCGGCTTCGATCTCGCGGGGCTGATACTGTTCGTGCATGGCTACTGGCGTTGGAAAAGAGGCTGGCTGCTCGCATCGCAACTCGGGCTGCCGCACCGCCGGCTCTAAGCCTGACGCAAACGGCGGCGCAACGGGTTGATACGAACGCATGGAAGCGCCGTAGCATACATGACCCTTTGCAACCGAGGGAAACCCGATTTGCCAGCATTGTTCGGCCCCGTTTGTCGAGTGCGAGATGGATGTTCGAGTCTGAACTACGCTTGTACAGGGGGCGGGATGAGCATGAGGTGAATCATGGGTAGAGAGCGCCAGGCGAATGAGGGAAACCTGTACGGACGCGTGCTGCAACGGCTGACACTGGCTCTGGAAGAAGCCGAACGAACGACGGGTGATGACACTGGGACTACTACCGAATTGGAGGTTGGTGGGTTGACGCCTGCCGAGTTCGACCTGATCCGAGCCTATCTGCAACAGGATGCGCAATGGCTGTCCGGTTGGCACGCGGCTGCCGAGGAACAGGCGCAGCTGGACCGCCAGGCGTCCCGGCCCGCGTTGCGTAATGTGCTGCGGCATCACTCCGGCAAGCGCTGCAAGCAGAGTCCACCCGCGCTTCAGCAGGCGATGACGTGCGCGCTCTGCGGCGCCAGCGTGCATTGGCCAGAGGGGGCCGGTCCGGTGGCCTGTTCGGCGTGTGGCTCGCAGTTGCTGCGTGCCAGGCAACGGTTGCATACCTACCCAAAGCATTGAAGGCGTCCGTGCTGCCGACAAACGGGCGCCCCGGGAGGTAAAGTTGCGGCGACCGATCAACCGGAGCTGCACATGCCGATACGCTATTTCTTCAAACAATTGCTGCTACCGCCCGGCGGGCTGTTGTTGCTGTTGCTCGCAGCCTGGTGGCTGCGGCGGCGCTCGCCACGGCTGGCAGCGTTCTGTTTCGTGCTGGGATTCGGCGGGCTGTGGCTGATGAGCTTACCGGTGACGGTCGAGTGGGCGGCGCGGGCAATTGAAAGCGAAGTGGCGCTAGATCGCTCGGAGTGGAGCGGCCTCGGCCGGCGTGCCCAGGCGATTGTCGTGTTGGGCGCAGGTCGTGAACAGGCCGATCCTGGCTGGGGTTCCGATCAGCCCAGCCATATTGCGCTCGAGCGGCTGCGTTACGCCTCGCGATTGGCAAAGGCATCGGGTCTGCCGATCCTGGCGAGTGGTGGGCTGCACTATGGCGAGCCGCCGAGTGAAGCGCTACTGGCTGCAGAGGCGCTGGAGCGTGATTTCGACACACAGACGCAATGGCTCGAAGAGCGCAGTCGGACCACCTGGGAGAACGCGCGCTACAGTGCGGAAATGCTCAAGGCGGCGGGCATCGAACGTATCGTGCTGGTAACTTCGGCATCGCACATGCCACGGTCCCGCTGGTGTTTCGAGGAGGCGGGGCTGGAGGTGATCGCCGCTCCGGTAGGATTCGTGGGTGTCCCCAACGGGCGACCCTTTGGTGGCTGGCTGCCCGAGGCGAAGGCCGTCTGGCAGACCGGCATGCTGCTCAACGAAGCGGTCGGCATGCTGGTCTATCCGCTGCTTTATGACGGCGATTCTGAATAGCGCTGCGTTGGCTGTCAGTGCCCGCGCCTTACATCAGCCCCGCCGACGGCGCACCAGGCCCCAGCCGAGCAACAACACACAGACGACGATCAGCGGCCAGGAGCGCCATTGCAGATAGGGCGTCAATCCCTGCATGGGCGTGACTTCACCGTATAGCACCGCTTCCTTGAACGCCGGGATTTGCTCGACGATGCGACCGTGCGGGTCGATCAGCACCGTGACGCCATTGTTGGTGGCGCGAATCATCCAGCGACCGGCTTCAAGGGCTCGCATCTGCGCCATCTGCAGATGTTGCAGCGGGCCTATCGAGTGGCCGAACCAGGCATCGTTGCTGACGGTGAGTAAGATGTCGCTTTGCGCTGCGAGGCTGGCGGCAAACTCCGGGTAGACCACTTCGTAGCAAATGAACGGCGCAATCTGAAACCCCTTCGCCTGCAACAGCAGCTGCTCAGGCGTGCCACGCGCGAAGTCCGACATCGGCAGGTCGAAAAAGGCAATCAGCCCGCGCAAGACGTCTTGCAACGGCACGTATTCACCGAACGGCACCAGCTTCTGCTTCAGGTAGGTACCTTGCGCGTCGCCCGCCGTGGTTAGGCCGTTGTAGTAGCGCAGCTCGCCGTCGGCATTGGGCTGGCGTACCGGAACGCCGGTGATCAAGGCTGACTGCCGGTCCTGGGCAAAGCGGCTCATCATCGTCAGGTAGCCTTCAGCGTGCTCCTTGAGTATCGGCACTGCGGTCTCCGGCCAGACGATGAGATCGGCAGGTTGGCTGCGGAAGGTCATGTCGCGGTAGAGCAGGAGCTGCATCTCGAGCTTTTTCGGGTCCCATTTGATGCTTTGCGCGACGTTGCCCTGCATCGCGGCGACGGTGATTGGTTCGGCTTTTGCGGTTGTCCAGGTGTGGTTGCCTAAGCCCAGTGCGCCGCCCCAGAGGGCCACTACGAGCAGCGATGCTCCGGCCAGCGATGCCTTGTGACGCAGAAGCTGGGGTAGCTCGACCAGCAGTGATGCGGTCAATGCGAGCGCAAAGGTCAGCAACCAGACGCCACCGAGCGGCGCAAGCCCCGCTAACGGCCCTTGCAGTTGGCTATAACCGGCATAAAGCCATGGGAAACCCGTCAGTACCCAGCCGCGCAGTGCGTCCAGGGCGAGCCAGAGCGCAGCGAACAGCAGAGCGTTGAGCAGGGGCGCCGTCGGTTGTCGCAGCCAGCGGGCCCAGGCCCAGCCAAGCAACAGGAAGAACAGTGCCAGCCCGGCGACGAAGCCCAAGGTCAGCGCACCGGCCAAGACAGGCGGAGCCGAGCCAAAGTCGTGAATGCTCACGTAAACCCAGCTGACGCCGGAGGCGAACAGGCCGAAGCCGTAGCACCAGCCGCGACCGGCCGCCTGTTTCGGCGTCAGCTCTCGCAGGCCCAGATAAATCAGACCCATCGACACCAAGGCCAGCGGCCAGATATCGAAAGGGGCAAGCGACAGCGTTGTCAGGGCGCCGGCGGCGAGCGCCAACAGGTTGCCCAGCCAGCCGGGGCGGGTAATCCAGCGCATGGATGTTCCTTGGGTAACCGCCGCGAGCATCGAGGGTGCGCGGCGGGTGGATGCTAAAAGGATCTATCTAAGCCAGTGCAACAGCGCCCCGCAGAACGCTAGCGGCTTTCAGCTTCGGTACGGGTCAGGCGCAGCATATGCACGCGGCGACTGTCGGCGTTCAGTACGCGGAAGCGGAAGCCATTTATCTCAGTCACCTCGTTACGCTTGGGCAGATGGCCGAAGGTGCTCATCACCAGCCCAGCAACAGTATCGAATTCTTCATCCGGAAATTCGCTCTGGAAGAACTCGTTGAAGCTGTCGATCGGTGTCAGCGCCTTGACCAGGAAGTCGCCGCTGGGCAGTGGCCGGATGTAGCTGTCTTCTTCGATGTCGTGCTCGTCCTCGATATCACCAACAATCTGTTCGAGTACGTCTTCGATGGTCACCAGTCCGGCGACACCGCCGTACTCGTCGATGACGATCGCCATATGACTGTGATTGGCGCGGAACTCGCGCAGCAGCACGTTGAGGCGTTTGGATTCGGGCACGAAGGTGGCGGGGCGCAGCAGGTCCTTGATGTCGAAATTCTGCTGATCGTTTTGCAGGATCAGCGGTAGCAAGTCCTTGGCCAGCAGCACGCCGATAACTTCGTCGAGGCTGTCGCCCACTACCGGATAGCGCGAGTGCGCTGCGGAAATGATCGCGGGGAGAAACTCCTTCGGCGACTGGTCGGCCCTGATGCTCATTACCTGCGAGCGCGGCACCATGATGTCGCGCACCTGCAGATCGGCGACCTGGATGGCGCCTTCGACAATCGCCAGGGCTTCGTTGTCGAGTAGTTTGTTCTGGTGGGCGCCGCGCAATACTTCCAGCAGCTCCTCACGATTTTTCGGCTCATGGGCAAAAGCCTGGCTGATTTTCCCAAACCAGGACTTCTGCCCGTTGCTCGATCGGTCTTCGCTCATGTCTTTGACTCAATGGTCCTTGCAGTTGCCCGTAGCGGGCTATTCGTCGGCGTAAGGATCGGTGTGACCCAGCTCCGCCAACAGTTGACGCTCGATGCTCTCCATTTCCTCGGCTTCGTCGTCATCGATATGATCGTAGCCGAGCAGGTGCAGACAGCCATGGATGACCAGATGCGCCCAGTGCGCCTGCAGTGTCTTGCCTTGTTCTGCCGCCTCCCGCTCAAGCACCGGCACGCAGATCACCAGATCGCCCAGCAGCGGAATGTCCAGCAATCCGTCTGGCACTTCGGCCGGAAAGGACAGCACGTTGGTGGCGTAATCCTTCTGGCGCCATGTCCGGTTCAGCTCGCGGCCTTCGGGTTCGTCCACCAGGCGGATGGTCAGCTCGGAGTCGGCCGTGCGCTGGCGCAGCCCCAGCTCGCACCAGCGACGCAGGTCCGCTTCGGACGGGATGGCTCCCTGGCTTTCGCATTGCAGGTCGAGCTCAATCACGTCCATGTTCCTGAAGCGTGCGATTGCCGTTCTGTGCCTGGTCGCCCTCGAATGCCTCATAGGCTTCGACAATTCGCTGTACCAGCGGATGGCGTACCACGTCCTTGGGTTTGAAATGTGTGAAGCTGATGCCGTTGACGTCCTTCAGGACTTCGATCACGTGGGCCAGACCGCTCTTGGTGCCACGAGGCAGGTCGACCTGCGTGATATCGCCGGTGATCACCGCTGTCGAGCCGAAGCCGATGCGGGTCAGAAACATCTTCATCTGCTCGAGGGTGGTGTTCTGGCTCTCATCGAGGATGATGAAGCTGTTGTTCAGCGTGCGCCCACGCATGTACGCCAGCGGTGCGATCTCGATGACCTGCTTCTCGATCAGTTTAGCGACCTGCTCGAAACCGAGCATTTCGTAGAGCGCGTCATACAAGGGGCGCAAGTAAGGGTCGATCTTCTGGGCCAGATCGCCGGGCAGGAAGCCGAGCTTTTCACCGGCCTCGACTGCCGGACGTACCAGCAGAATGCGGCGAATCTGCTCGCGCTCCAGTGCATCGACGGCGCAGGCGACTGCCAGGTAAGTCTTGCCCGTGCCGGCCGGGCCGATACCGAAGTTGATGTCGTTGTCGAGGATCGACTGCACGTAGCGCTGCTGATTGACGCCGCGTGGACGGATGTTGCCTTTGCGGGTGCGCAACGAAATGTTCGGGGTCGTGGACGAGTTGTTCAACTCTTCCATTGCCGACTCCTGCAGGAACAAATGAACCGTGTCTGGCGAGAGCTCAATGCTCTTGGTCTCGCGATACAGGCGTCGCAGGAGATGCTCTGCAGCTTGGGCCACATCGCTCGGGCCGACCAACTCGAATTGGTTACCACGATTGCGGATTTCCAGATCCAGGCGTTGTTCGATGAGGCGCAGATGCTCGTCGAACTGACCGCAGAGATTGGCAAAGCGATTGGCTTCAAAGGGTTCGAGGGTAAAACGATGAGGTTCTGTGGGGGCGTTCAAGGGCTTTTAGTTGACCTGCTTTGCAAAAAGATGGGAGGAGAATAGCGCCGCGTGAAGAAAAAAGCAGCGGCATGCCGGTCGTGGCGAGCCGTTGCGTTACTGCGGCTGCAGCTCATTCGGCTATCGGCCGCAGTAACGCGGTGCTCAGCTAACGACCGGCTCCAGCAGCGTGCCGCGCAACGAGTGCGGCAGCGCTTCGTCGATGTGCACGTCGACAAACTGTCCGATTAACCGAGGATTGTCGCAACGGAAATTGACGATCCGGTTGTGCTCGGTACGACCCTGTAGCATGCCTGGGTCTTTCTTAGAGTAGTCCGTGACGAGAATGCGCTGCTGCGTGCCCGCCATCCGTCGGCTGTTCTCGAAGCCCTGTTGGTTGATCCGCTGTTGCAGGATCGACAGGCGCTGCTTCTTCACGTCGTCTGGGGTTTCGTCGACCAGATCCGCTGCTGGCGTGCCCGGCCGCGAGCTGTAGACAAAGGAGTAGGAGAAGTCGAAACCAACGTCCTCGATCAGCTTCATGGTCTGCTCGAAGTCCTTCTCGGTTTCGCCTGGGAAGCCAACGATGAAGTCAGAGCTGATCAGGATGTCCGGTACGGCGGCCTTGAGCTTGCGGATGCGTGACTTGTATTCGAGCGCGGTGTGGTTTCGCTTCATCCCGGCCAGCACCCGATCCGAACCCGACTGAACCGGCAGATGCAGATACTTCACCAGCTCCGGCACTTCGGCATGAGCCTGGATCAGGGCATCGGAGAATTCCAATGGGTGGCTGGTGGTGTAGCGGATGCGGTCGATGCCATCGACTGCCGCGACCACGCGGATCAGTTCGGCCAGATCGGCGGTGCGGCCGTCATGGGTAGCGCCGCGGTAGCCGTTGACGTTCTGTCCGAGCAATGTGACTTCCCGAACGCCGTTTTCGGCCAGGTGAATGACTTCGGCAAGCACATCGTCGAACGGACGGCTGACTTCTTCGCCACGGGTGTAAGGCACCACGCAGAACGTGCAGTATTTGCTGCAGCCTTCCATGACCGAGACGAACGCGGTCGGGCCGTCGACACGCGGCTCGGGCAAGCGGTCAAATTTCTCGATCTCGGGAAACGAAATGTCGACCTGCGGTTTCTTCGTCGTGCGCGCTGCATCGATCATTTCGGGTAGGCGGTGCAGCGTCTGCGGACCGAAGACCACATCGACATAGGGCGCCCGGTCACGGATCGCCGCGCCTTCCTGGCTGGCAACGCAGCCGCCGACACCGATCACCAGCTGCGGGTTTTCAAGCTTGAGCTCCCGCCAGCGGCCCAGTTGCGAGAACACCTTCTCCTGGGCCTTTTCACGAATCGAGCAGGTGTTGAGCAGGATCACATCGGCTTCCGCCGGATTTGAAGTGATCTCCAGAGGTTGCTGCTCACCCAGCAGGTCAACCATGCGCGAGCTGTCGTACTCGTTCATCTGGCAACCGTGGGTTTCGATATAGAGCTTGCGGGTCATGTTACGGGCCGGCGTTGTGCAAAAAATGACCGGCGATTATACGGCCAGGGCGTGGGCGATAAAAGCGCAAGCGCAAAGGCCCGCCTCAAGCCATGAGTCGCAAGGGAAAACAGGCGGGTTTGGTGACATTGAGGCCAGTCGGAGTACGCATTAGCTGGCAGCGCGCTATTCGCCCGCCGTCTGCAGGTCCATCAGATAGTCGCGAAAGATCTGCCCGAGAACCTGAGTCGCGATTTCGTGCTCCTCACGGCCCATCTGCGCCGAGACACGATCGGCAGTATCCAGCGCTTCTTCTTCGCCATTGACCGCTGACATCTTCAACACAACGTAAGCCTGGACGTTGTTGGCGGGCACCCCTTCACCGCGAAAGAACATCACGCCGAGTCGATGCTGGGCCAATGCGTGTCCCTTCAGCGAGGCCTGCTCGAACCAGTGAAGCGCTTTGGCCAGGTCACGTGGAACGCGCCGGCCGTTGTAGTAATAGTCACCGAGCTCATAGGCCGCCTGCAGGTCACCCCCATTGGCGGCGTGTTCGCAGGCGCGCAGCGCTTCGTTCATCGCTTCCGGGACGGTGTTGAGCGCGCAGCGGGAAGTGGCAGGGATCAGCAGCGAGTTGCCGCCCGCCATGCCCAGCAGGGGAGTGAGTAGCAGCAGGCAGCCAAGAGTGAGGCTGCGACCGGTGCAAGTCATGAATCAAGGCGCCTCGAAGATCAGGGCGGTGACTGAAAGGTTCGGCGTGAAACGAGCCGACTGTCACATTATGGATAAGCGGTGGCCTGCTTACAAAGGCTTTAACGGCAGGCTTGCAGCTTTTTATGTGGGCGCAGGGCTTTGTTCTCGCATATTCCCGGGTAGATGGAGCAATAGCCAGGCGATGATCGGAATGGCCAGTGCCAGCCACAGCTGCTGATAGGCCTGCAGCGGGTTGGAGCTGAGCAGCAGCCCAGCCCAGGGGAGCAGAGCCATGAGTAAAACGCCGCCAGCCAACCCCGCCGCGGCCTGCAGGCGTGCAGGCCATTGCAGCAAGCCTGCATAAGCCACCAGCAGAGCGCTCAGCAAACCCAGCGAAAGCGCATACGGCGCGCTCCAGCCCAGCTGCCTGGCCAGTTCAAAAAACGCACACAACCCAATCACTACACGGCCCCAGGTGGGGCGGCTCCAGATCCATCTGCGCGACAGAGTCAGCGCGACTACGCCGACGAGCGGCAAGCCAAGCAGCAAGGTTGCCTGCAGCAGCCAGCGTTCCGCTTCGAGCGTATCAGCACCTAACGCTAGGCGTGCCGCCGCGCATGCACCTGTCCCGGCCGCCAGAGTGAACGCAAGCAGTGCCGAGAACAGAGCCGGTTGATCCGGCTCGCCGTAGCCGCGCCGGGCGCTGCCGATCCAGATGGCGCTCGCCAACCCCGTCAGGGTCAGCAGCACGGCTTGTAGTAGGTCGGGGATCAGGTTCATTTCAGCTGAGCGAAGGCGTGCTCGGCGGCATCCAGGGTGATCTGCAACTCCTTGTCGCCATGAACGATGGAGGTGAAGCCGGCTTCGAACGCGCTGGGCGCCAGGTACACGCCGCCCTCAAGCATCAGATGGAAGAAACGTTTGAAGCGCTCGGCGTCGCTGGTCATTACGTCGTCGAACGTGACGATGTTATCCGCTTCGCTGAAATACAGACCGAACATGCCGCCCACCTGGGTGGTGACGAACGGGATGCCGGCGGCTTCAGCCCGCTCTTTCAGGCCCTGCAGCATACGCGTGGTGTAAGCGGTGAGCTCCTCATGAAAACCGGGGCGTTTGATCAGCTTCAGCGTCGTCAAGCCGGCCGCCATCGCCAACGGGTTACCTGACAAGGTGCCGGCCTGATAAACCGGGCCCAGCGGGGCGATGCGCTCCATGATGGCGCGCTTGCCGCCGAAACAGCCGACCGGCATGCCGCCGCCAATGATCTTGCCAAAGGTGGTCAGGTCCGGGGTAACGCCGTAATGGGCCTGAGCGCCGCCGAGGGCGACGCGGAAGCCGGTCATCACTTCATCGAAGATAAGCACCACGCCGTGTTTGTCGCACTGCTCGCGCAGCCCCTGTAAATAACCGGGCGCAGGCGGTACGCAGTTCATGTTGCCTGCGACCGGCTCGACGATGATGCAGGCCACTTCGCTGCCCACTTCGGCGAGCATCTGCTCGACAGCGGCCAGGTCGTTGAAGGGCAGCGTCAGGGTGTGCTTGGCGAATGCTGCCGGTACCCCCGCAGAACTGGGAACGCCTTGGGTCAGGGCACCTGAGCCTGCCTTGACCAGCAGGCTGTCGGAGTGGCCGTGGTAGCAGCCTTCGAACTTGATGATGCTGTCACGTCCGGTATAGCCACGTGCCAGGCGGATCGCGCTCATGGTCGCCTCGGTGCCGGAGCTGACCATGCGCATCATTTCCATGGACGGCACCAGGCTGCAGACCAGCTCGGCCATTTCGGTTTCCATGGCGGTCGGTGCACCGTAGGACAATCCGTGTTGCAGCTGATTGCGGACCGCGTCGAGTACGTCAGGATGGCTGTGCCCCAGAATCATCGGGCCCCAGGAACCGACGTAATCTACGTAGCGATTGTCATCTTCGTCGGTGACATAGGCGCCTTCGGCGTGCTTGAAGAATAACGGCGTGCCGCCAACGCTGCGGAAGGCGCGTACCGGTGAGTTCACGCCGCCTGGAATTCGGTTCTGAGCACTTGCGAAGAGGGTTTCGGAACGGGACATAGTGCCTCTCTCGATACAGGAATAGGTTTGAGGAGCACGGCGGCTGGAGCCGTGCCGTGTTCAATTAATAGTGAAGAGTTCGCTGAAGGCCCGCGCGCGGCGTTCGACCTCGTTCGCCGAATCGGCAGCGAACAAGGCGTGGACGACGGCGATCAGACTGGCGCCCTTGGCGATCAGGCCTGGCGCATTGTCCAGCGTCACGCCGCCAATCGCGGTGATCGGCACGCTGAACCGCTGTCGGGCCTCTGCCAGCAGTTCAGGCGTTGCCGAGGGCGCGCCGGGCTTGGTGTTGGAGTCGAAGAACCGGCCAAACGCGATATAGCTGGCGCCCTCACGGATGGCCTGCTCAGCCAGATCCAGGCGCGCATGACAGGTCGCTCCAATGATGGCCTTGCGGCCGAGCAGGGCGCGGGCCGCTGAGAGCGATCCGTCTTCCTGGCCGAGATGCAGGCCGACGCCCAGGCGGGCGGCAAGCTCGGCATCATCGTTGATGATCAACTGGGCGCCGTGACGATCGCAAAGTTCGCGCAAGGCCTCGGCCTCGCGCAGACGCCGTCTGTCATCCTCGGACTTGTCGCGGTATTGCAGCAGCCGAGCACCGCCTTTGAGCGCCGCCTCGGCATAGGGCAGCAGCCGCCCGTCGGCCAAGAGCTTGCTGTCGGTGATCGCGTAGAGCCCGCGCAGTTTGGTGTCTTTCATGGCAGCGCTCCGGTCAGGCCAGATCCAGCGGTAGGCGTCGTGGAATATATTGGCCACGGCCTGGTGCTTCGGCGTCACGCAGGGTGCGCCAGGTGTAATCGAGGGCGGATTTCACCGCGCTGGCCAGGTCCTCGCCCAGCGCCAGCCTTCCGGATAACGCACTGGCCAGGGTGCAGCCGGACCCGTGATAGCTGCCGGGCAGGCGCTGGCAGCTGAAATCGTAGCGGCTGCCATCGCGCGAGTAGAGTCGGTTGTGGACTTCGGTCTCGTCGCCATGGCCTCCGGTGATCAGCAGGTGGCGGATGAAGGGCAACAGCTTTTCCGCGCATTCATCGGCGCTGCCTTCCGGAAGCTCGGCAAGAATCCGTGCTTCAGGCAGGTTCGGCGTGGCTATGGTAGATACTGGAAATAGCCGTTCGCGCATTGCGTAGCCGACTTCGTCCTTGCCCAGCGCGCCGCCGCCGCCGGCGCGCAGCACCGGATCACAGACCAGAGGGATGCCAGGCAGCTTCTGCATGATTTCCAATACGGTCTCGACCATCTCAACCGAGCCGAGCATGCCCAGTTTGACTGCGGCTACTGGCAAGTCGGCTATGACGGCGTCAGCCTGAGCCAGCACCCACTCGCGATCGAGCACGCGAAAGTCGGTGACGTTGACGGTGTCCTGAACGGTCAGTGCAGTGACCGCCGGGGCGGCGTGACAGCCCTGGGCGATCAGCGCTTCGATGTCGGCTTGTAGCCCAGCCCCGCCACTCGGGTCGTGGCCGGAAAGGCAAAGAACGACAGGGCGGGAGCAATGGCCGGACATCGATGGGTTCCCCGAGTCATGGTGTGGTGGGTCCGGCCGAGGCTAGGCGCAGCCGGATTTTCATGGCGTGCGAGCTTATCACCAATCCTCCCGGGCAGCTCGCGCCGGCACGGCTCGCGGTTGCCGCCGCGTACGTCCGTCCGGTGGCACGCATGGCGTCGGTTCTGTGGCGCCAGAACCATGTTAAAGTGCCAGCACTTAGCTTCGGCTGTGTGTATTCGGGAGAACGGGGGGTTCTTCTGGCGCAGCTCGACGGATTGCCTCCCCATGCACCATATTCTTCTTTTACTGCTCGCCCTGCTGCCAGCGATGTCGGGTGCCGTCGAGCTCAACAGCAATACCCAGCGTCTTCCACTCGGCCAGGTCATGGCGGTGCTGGAGGACCCCAGCCGCGAAGCCACCATCGCAGACGTGGTCGCGCTCGATGCCGCGGGGCGCTTCGTCGAGAGCGATGAGGATGTGCTCAATGCTGGTTACTCACGCTCGGCGTTCTGGCTGCGTATCGATCTGAACTACCGTGCCGAGCCGCCAGCCGAACACAGCCGCTGGTGGCTGGAACTGGCGTATCCGCCGCTCGACCATCTCGACCTCTATCTGCCGGATGGGCGCGGTGGTTATCGCCTTGCGCAGCAGAGCGGCGACGCATTGCCGTTCCATGAGCGCCAGATCAGGCAACGCAATCATCTGTTCGACCTGCAGCTAGCGCCTAACCAGCCACAGCGAATCTACCTGCGGTTGGAAAGTCAGGGCTCGATTCAGATCCCGCTCACCCTTTGGTCGCCGGTGGCCTACCTGGAAGAACAATCCGGGCACATCTATGTGCTGGCGATCATCTACGGCGTGTTGCTGGTGATGCTGTTCTACAACCTGTTCATCTACCTCAGCGTCCGCGATCGCAGCTACCTCTATTACATCCTCTACATCGCTTCGTTCGGCCTATATCAGGTATCGGTGAACGGTCTCGGCGTTCAGTATCTCTGGCCGAACTGGGCGTGGTGGGCCAATGCATCGACGCCATTTCTCATCGGTGCGGCGGGTCTGTTCGGCTGTCAGTTCGCGCGCAGCTTTCTGCATACGAGCGAGCACAGCCCCTGGATCGACCGTGCCCTGATGCTGCTGATGGGGCTGGGGGCGGTGACGATGATCGTATCGCTGACCTCCAGTTACGCGCTGGCGCTGCGGATGGCGACCTTCCTTGCACTCTGGTTCATTCTGGTTATTTTCGTCGCCGCCATTGTGGCCTGGCATCGAGGGATGCGCGTTGCGCGCTATTTCTTGATCGCCTGGTCGGCCTTTCTCATCGGCGGGCAGATCAACACGCTGATGGTCCTGGGTTACCTGCCGCATAACTTCATCACCATGTATGCCGGCCAGATCGGCTCGGCGCTCGAGGTGGCGCTGTTGTCGTTGGCCCTGGCCGACCGGATCAACATGATGAAGGAAGAGCGTGCCCAGGTGCTCATGGATACCGGGCGTAAACTCGAAGCCATGAACCGCGAACTGGCCGAGAGCAACCGTCTCAAGGATCAGTTCCTCGCCAACGTCACCCACGAATTACGAACTCCGATGCACGGCGTGATCGGCAGTCTCGACCTGATGCGTACCCTGGAACTGAGTGGTGAGCTAGAGCAGTACCAGCGCATCGCAAGCGGGTCGGCGCGCGACATGATGCAACTGGTCAACGACATTCTCGCCTTGACTGAACTGCAGGCGGGCAAGCTGCGGGTGCGCAACGCGCCGTTCAGCTTGCGGCTGTTGGCCGATGAGCTTTATGCGGAGTACGGCGCGCGGGCTGCAACGCGCGGGTTGAGCTTCGATCTCGAACTCGATGGTCAGCTACCGGAAATACTGGCTGGTGACGGCGGCAAGCTGAAACAGAGCCTGGGCTACCTGCTCGACAACGCCATCAAGTTCACCTTGCGCGGGGGCGTCACGCTTTCGGTCAACGGATACGAGGCCGCGCCCGGTTACATGCTGGATGTAACGGTGATCGATACCGGAGTGGGGTTCGACGCTCCGGTCGATGACTCGCTATTCGAGTATTTCCGTCAACTCGATGGCAGCATGACTCGCCAGTACGGTGGGCTGGGAATTGGCCTGTCTCTATGCAAACAGCTGGTTGAGTTGCAGGGCGGAACGGTCTCCTGCCAATCCGAACCGGGTCGCGGCAGCCGCTTCCAGGTATTACTACCGGTAGAGCTGACCTGAAGGTGCAACGCTGAGCGCCTGCGCCTAAGGCTGCGGCCTGTTTCGCCCTTGCTACGCGCAGACTTTTGGCCGAAACCTCACTTTTGCCCGGCATACCTGCGTGCTTCACTTCTTTGGTGGGTGCCACCAGCCGGTGCCCCGCATCGGCCCGGCGATTCATTCGCGGTGACAGCGGTGAGTATCGCTAATCCCTAGTTGCATGCCGTCGGGCCCCTTGCCGCATCTGCCGAGGAGACCCGATATGAGCCTGCTGCAATACGCCGAAACCCACGAGGTGCTGAATCAGGTCCCGCCATTGGACGGTGCCAACCTGTACCGTCTCGACCTGCCGCTTCAGGATTGGGTGAGGCGATACCGGGGCGGCTGGGCCGAATCGCGGCTGGATGCTTACGGCGCGTTGGCCGGTGGGCCGCTGATGGCTGCCGGGTTTCTGGCCAACGAGAACAAGCCGGTGTTCAAGAGCCATGACCGCTACGGACACCGCATTGATCTGGTGGAGTTTCATCCGGCTTATCACCAGCTGATGAGTGCCGCAATTGCCCATGGCATCCCGTCACTGCCCTGGACCGATCCGCAATCCGGCGCCCAGGTGGTGCGTGCCGGTTTGATGTATTTGCACAATCAGGCCGAGGCCGGCAGCAGCTGCCCGTTGACCATGACCTACGCCAGCGTTCCCGCCCTGCGACAGCAGCCTGGGATTGCCGACGTCTGGCTGCCAAAGATCCTTAGCCGGGAATACGACCCACGCAACCTGCCGATGGAGCAGAAAAGCGGCGTCACCATCGGCATGGCCATGACCGAAAAACAGGGCGGCACCGACGTGCGCGCCAACACCACTCGTGCACATGCCGTCGGGGCGCGCGGGCCAGGCCAGGAGTACGAGCTGGTCGGGCACAAGTGGTTCTGTTCGGCGCCGATGTGTGATGCCTTCCTGACCCTGGCGCAGACCGAACAAGGCTTGTCGTGCTTCCTTCTGCCGCGGCATAGACCCGATGGCAGCCGTAACCAGTTCTATATCCAGCGGCTGAAAAACAAACTGGGCAACTGGTCGAATGCATCCAGCGAAGTCGAATACCGCAGCGCACTGGCCTGGATGATCGGTGAGGAGGGGCGCGGTGTGCCGACCATCATCGAGATGGTCTCCTCGACCCGTTTTGATTGCATGATCGGCTCCAGCTCATTGATGCGCCAAGCGCTGACCCAGGCCATGCACCATTGCACGCATAGGCAGGTGGGTGGTCGTGCCTTGATTGAACAACCGCTGATGCAGAACGTGTTGGCCGACCTGGCGTTGGAGAGCGAGGCTGCGCTGGCGCTGACCATGCGCATGGGTCGCGCGCTGGACAATCCGTTCGACGAACAGGAGGAGAAGTTCGCCCGGCTGGTCACGGCGATCGGCAAGTACTGGATCTGCAAACGCGCCCCGGAAATGGTCGCCGAAGCCAGCGAATGCCTCGGCGGCGCCGGCTACGTTGAGGAGACGATCATGCCGCGGCTCTACCGCGAAGCGCCGGTGAACTCCATCTGGGAAGGCTCAGGCAATGTGCAGTGCCTGGATGTCCTGCGTGCGCTTTCCAAGGAGGCTGGTGTGCTGGAAGTACTGTTCGCCGAGCTGGGCGACGGTCATGGCGATGTGCGTCTGCAGCATCACATCAAAGGGCTGCAAACGGCTTTTACCGATAAAGGCGACATCCAGTACCGCGCGCGTCAGCTCACCGAAGACGTAGCCGTCGCGCTGCAGGCCAAGCTGCTGCTTGAAGCGGGTAACGATAAAGTCTCGGATGCGTTCATCGCCAGCCGCCTGGCGGGCAACGGCCGGGCCTTCGGCACGCTGCCGCGCGGCCTCGACATCAGCGCGCTGCTGGCGCGCAGTGCGCCGTTTACCGAGTGAGGTTCAGACGTTCTGGCCAGCCGCTTGGCGCGGCTCAGCCAGAATCCCTGCCAACACGTCGCGGTCGATGTTGGTACCACTGAGCACCACTCCAATGCGCTCGCCACGGTTGTGTTCGCGCTCCTGCATCGCGGCGGCCAGCGCGGCAGCGCCGGCGCCTTCGGCAAGGTTATGGGTGTCTTCGTGGAAGGCGACGATGGCCTGACGGATTTCGGCGTCATCGACGCGCACGATGCGCGCCGCGCCTTTGCGAATGATCTCCAGAGCGTCCGGCGACGGGATGCGGCATGCCATCCCATCGGCAAAGGTGTTCGCTGTTTCCGTACAGACGATGCGGCCTTGCTCGAAGCTCTGTGCATAGGCATCGGCAGCGCTGGACACCACGCCGATGATCTCCGTGTTCAGACCCAGCAGGTCGCGGGTTCGGATCATCCCGCAGATGCCTGAGCCAAGCCCGATGGGCACATAAACCCGTCGCAGGTACGGCACCGCTTCGAGGAATACCAGCGCATAGGTGGCGACACCTTTGATCAGGTCCGGATGCAGGGATGGGACAAAATGCCAGCCGTTGGCCTCAGCCAGCTCCGCGGCGCGCTGGCGGGCGGTATCGAAGTCGCGACCGTACTCGACGACCCGAGCACCACATGCACGCATGGCGGCGTTCTTTTCCGCCGAGTTGCCTTCAGGCACCAGAACCTGCAGGCGTAAACCTGCGTTGCGTGCGGCCATCGCCAGGCTGATGCCGTGATTGCCACGGGTTGCGGTGACGAGGCCCGGCAAGCGCGGTTCACGCTTGATCAGCTCATGGATATAGAGCACACCGCCGCGCACCTTGAAAGCACCGGCTGGCGTGTGGTTCTCGTGCTTGACCCAGACTTGGCAGCCAAGCCGTTCGGCCAGCAGCGGCCACGCGTATTGCGGGGTTGGCGGGACGCTCTGGTGAATCAGTTCGGCTGCCTGACGCAGTTGCTGTAGATCGAACATCGACGGCTCCTTGGCGGGTTTGACGTCGATCCTAGGTGGCGGGCATTGTATGGGTAAATATTTATATTGCATGGCAAACAATGTGGTTACCCAAACTCGAATCTGATGACCTACCGCGCTACCTGGCGCTGGTCGATGCCATTGCATCGGCCATTGCACGTGGCGAGCTGCGGCCTGGGGATCGACTGCCGCCGCAGCGGCGGCTGGCCTGGGCGCTCGGCCTCAACCCCAGCACGGCAATGCAGGCCTACCGCGAAGCGGCGCGTCGGCATCTCGTCGGTGGCGAGGTAGGGCGTGGTACTTATGTGCTCGCCGGCAGCCGCGAGGCCAGCCTGTTCCGGCTGAAGACGCCGGAGGCTCATCCGGAACTGGTCGACCTGTCGACCAACCTGCCGGTCCTCGACCCCGACGATGACGACATGCAGCGCAGCATCGCGTCACTATGCGCGATGGGTGAGCTGGCGAGCCTGCAAGGTTATCCCTCGGCGCGCAGTCTGCAGCGTGGCCAGCTGGCAGTGAGCGGCTGGTTGCGTGGTCGGACGCTCGAAATCCCGCCGCAGCAGGTGATGCTTTGTGCCGGGGCGCAGCAGGGCGTTTTCGCTGCGCTGATCGGATTGTGCGAGCCAGGCGAGCCGGTACTGGTCGAAGCCCTGACCTCCCCCGGTATCAAGGCCGCCGGGCGTCAGTTACGACTGCCGCTGCACGGGGTCGCAATGGACGAGTTCGGCATTCTGCCGGACGATCTCGACCGCCTGGCCCGCGCGACCTCGGCACGCGTGGCCGTCCTGACGCCGTGCATGCAGAACCCGACCGCCGTGAGCATGGATACGCAGCGCCGCGAGGCTATCGCCGCCGTGGCGCGACGGCGAGGCCTGCTGATCATCGAAGATGATATCTACGGCGCACTTGGCGACGAGCCACCACTGGCTGCCGCACCCTGCTGATCAGCAGTCTGTCGAAGACGGTCGCGCCCGGGTTGCGCCTGGGCTTTATTGCCGGGCCGGACGAGTGGTTGTCGCGTATCGATCCGGAACGGCAGGCGACCAGTTGGGCCTTATCGACGCTATGCCTGCAGATTGGCTGCGAATGGCTTGAAGACGGCACCGCGGCGCGTCGGCTGGCCTGGCAACGTGAGCAGATGACCCGGCGTTGGCGGCTGGCGCAGAAACTGCTTGGGTCTCCCTCGTCAAATGCCTCGCCGCATCTCTGGCTGGAATTGGCAGACGGTCAAAGTCTGCCGGAGCTGTGCCGGGATGCGGGGATCGAAGCGGCTGCAGCGGCCGTGTTCGCGGTCGGCCATGGCGCGCCGAATGCGCTGCGTCTGAGCCTGACTGCGGCGCCCAGCCTGGCGATATTGAAGGCGCGGCTGGAGTCGCTGGCGCTGCGAATAGCCGCGTCTGATCGATGATCGCAGCACTGCGGTGCTACCGCTGTCATCGAACAGCAGGCAAGATGTTTTCAACGAATCAACAAGGAAACCCACCATGAATCCAGCAGGCGAGACTTTTCGCATTGCCACCAGCGCAGAAGCGGCCGTGGACCACCTTGCCGAGCTCCACCAGCATGCCACGCGCTCGCTGAATCAGGCGCTCAAGCGCTACGTCAAGACGCGTCAGGAGCCCGACGCGGCCGAGCGCGCGGAGTATCGCTATCCGGAATTGCGCCTTACGTACGAATGCCACGGCGAGGTGCCGGCTTCCACCCGTGCCTACGCCAAGGTGCAGGCACCGGGCGTTTACAGCGTGACCGTGACCCATCCGGCGTCGTTCCGCAGCTACCTGCTTGACCAGCTGCGACCGCTGATCAAGGACTTCGGCGTCAAAGTCGAGGTGGGCATCAGTGAACGCAACATTCCCTATCCCTATGTGATCGAGCAGGGCGATGAACTGGCCGGGACCGGTGTGACTGCCGCCGAACTGGCGCGGGTGTTCCCCAGCACCGATCTATCCGCCGCCACCGATGACATCGCCGACGGCCTGTATGACTGGGAGCATGCCGATCCCTACCCGCTGGCGCTCTTCGATGGTGCGCGGGTGGATTTCTCGCTGCGCCGGCTGGTGCATTACACCGGTAGCGACTGGCGCCACGTGCAGCCCTGGATTCTGCTGACCAACTACCACCGCTACGTCGATCAGTTCATTCGTCACGGTCTCGACATGCTGCGCGACGACACCCGTTTCGTGCGCATGGTGCTGCCGGGCAACATCATCATCGAGCGCGGCATGGAGGAGGGCGAAGCCCAGGCGATCATTGGCGGTGTGCTCTGGCATCGCTACCAGATGCCGGCCTATCACCTGCAGGCCAAAGATGGCGATGGCGTCACCCTGGTTAACATCGGCGTCGGTCCATCGAATGCCAAGAACATCACCGATCACCTGGCCGTCCTGCGCCCCCATTGCTGGTTGATGATCGGCCACTGCGGCGGGCTGCGGCAATCGCAGTCCATCGGCGACTACGTGCTGGCCCACGCCTACATGCGCCGTGACGGGATTCTCGACCGGGTTCTGCCGCCGCATATCCCGCTGCCGGCGCTGGCGGAAGTGCAGCAGGCGCTACAGGAAGCGGCAGCGCAGGTAACTGGTGAGCAGGGCGAAGCGCTCAAGCGGCGCCTGCGCACCGGTACGGTGCTGACCTACGATGATCGCAATTGGGAATTGCGCTGGGCTCAGGAGCGGCCGCTGATTAACCTCTCCCGCGCGGTCGCAGTGGACATGGAAAGCGGCACCATCGCCGCTCAGGGCTATCGCCTGCGGGTGCCTTACGGGACGCTGCTCTGCGTGTCGGACAAGCCGCTGCACAGCGAAATCAAGCTGCCAGGCTCGGCCAACGCTTTCTATGAGCGCGCCGTGACCCAGCACCTGAAGATCGGCATCGCCGCGCTCGACCTCTTGCGCACCCAGCTCAACTCGCTGCACTCGCGCAAGCTGCGCAGCTTCGACGAGCCGCCGTTCCGCTGATTCGACACGCACTGCCGGCGCTTTTTCGGGAATGAGCGATACTCAAGGCGTTCATTCCCGCGTTAGCTCCGGAGGTTCAACATGGAACAGTCGATCCACGCCTTCCATAACTTGTTCGAGCAATTGGGCCTGCCCAACGACGATGGCTCGATCAGGCGCTTCATCGAAACCCACTCGCCCCTGGCCGAAGACGTCTACCTGGCGGATGCATCTTTCTGGACGCCGGCCCAGGCGGCTTTCCTGCGCGAGGAGATTCTGGAGGATGCCGATTGGGCCGAAGTGGTGGATCGCCTCAATGTCGCGCTGCGACGCCGCTACCACTGAGGCGCACGGTTGGCTCGCTCAGCTGGCCAGTAGCCAGGCGCCGGTGAATGCCGAGGCTGCACCGGCGATGCGTACCAGTGGCGCCGCGGCCTGCGGCAGAAAGCGCGCTAGCGCGTAACCGGCGGCATGCAGGGCGGCGGTGGCGGCGACGAAACCGACGGCATAACCCCACGGGCTGGACAGCTCCGGCAGTTCCAGGCCGTGTGCGACGCCGTGGCTGGCGGCGAACAGGACGGTCAGCGCGGCGGCGATGGCCAGCGGCGGACGCACCGCCAGGGCAACCAGCAAGCCGAGGGCCAGCACGGAGCCGGCGATGCCGGTTTCCATCAGCGGCATCTCGAAGCCGGCGAAACCGGCCAGCCCGCCGAACAGCATCGTCACAACGAAGGTCAGCGGCAACGCCCAGCGAGCAGTGCCTTGCTGCTGTGCGGCCCAAAGGCCGACGGCAAGCATGGCCAGTAGGTGGTCGAGTCCGAACACGGGATGGGCCAGGCCTGCCAGTACGCCGGCATGGTCGTGACCTGGGTGGGCGAAGGCCATTGCCGGGCTGAGTAACAGGCCAACGGCGAGCAGCGGTTTGCGCAGATTCATGAGAGCTCCTTTGGTTTGATACGGTTGTTCAGGCGGCACTGAGCATTCCCTGTTTTTCGATGAAGGCGATGATCTCGTCGAGGCCCTGGCCAACCTTCTGGTTGCTGAACACGAAGGGCTTGTCGCCGCGCATCTTGCGGGTGTCGCGGTCCATGACCTCCAGCGAGGCGCCGACCATGGGTGCCAGGTCGACCTTGTTGATCACCAGCAGATCGGATTTGCAGATGCCCGGCCCGCCCTTGCGTGGCAGCTTGTCGCCGGCCGACACGTCGATCACGTAGATGGTCAGGTCCGACAGCTCCGGACTGAAGGTGGCCGACAGATTGTCGCCACCGGACTCGACGATGATCAGGTCCAGCCCTGGGAAGCGCCGGTTTAGCTGTTCGACGGCTTCCAGATTGATCGAAGCATCCTCGCGGATCGCGGTGTGCGGGCAACCGCCAGTCTCGACGCCGATGATGCGCTCGGGCGCCAGGGCCTCGTTGCGTACGAGAAATTGCGCGTCTTCCTGGGTGTAGATGTCGTTGGTGACCACGGCCAGGTTGTAGCGCTCGCGCAGGGCCAGGCAGAGGGCGAGGGTCAGGGCAGTCTTGCCGGAGCCGACCGGCCCGCCGATGCCGATGCGCAGGGGTTGGGTGTTCATCGTCTGTTTCCTCTTGTGAAAGCGGTGCTCATGAGCGGAACAGCCGGCTGTATTGGCGCTCATGCGCCATGCTCGTCAGGGACAGGCCAAAGGCGGCGCTGCCCCAGTGCTCCGGCTCGATAAGGGTTGCGTCGCGCTGGGCCTGCTGCAGGGTAACCAGCAGTTGGGAGGTCAAGCTTTGTGCCGCTTGCTGGCCGAGCGGCAGGGTTTTCATCAGCACCGCCAGCTGGTTTTCCAGCCAGCCCCAAAGCCAGGCGGTCAGTGCATCCTCAGGGCCAATGCCCCAGGCACGTGCGGCCAGAGCCCAGCCAAGGGCGAGGCCGGGCTCGTCGATGCGCTGAAACAGAGCGCGGGCCGGGGCGTCGAGTTCGGGCAGATTGTCCAGCAGTTGCTTTAGTGAATAGCCCATCTGCCGGCTTTCCAGCCGTAGCTCACGGGTTTCGCGACTGGCGCGATGGCAATCGGCAAGTCGCTCGAGTTCTGTCCAGTCTTCAGCAGCTGCCGCCTGGCAGTGCGCTAGCAGCAGCGGCGCTTCAAAGCGCGCCAGATTCAATAACAGCTGGTCGCCCAGCCAACGGCGGGCGCTGGCTTCGTCGCGTACTCGCTCGCATTCGACCGCCATTTCCAGGCCTTGCGAATAGCTGTATCCACCGATCGGCAACTGCGGGCTGGCAAGCCGCAGCAACGCGAACGCAGCCGGATTCACGTGCGCACACCAAACTGATGCAGACGTGGCGCGTAGCTGAACTCGGCTTCGCCTGAGTGGGAGTGATGATGGCCGCCCCCGTAGGCGCCGTGCTCGGGCTGGAAGGGCGACTCGATGGCTTCGACACTGGCGCCCAGCTGCACCAGCATGTCTTTCAGTACGTAGTCGTCGAGCAGCCTCAGCCAGCCGTCGCCTACCTGCAGTGCCACATGGCGATTGCCCAAGTGATAGGCGGCGCGCGTCAGTTCGAACGCGCTGCTGCAGGTCACATGAAGGAGCTGTTCGGCGCGCGCCCGCACACGGACGACACGGCCATCCTCGGCGCGCAGGCATTCGCCGTCATGCAGCGGTTGCTGGCCGCGCTCGAGGAACAGGCCGACATCTTCTCCTGTGGTGGAGAAGCAACGCAGACGCGATTTGCTACGGGCTTCGAAGGTCAACTCCAGCTCGGCGTCGGCATTGGCCTGCGGGGAGGTGCGGTGATGGATGACCAGCATGGCGAGCAGTTCCGGTTGTGCGATTGGCACAAGCAGAGCAAGGCCCTTGCCAACCCGCCACAACAGAAGCGTCCCGCAGCCTGCAGGTTGTCCGTGCATGAAAATGGGGCTTTAGACTGTCCTGTTATGGTGCGCCTGTATCTAGGTCGCACCATCTACGTGCACTCAGTGCAGCGCCCGCACCATATAGACGGCGGGTATCTGGTAGCTGGCAAGGTTGCTGGCTTGGGGCGGCTCCAGCTCCGTGTGCGCTGCATAGCCGAGGCGAGACCAGAAGGCTTCGGACTCCTGCACCGAAACCAGCGCCGAGTAGCGCAGCTTCTGAGTGCGCGCCTGCTCGAGGTTCTTCTGCACCAGCGCCGGCCCGATGCCCCGGCCACTGGCCCGCCGGGATACGGCAAGGTCGTGCAGATACAGGCAGTCGGCTTTGGCGTGGGATTCGAAGTCGCCATCCAGCGGCGTCACCTTGCCGACCCGTGAGTGGTAGGCGAAGAGATAGGCGCAAACGCCCTGATCGTCCTCGGCTACCCAGGCCAGCTGCGGGCAGGCGGCTAGGCGGTTGAGGATCACCGCTTCGTCCTCGTGGACTTCGGCAGCATAGGATTCTTCCTGAATCGACATCACCGCAGGTATATCGCGCACCTGCATCGCTCGTATCTTGAACATCAAAACAACACTCGGACTGAAGCGGCCGGTAACGAGGCTCGCACGGGGGCGGCGATCATACGCGATTGTCGGGCGAGCGGAGCGGGCGCCGACAGACGTAGCGCATTACAGCCTGACGGGATGACAGTTGCGTGATCAGGTCACGAATCGACGTTCAGCAGACGCATCGACGAGTCAGAAGATGAACCTGCGTGGCAGGCTGGGGCGCACCTCTTCTGGTCGGATCGGCTCACGTCACCACTGACGAAATGGCGATTTATGGGCATAATTCATAGCTTGCTACCTATTGTCGCGGTTTCCCTCATTGAATAACTCTCACCGGCCCCTGCTTGGCGTGTCGCTGATTCTGGTTTCTTGCCTGACGCTCGCCAGTCACGACGGGCTGTCCAAGTATCTGACGCAGCTCTACCCCGTGTTTCTGGTTATCTGGGCGCGTTATATGGCGCAGACGGTGCTGATGCTCACCCTGTTCACGCCACACATGGGGCGTCGTGTGTTTCATACCCTGCGGCCGAAGCTGCAGATCTGCCGTGGCCTGAGCCTGGTCAGCGTCAGCATGCTGTTCATCAGCGGTCTGAGTTACATCCCACTGGCCGAAGCGACTGCAGTCATCTTCCTGACCCCATTGCTGGTTACCATCGCGTCCGCCTTGCTCGGCGAACAGGTCAGTCGTGCCCAATGGCTGGCGGTCGGCTGTGGGCTGATCGGCGTGATGATCATCGTGCGGCCGGGCGGAGCCTTGTTCACGCCGGCGATCTTGTTGCCGTTTGGCGCGGCGCTGAGCTTCACGGTTTATCAGTTGATCACCCGTCGACTCAGCGCCACGGATCATCCGGTCACCAGCAACTTCATCACCAGCGTGGTTGGCGGTCTGGTGATGAGCGTGTTGGTCTTCTTCAACTGGCAGACGCCAACGCTGCATGACGCGCTAATGATGGCCGGGCTTGGTGCCATGGCCATGAGCGGTCATCTGTTGCTGACCAATGCGTTTCGCTTTGCCAGCGCCGCTGCGCTGGCACCGTTCACCTATTCGCAGATCATCTTTGCTGGGGTGGTAGGCCTGGTTGCCTTTGGACATACGCCGGATTTCGGCGCCATTGTCGGCATGGCCATCATCATCGCCAGCGGGCTGGTCATGGCGTATGTGCAAGGGCGACAACCGCGTCCGGCACTGTGAAACACCGAGGCGTGCAATAGGCCGTCCGTACCACTACCAACACTGAACAGACAAGGGCGACTCGACCCTTGCGTGCGATTCATCAGGAACCCCCATGCAACGTATCTCTCATCACACCCTGCGCAGCGAGTTTCGTCGGCTGCTGGCCTCCGATCGCTGCTACCACACTGCATCGGTATTCGACCCGATGTCGGCGCGTATCGCCGCCGATCTGGAATTCGAAGTCGGCATTCTCGGTGGCTCGGTCGCCTCGTTACAGGTCCTGGCCGCGCCGGACTTTGCGCTGATCACCCTGAGTGAATTTGTCGAGCAGGCGACACGCATCGGCCGCGTATCACGGCTGCCGATCATCGCCGACGCCGACCATGGCTATGGCAACGCGCTGAACGTGATGCGCACGGTGGTCGAGCTGGAGCGCGCCGGCATCGCGGCGCTGACGATCGAAGACACGCTGCTGCCGGCCAAATTCGGGCGCAAGTCCACCGACCTGATCGGCATGTTCGAGGCGGTCGGCAAGATCCGTGCGGCGCTAGAGGCGCGTATCGATCCGGAGCTCGCGATCATTGCGCGGACCAACGCGGGTGTGATCGGCCTGGAAGAGGTGATCGCGCGCGTGCAGGCCTACGAGGCAGCTGGCGCCGATGGGATCTGCCTGGTCGGTATCGAGGATTTCGAGCAGCTGGAGCAGGTCGCGGAAAAACTCAGCGTACCGCTGATGCTGGTGACCTATGGCAACCCCAAGTTGCGCGACAACACCCGTCTGGCTGCGCTTGGCGTGCGCATCGTGGTCAACGGTCATGCGGCCTACTTTGCCGCGATCAAGGCGACCTACGACTGTCTGCGCGAGCAGCGTCAGATCGATGCGTCCGATCTCAACGCCTCGCAGCTGTCGGTCAAATACTCGACCGCCGAGGAATACATGGTCTGGGCCGAGGAATACATGCAGGTCAAGGAGTGACCCATCCCGCCTGGCGGGGTGCGCCGCCAGGCCTCGTTTTTACAAGTTAGCGGAGATCCGATGAGCCCACGCCTGCTGACCTTCATGGTGGCGTTCGCCGCCTTTCTCGGCCCGTTCACGCAGACGGTCTACGCACCGATTCTGCCGGAGCTGGGCGAGGCGCTGCAGACGACGCCGCTGCTGATCAACCTCAGCATTTCGATCTTCACCTTCGTTTTGGCGTTCATGCAGATCGTCTACGGCCCGCTGGTGGATCGAAGCGGCCGCAGGCGCACCCTGTTGCTGGGGCTGGCGTGCTACATCGGCGCGTCCATCGGCTGTTTTCTCTCGACCAATATCGAGACGCTGCTGGTGTTTCGTGCGCTGCAGGCGGTGGGTATCGCTGCCGGTGCGGTGGTGGCAGTGACGGTGATCGGGGATCGATTCGAAGGCGCCGAGCGTGTTCGGGCGATGGGCTCGTTCCAGATGATGGTGGCGCTGGGGCCGGTGGTTGGCCCGGTGGTGGGCGGCTTCATTGGCGAGCACGTCGACTTCCATTACGTATTTCTGCTGCTCGCGGTGGTCGGTGGCGTTGCGCTGCTGAGCAACGCCATCTGGCTGCAGGAAACCCGCCCGGCCGGTGGCACGCCTCGCGCCTTTCATCCCAGCGAGTACCTGGATGTGGCGCGCAATCGCCAGGGCCTGGCGATCATGGTGCTGAGCTTTGTTCAGTACTACGCGTTCTACAACTACCTGGTGTTCATGCCACGCGTGCTCGATGCCAGCTATGGGCTGAGTGCCAGCGAAAAGGGCTTGGTGTTTCTGCCACTGTCGATTGCTGTTGTGATCGGCAGCTTCGCCGGTGGGCGACTGTTGGGGCGCTGGCGTCCCCGTCCGGTGCTGGTGACGACCGCGGCACTCAATGCGCTCAGTCTGCTGCTGTTTCTCGCGGTTGCGCAGTGGTCGCTGGCGGCGCTGGTGGTCGCGGTAAGTGCGTTCGGGCTGTTCCTTGGCCTTTCGCTGCCGGTGCAGACCAGCCTGCTGATGGACCTGTACCCGCACAATCGCGCCACCGCCGTGGGCAGCTACAACTTCTTCCGCTTCATGGGCATGGCCACCGGGCCGGTACTTGGCTCATGGCTCTATCAGGACGGCAATCTTGGCCTGCTGTATGGCTTTGCGGCCACGGCCTTTCTTGTCGCCGTATGGCACGCGAGGATGCGCTTCAAGCAAAGCTGATCGGAGCATCGTTAGAACAGCGACCGCTCGGCCTTGAACATGAAGTAGCTCTCGCAATAGGTGTTCTGCCCCGAATAGACGCCGCACTCGCGGCCGCGAAGGCTCGAGTCGGTGTAGGAAAGATCCAGGCGCACGCCCAGCCAGGGGCGAGACAGGTTCAACGACCAGTCATTAAAAACTTCAACACTGCCACCGGGGTGGTACATCGGACTGTCCATCGAGTGGCTGGCATATTTCAGGCGCAGGTCCAGATCGAGTGGGCTGAGGGCACCCAGCTCCAGCAGCAGGGTGCTGTCGGTGCGCCCCGGTCGGCTGCTCAACGCGCCACCCAGCCGACTGCCAGCCAGATTGAAGCCTGCATAGACTTCGTGATGATCCGCTCCGTCCAGCTCGGGGAAGCTGTAGCGGATCACACCCAGCTCGTAGCCTGGCGCCTGGTCGAAGCGGGGCTGGACATAGCCGATGTAGCTGTCCAGCTCCAACTGGTTGCCCTCGATGATGCCCATGCTGGGCGCCCACTGGCCGACATACAGGCCACTGTCGTGAGTCAGGTCCAGTCCGCCGCGGAAGGTGCTGGCGGCCGTCGGGTTCACCAGCCCTTGGGCCATGCTACGGGTGGGGGTCGTGCCGAGACGCAGGTCGAATTGGCCGACTTCGCGTTCAAGCACTTCCGGCTGGCTGGCGCATCCGCTCAGGCCAATTAACAGCGCCGGCAGGATCTTCGTGTGCATCACCGCTTCCCTGGGGGTGTGTTTACAGAAGGTCGGCGGACGACCTCGACGAGGCAAGTCCCGAGATAGAGCATCTGTGGTGGGCTTGCCGTTCAATCGGCTGGAAGGATAGACAATGCAATGTGGCGCTGAGGTCCGTTCGTCGATTTGACGCCAACGGATCGACGGGTGGTTTTTCGTTTGGAGGCTCGGAAATGCGGGTCAAGCCAGTCGCATTACTGAACGGTGCCCGGGGCAGGTGTTCCAAGCTAGAACACTGTTAGACCTGGCTTGCTGGGAGGTCGCGATGGCTACGGGTTGGGCGAATGAGGGTGCGGTTCAGGAACAGATCGACAGCACCATCGAAGATGCTGTGCAGCGAGCGCGCAGTCGGCTGGGGCAGGGCGAGAGCCTAACGCACTGTGAGGAATGCGACGCGAAGATTCCCGAGGCGCGGCGGCAGGCCGTGCCCGGTGTCAGGTTGTGCGTCAAATGCCAAACCGAACGGGACAAACAGGAAGCCAAATTCAGCGGTTACAACCGCCGCGGCAGCAAGGACAGCCAACTGCGCTGAGTGCGTGACAAAAAAACGCGCCGGTAAGGGCGCACTCGGCGCTCCTGTGCCTGTCACACATCGCGTCCCCACAGGTTCACGGAAGAGGAATATACCCATGATGATTTTCGAAGCGTTGCGCCAAAGCCACGATATCCAGCGTGATCTGTCTGAAAAGTTGGTACAGACCCGCGGTGACAGCGCCGAGCGGCAAGCGATTTTTGCTGAACTCAAGCACGAACTCTGGGTGCATTCGGTGGCCGAAGAGCGCCATTTCTATATCCCTCTGATGCGTGATGACAGCGGGGTCGACCTGTCCCGTCATGCGATCGCCGAACACCATGAAATGGATGAGATGGTCGAGGCGCTGGAAGAAACCGATCCCAGCAGTCCGAGCTGGCTTGTGCAGGCACGCAAACTGTCGGACAAGGTTCATCACCATCTTCAGGAAGAAGAGCACAAGTTCTTCCAGATGGCCGGCAAGATCCTCAGCGATCAGCAAAAGAGTCAGCTAGCCGGTGCGTACCTGGGCGCTTACGACGTCATGAAGGCTGAGCACGCCTAGAGCGCACGCGCTTCGGTGGGCATGCTGAAAACGAAGGTCGTGCCCGCTTCGGCTGTTGACTCTGCGCGCATGCTGCCGCCATGCGAGCGCGCAATTTCATTGGCGATGTAGAGCCCCAGACCGAGGCCGGACTGGCTGCTTGAGGGCTCGCGCCAGTAAGGCTGAAACAGATGATCCAGCCGTTCCGGTGGAATCGGCTCGCCCTGGTTGTTCACCGACAGCAACAGCCATCCTTTTTCGATCACCGCGCGGACCTGTACCCGGCCATCCGTTGACCCATGCACCAGCGCATTGGCGAGCAGATTGGACAGCAACTGCGCGACGCGATCCGCATCGCAGCGGACCCCGTCGAGCGGAGCGATGTCGGCTTCGATTGCGCGTTGCGGATTGGCGCTCTGCATCTCCGAAACGATATGCGTCAGGGTGACGTGAAGGTCCTTGCACTCGCGGTTCTGCAGCGGAATTCCATTGCCCAGCCGGCCGCGGGCGAAGTCCAGTACATCGTCAACCAGGCGTGATGCGCGACGGGTCGCAGTGAGCATGTGCTCGGCAATGCCGGTGATCGAGGCGTCCTTCGTGCGCCTCATCAGCAGCTGCGCGCCGGACAGAATCGAGGAGAGCGGATTGCGAAGGTCATGCCCGAGCAGGGCGATGAATTGCTCCCGCAGTTCTGCCGTCTGCTGCGCATCGAGCAGGGCTGCCTCGGTGGCTTCGAACTGCTCTTCCGCCTCCAGCTGAATGGCCAGCAGCTTGGCGAAAGATTCCATCATCGGCAGGATCGGCATTTCTGACAGATTCGCAGGCAGCGGATCGAGTGCGCAGACGGTGCCGAAAAAACTGCCATCGGTGCGAAACACAGGGGTCGAGATGTAGCTCTCGAAGCCATACATCTTGGGCGTGTGATGGTTGCAGTAACGCCCGTCCTCACTCACCTTGCTGATGATGATGGTTTCGTGAGATGCGCGGATTTCGTGGCACAACGTGGTGGTCACGTCCAGCTCGCCGCCGACCTGCAGACCGAAGTTGGTCCGGTCGAGCACGGCGCACGCTGTCCAGGAATCTTCGGTAACTCGCGCCACGGCGGCGAACCGTAACCCGGTGGTCTCGGAGATCACCCGGAGGATCGCCGGCACGGCGTTGATACGGCTGATCGCCGAAATGTCGTCGGTTATCGATCGGTTCATGCAATGTCATGGCGGCGCGTGATGATGGCCGCGCACTTTATCACGCACCGTTTCGAAGAGCGGAATCGAGCCGACTATCTGCCGACCCGACCCGCCCAGGGCATTACGCTTGGGTCGTCAGGGGAGGGGTTGCAACGGCCGGAACGATTTGTTTGCGCATCAGCAGGTAATGCACCACGGCGCCAAACAAGGCGCCCAACAACCAGGCGAAGCCCGACAGGCTTTCCAGCCCCGGCGTCCAGACCGACGCAACGGAAAAGATCGAGCTCACGCCAAACGCGATGACCGCTTTACGGTTCCAGCCGGCGTTGAAGTAGTAGGTCGAGCCGGGTTTCGCGCTGAACAGTTGTTGTACGTCCAGCCGCTGCCGACGAACCAAGTAATAGTCGGCGACGATGATGCCGTATAGCGGTGCCAGCACGGCGCCCAGCGTGTCGACGAAGGCGGCAATGCCCACCGCACTGATGAACGATACCCACAACGCACCGATGAAAAACGCGATAGCGGCGGTNCCAGATTGGCGATGTCGTAGGCTGGCGGGATGAAGTTGGCGACCAGGTTGATGCCCACCGTGGCGGCGAAGAAGGTGATCGCAGCAATCAGCGTGAGGCCGACGTTGTCGATGCGCGCAACGATGTCGGTCGGGTTGGTCAGCGTCTCGCCGAACACCACAACGGTACCGGCGGTGATCACCAGCGCAATCAGCGAAAAGATCGCCAGACTCACCGGCAAACCGAGAAAATTGCCGATGCGCATCTGTCGCTCGCTCTTCACGAAGCGGGCAAAGTCGCCGTAATTGATCACCACGGCCGCGAAGTAGGCCACCATGGTGCCGACCACGGCGGCGAAGGCGGCGATGGGACCACCAGCGTAGCTGCCAGTGCCCCTGAAGATCGTACCCAGCGCGCCAGCAAGGCTGGGGCCCGCCTTGTAGCAGATGGCGATCATCATCGCGATCATCACCAGATAGACCAGCGGCCCAGCCCAGTTCAGAAAGCGCGTCACCCAGTCCACGCCTCTAATGAACAGCGCAACCTGGAAGACGCAGACGATCACATAAGCGATCCAGTCGATGGCGGTCAGCCCCAGCAGCGTGGCTTCCGAGCCTGGCCCCGCCAGAGTGCGGATCAGCAGCGCCACCGCGGTCGAGGCGAAATAGGTCTGCACCCCGTACCAGAAGATCGCCACGATCCCGCGCACCACAGCCGGAAAGTTAGCGCCGCGTACGCCCATGCTGGCGCGCGCCATGACCGGGAAGGGGATGCCGTATTTGACGCTGGGTTTGCCGGTCAGCTGCACCAGCCCCATGACGATGAAACCCGCCAGCACGATCCCGGCAAGCACGGCCCAACCGTTCAGGCCGTAACTGATGAACAGCGTCGCGGCGAGGGTGTAGCCGAACAGGCTCTGGATATCGTTCGACCAGACGTTGAAGATCTCGAACCACCCCCACTTGCGTTTGGCGGGGGCGAGCGGGGCGAGGTCCTCGTTGTACAGAGTGGGGTCTATTTGCTTGATCCGGAAATCGTCGTGATTCATAGGTGGGCGCTCTGTGCAGATTATTGTTCGCTTTTTGTATGCAGTTCTTGTTCCGCGTATGGCAGGATCGCGAGAATTTAAGGGTCGACCGATGGTCAATCTGGTCTACGCCTCAACAAAGGTTAGACACGGCGGGAGTTATCGTTAGATTTTTTTGTATACAAAGAATGGTGTGATGCTGAGCGATTCGGTTAATCCTTTGCTCATTCCTGAAGCACGGCGTTCGATGACGCACGCTAAGCGTGCAGTCGGGGGCAATTCTTAGCTGCATGAGCGGGTGCGAATGTCTACGGCACCATCAACCAGTAGCTCTGAGCGTCAACGGACACCGTTGTCGCCCCTGTAGGAGCGAGCTTGCTCGCGATCAATGCTAGCGCGGCTTCGCAACAACAGAACATGGATCGCCAGCAAGGACTGGGCGTCCCCCTGGCTCCTACAGATGCCGCGGCGATCATTGCGAACCAAGCACGGCGCTTTTCGTAGGAGCGAGCTTGCTCGCGATCAGGTGCTGGCGCGGCTTCGTATCAACTGAACTTAGTCGCCAGCAAGGACTGGGCGTCCCCCTGGCTCCTACAGATGCCGCGGCGATCATCGCGAACCGAGCACAGCGCTTTTCGTAGGAGCGAGCTTGCTCGCGATCAGGTGCTGGCGCGGCTTCGCAACAACAGAACATGGAACGCCAGCAAGGACTGGGCGTCCCCCTGGCTCCTACGGAGTGGTGTGGCGGGGGCAGCCCGGACTGCTGCTCTTCGCTGCCGCCCCTCACTACTCAAGATTTCCGCCTAGCTACCTGATCAGAACAGGAAGTAGCGCTGCGCCATGGGCAGCACGTCCGCCGGCTCGCACCAGAGCAATTGCCCGTCCGCGCGCACCTGGTAGTTCTGCGGGTCGACCTGGATGTCCGGCGTGTAGTCGTTGTGGATCAGGTCCTTCTTCTGCACCGAGCGGCAGCCCTTTACCACGCCGATCTTCTTCTTCAATCCCAGCTGCTCGGGCACGCCAGCGTCGAACGCCGCCTGGCTGATGAAGGTAAAGCTCGACGCATGCAGCGAGCCACCGTAACTGGCGAACATCGGCCGGTAGTGCACCGGTTGCGGTGTCGGGATCGAGGCGTTGGCATCACCCATCAGGCTCGCGGCGATGGCGCCGCCTTTGAGGATCAGCGTCGGCTTCACGCCAAAGAACGCCGGGCGCCAGAGCACCAGATCGGCCCACTTGCCCACTTCGATCGAGCCCACCTCGTGGCTGACGCCATGGGTGATCGCCGGGTTGATGGTGTACTTGGCGATGTAGCGCTTGGCGCGGAAGTTGTCGTTGCCCGCGCCGTCACCCGGCAGGGCACCGCGCTGCTTTTTCATCTTGTCGGCGGTCTGCCAGGTGCGGGTGATCACTTCGCCGACGCGGCCCATGGCCTGGCTGTCGGAGCTGATCATCGAGAAGGCACCGAGGTCGTGGAGGATGTCTTCGGCGGCGATGGTCTCGCGGCGGATACGGCTCTCGGCAAACGCCACGTCCTCGGCAATGCTTGGGTTGAGGTGGTGGCAGACCATGAGCATGTCTAGATGCTCGTCGATGGTGTTGCGGGTGAACGGTCGCGTGGGGTTGGTGGAGCTGGGTAACACGTTGGGCAGGCTGCAGGCCTTGATGATGTCCGGCGCATGGCCGCCACCGGCACCCTCGGTGTGGTAGGTGTGGATGGTGCGGCCCTTGAAGGCGCCGAGGGTCGTCTCGACGAAACCGGACTCGTTGAGGGTGTCGGTGTGGATCGCCACCTGCACGTCGTACTGGTCGGCGACGTTCAGGCAGTTGTCGATGGCCGCCGGGGTGGTGCCCCAGTCTTCGTGGAGCTTGAGGCCGATGGCGCCGGCCTTGACCTGCTCGATCAAGGGTTCGGGCAGCGAGGCGTTGCCCTTGCCGGTGAAGCCGATGTTCATCGGAAAGGCATCGGCGGCCTTGAGCATCATCGCCATGTGCCAGGGGCCGGGTGTCACGGTGGTGGCGTTGGTACCGGTGGCCGGCCCGGTGCCCCCACCAATCATGGTGGTGACGCCGCTCATCAAGGCTTCTTCGATCTGCTGCGGGCAGATGAAGTGGATGTGCGAGTCGATGCCGCCGGCGGTGAGGATCATCCCTTCACCGGCGATGACTTCGGTCGCGGCGCCAATGGCAATGGTCACGTCCGGCTGGATGTCCGGATTGCCGGCCTTGCCGATGGCGGCGATGCGCCCGTCCTTCAGGCCCACGTCCGCCTTGACGATGCCCCAGTGATCGAGGATCAGCGCGTTGGTAATCAGGGTGTCGACCACGTCGGCGGCGCGCAGCTGACCCTGGCCCATACCGTCACGGATCACCTTGCCGCCGCCGAATTTCACTTCCTCGCCATAGGTGGTGAAGTCTTTCTCGACCTCGATCCACAACTCGGTGTCGGCCAGGCGCACCTTGTCGCCGACGGTGGGGCCGAACATGTCAGCGTAGGCTTGGCGGGAAATCTTCATTGAATCTCATCCTGTCCGTAGGGTGGGCAACGCGAAGCTTGTCCACCAGCAATCTGGGTGGTGGAAAAGCCTTCGGCGTTTTCCACGGGGGTGGCCATCCACCCAACGAAATAACGCTGCGTCAGAGTGCGCCCATCACCCGTCCGGCAAAGCCGAACACCCGGCGGTCCCCGGCCAAATCGACCAGTTCCACGTCGCGGCTCTGGCCTGGCTCGAAGCGCACGGCGGTGCCGGCCGGAATGTTCAGCCGCATGCCACGCGCTGCGGCTCGGTCGAAGGCGAGCGCATCGTTGGTTTCGAAGAAGTGGTAGTGCGAGCCGACCTGGATCGGACGGTCGCCGCTGTTGGCCACACAGAGGGTCAGGGTGCGGCGGCCGACGTTGAGCTCGATGTCGCCGTCCTGGATCTGGTATTCGCCGGGAATCATGAAGACCTCATGGAGAGACGTTTGTAATAGAGAACGGTGGGGTGATAGGTGCCGTCAGGCCGTGCGGCGTAGTCGGGGATTTCTCCGGCACGTTGATACCCGAGCCGTTGGTAAAAGGCTTCAGCGGGACTGCCCGCTTCTGTATCGAGGTACAGCAAACCGCGTTGCGTGCGTACCGCTTGATGCTCAAGCGCGTGCATCAAACGCGCGCCGATGCCGCGCCGGCGAGCAGCCTGATGGACCAGTAGTTTGTTGACCTCGGCGCGATTGAGTCCGTTGGGTTTGAGACAAAGTGCAAGCTGGACGCTTCCGACGATGCTTTGGCCCTCGGTTGCCACCCACAGGAGAGACTGACGGGTGTGGAGCGCCTGCTCGACCCCGTCAAAGTAGTCGTGCGCCTGTCCTGCCTCCAGATCATCAAGGAAACCGACAGAAGCTCCCCGTCTGACCGCATCAAGCAGCAACTCGACCAGGCCGTCGCGGTACGAGGCGAATTCACCGGCATCCACCGAGACGATGTTGATCGCATCGTTTCGATGACCGACAACCTGGTCGAGCGGAGCAGTCATGGCAGCTTCCTCTCCGGTGTCAGTACCAGCTGCATCAAAGTCAGATCCAGCCAGCGATCGAACTTGCAGCCCACCTGGCGCATCTGGGCTGCATGGGTGAATCCGAGTTGTTGGTGCATATGGACCGATGCGCGGTTCTCGCTTTCGATTGCCGCGACCATTACGTGCTTACCAAGCTGCCGGGCGCGCTCGATAAGGGTCTGCATCAGGCTGCGGCCGATGCCGCTGCCGCGGTGGTCAGGGCTGACATACACTGAATTTTCGACGGTATGACGAAAGCCGTCGTGGGGGCGCCACGGGCCGAACGAGGCGTAGCCCGCGACCTGTCCGTCCTCGTCGATCGCGACCAGCACGGGATAGCCTTGTTCGTGGCGCTCGGCCAGCCAGGCGCGGCGGTTGTCGAGGTCGACCGGCTGGTCGTTCCAGATCGCCGTGCTGTTCTGTACCGCGTCGTTGTAGATTTCTAGGATGCCTCCGAGGTCGGCGTCCAGGGCGTCACGTATCTGCACGTTCAATTCCTTCCAAGCGTTTCGGGGTCATCATCGTTGCGGCCATGGCCGTAGTAGACATTGACCCGTGTTTCAAGCGATTGGTTGATGCACGGTGACCAGCTTGGTGCCGTCCGGGAAGGTGGCTTCGACCTGGATCTCCGGGATCATTTCCGGCACGCCTTCCATGACCTGATCACGAGCCAGCAGTGTGGTGCCGTAGTGCATCAGCTCGGCGACCGTCTGGCCATCGCGGGCACCTTCGAGCAGCGCGGCGGATATGAAGGCCATGGCTTCCGGGTAGTTGAGCTTTACACCGCGGGCGAGGCGACGCTCAGCCACCAGCCCTGCGGTGAAAATCAACATCTTGTCTTTTTCTCTCGGCGACAAATCCATAACGGCTCCAATCGTGGCGGTGGATATCGCTTTTCGCATCCACCGGCTGGTGGTGGCAACCACACAGCGAATTTCGGGCGGCCATGCATCTGGCGCTGGCCGGCGTAGGGTGGATAACGGCGGAGCCTTACCCACCGCAGTTCATGTACTCCAGATCCTCGGTGGCACCGCCTCGCGATCGAGCAGCTCAGGTCGCAACAACCGCCACAGGTCGATCAGCCAGGCCCGTGCATGCAACGCCTCGCCAGCCAGGCAACGCCCGACGAGCATGCCTGGCAAGTGTGTCAGATCGCCCCGCACCCGGTTCGGAAGCGCACGGCAGCGCTCCAGCAGCTCGGCACTGATCTCGCCACTGACAATCATGGTGGCGAATACGGGGTGGCCGTCGAGACCGATCGGCGAGTCCAGTAGCCCGTCGTTGCCTGTTACACGCTGGCGCTCGTGCCAAAGCAGTTCGCCGTCGCGGCTGATGTTCAGCTGTGCCTGGAAATGGCCCGCGTCGAAGCGCTCGCCGCTGGCCGGTCGGCCGAGCGCGATGATGTCCCAGTAGAACAGCCGCGCATCGCCTTCTAATTCGATCGATGTGCTCAGCTCGGCCTGCGCTGCGCAATAGACGATGGTTTCTTGTGGCAGCCACTCCAGCGTCGCGCCGGCCTCGACGCGCAAGTGCACGTTCTGAAAAGCCGGGCCGCCTGCGCGATACCACTTCGCCGCGCCGGGGCTGGTCAGCTGGGCCCAGGCGCCGCTGCCGACCGCGGCACTGATGTCCAAACGATCACCGCCGGCAATCCCGCCCGGCGGGTGCACGATGATGTGCTGACAAACCTCCGGACCCTCGGGATAGAGATGCTTCTGAACCCTCAATGGGCCGCTGTGACGGCGTAATACCGGGCGTGTCCCATCGTCGACGCGGGCATATCCCAGTTCGAGTTCGGCGTTCCAGTGGGGCGTGAACAGCGGAGTCAGAGCAGTCATGAACCGTGAGATCAGCAAGTGGTTGAACCAGCCGAGCAATAGTCGTGCCTCTCGCGCCACCGCGGTGCGCTGCGGCGCTTGCTAGCCTGGTGGGCAAGTAAATGAGCCGGTCGATGGTGAGGTTGTTGGCTTTTGTTGCCCTCCAATGGTGCGTGCGAAAGGTTTTGCGTGGGGCGTGATCCACTTTGGTGCGCTTCAGTGAGGCCTTGTTGCGACGTGCTCGGCTTGATCGAGCGGCGATTCGTTGAAGCTTGATCTGAGCGATCGGGCAGTCACTGAAATAGCTTGTTGCCAGCATCACGCTGCTTTATGGGCCTTTATCTCTTCCGAGCTGCTCGTTTGACGAGGGTGCGAGCGAGTGCCAATGTCAGTCAGGCGAAGAGTCCGACTTGCCCGGCGGCGGTGGCATGTTCGACCGGCTTGACCGGGAGGAATCGGCAGTCGCTCGGTGGCACACATAACAACAAGATCCACGGAGACGCCGCATTGAATCTATTGTTCCAGCAAGTGCTCAACGGCTTGACCCTGGGCAGCATCTACGGTCTGGTCGCCCTTGGCCTGACGCTCGTTTACGGCATCCTGCACATTCCCAACTTCGCCCACGGCGCGCTGTACATGGTCGGCGCCTTCGCGTCCTACTACTTCATGACCGACATCGGGCTGCACTACTGGATCGCCATGCTGGCGTCCGGTGTGGTGGTGGCCGTGCTGGCGGTGCTGTCCGAGCGGTTGGTGTTTCACCCGCTGCGCAACGCGCCGCCGATCCACGACAAGATTGCGGCGATTGGCATCCTGCTGTTCCTCGAAGCGGTGGTGCAGATGCTCTGGGGCTCGGACTTCCGCCGCATGGCCTCGCCCTATGGCGGCATCCTCAACTTCGATGGGCTGATCATCCCCGAGCAGCGTCTGCTGATCATCGTCGGTGCCTTCACCCTAATGCTGGCGCTGCACCTGTTCCTGCGCAAGACGATGCTCGGCTCGACCATCATCGCCATGGCCCAGAGCCGCGAAGGCGCGTTCCTTGTGGGCATCGACTCCAACCGCGTGGCGATGCTGACGTTCGCCATCTCCGGCATGCTCGCCGCCTTCGCCGCAACGCTCTACGCACCGATCAACCTGGTGTACCCAGCGATGGGGCATCTGGTGATCATGAAGGCCTTCGTGATCATCGTGCTCGGCGGCATGGGCAGCATTCCGGGGGCGATCATCGGTGCCATGATCCTTGGCTTCGCCGAGAGCTTCGGCGGCTTCTACCTGTCCTCGGATTACAAGGACATCATCGCCTTCTCGCTGCTGGTGGTGATCCTGTCCTTCCGCCCGACCGGGCTGTTCGCCAAGGGGGCTCACTGATGCATCGTTTCGCGTCCTTACTGACCGGCCGCGGCGCCAAGCTGGTGCTGCTGGCATTGGCCCTGGCCTTCCCGCTGTTCGCCAAGAGCGAGTATCAGGTCTACGTGATGGCCAGCGCCTTCATTTGGGCGATTGCGGTCTACGGTCTGAATATCATCACCGGCTACTGCGGTCAGCTGAACCTGGCACACGGCGGCTTCTTCGCCATCGGCGCCTACACCCTGGCGATTCTCACCGCCGACCATGGCTGGAATTTCTGGCCCGCCTTCGTGGCGGCCGCGTTGGTTTCGGCCGCCGTCGGTGCGCTGGTAGGTATTGTCTCGCTGCGCCTGAAGGAGCACTTCTTTGCCATCTTCACGCTTTGCGTCGGCTTCATCATTTATCTGCTGATCGATAAATGGGAGGAGCTGACCCACGGCGCCATCGGCATTCGCGGCATCGCGGCGCCGGATGGCTTCGGACTGGTGGATTTCAGCCAGACGGTGCCCTTCTATTACCTCGCGCTGCTGTTTCTGATCCTGGCGATCTGGTTCGCCGGTCGCCTGGCGTCCTCGCTGCTGGGGCGTACCTTCATGGCCATTCGCAACGGCGATGCGCTGGCCCAGTCGCTGGGCATCGACCTGATGCGCAACAAGCTGCTGGCCTTCGTCCTTTCGACTACCTACGCCGGTATCGCCGGTGGGCTTTACGCCTCGATGATCCGCTTCATCGGGCCGGAGGAAGCCAACCCCAACCACACCTTCGACATGATCACCTACCTGCTGGTGGGCGGCTTCGGCACGCTGTTCGGGCCGCTGGCCGGTACCCTCGGCGTGGTTTGGATCACCCAGTCGCTGCAGTTCCTCGAGGACTACCGGATGATCATCTTCGGCCCGCTGATCGTGGTGCTGGTGATCTTCATGCCCCGCGGCGTCATCGGCACCTTCCTCGGCTGGAAGCTGCGCAAGGACACCGCAGCAGCGCGGGCCAAGGACCCACGCGCGGCTACCAAGGTCACCCCAGGCAAAGAGGTGAACAGCAATGCTTAAGGTCGAGAATCTGACCAAGATGTTCGGCGGGCTGGCAGCGGTACACGACGTCAGCGTCGAGTTCGAAGCGCGCAAGATCAACGCCATCATCGGGCCCAACGGTGCCGGCAAGAGTACCTTCTTCAACCTGATTTCCGGCGTGCACAAGCCGACCTCCGGGCGCATTCTGATCGACGGCCACGACGTTTCGCGGATGCGTTGCGACCGCGTGGCCCGGCTCGGCGTCGGGCGGACGTTCCAGACCACGCACCTGTTCGAGCAGGCCACGGTGTTGGACAACTTGATCGTTGGCCATCGCTTGCGGACCCGATCCGGCCTGTGGGACGTGCTGATCAACTCCAAGCGCCTGCAGCAGGAAGAACGCGAGTGCCGCGAGAAGGCCCGCGCCGCGCTGGATTTCGTCGGCCTGGCGCATCTGGAAAATCGTGTGGTGCTGGATATCTCACAGGAGGAGCGCAAGCGCGTGGCCTTCGCCCTGGCACTGGCCACGGAACCGAAGCTGGTGCTGCTCGACGAGCCGGCGGCAGGCGTCAACCCCGAGGAAACCGAAGGTCTTGCCGAGTTGATCCGCAAGATGCCCGAGCATGGTCTGACCGTGTGCCTGATTGAACACAAGATGGACATGATCATGGGCCTGGCCGACAAGATCATGGTGCTCAACTACGGCGAGAAGATCGCCGAGGGCACACCCGCCGAGATCAAGGCAAACCCGGCTGTCATCGAGGCCTACCTGGGGAGTGACTACGATGCTGCAGCTTGATCAGGTCGACGTCTGCTACGGCAGTTTCAAGGCGCTCACGCAGGTTTCCATGACCGTCGGCGCCGGCGAACTGGTGGTGCTGCTCGGCGCCAACGGTGCCGGCAAGACCACCTTGTTCAACACCATCAGCGGGCTGCTCAAGCCAACCGCAGGCAGCATTACGCTGGAGGGTAAGCGCATCGACGGGCTCAAGCCGTCCGGCCTGGTTGCCGCTGGCGTGGTGCACTGCCCGGAAGGGCGCAAGCTGTTCCCGCAGATGTCGGTTGCGCAGAACCTCGCCCTCGGCGCCTATCTGCATCGCCGCGACGGTGATGGCAACAAGCGCAACCTGCAGGAAGTGCTCGATCTGTTTCCCATCCTGCACGACAAGCGCAACCAGCCGGCCGGCTCACTGAGTGGTGGCCAGCAGCAGATGGTGGCGATCGGTCGTGCGTTGATGAGCCGCCCACGGTTGCTGATGCTCGACGAACCCTCGCTGGGGTTGGCGCCGCTGGTGGTTAACCAAATGTTCGACGTGATCTCACGCATCAACAAATCCGGCACCAGCGTGCTGCTGGCCGAACAGAACGCCTTTGCGGCATTGAAAATCGCTCACCGCGCCTATGTCATCGAGGGCGGCAGCCTGGTGATGGAAGGTGACCAGCAGGCCATGCTGGGTAACGAAGCCGTGCGCAAGGCCTATATCGGCGCCTGAAGAGTCATGACCCAGGAGATAACAATGAAAACGCTCAAAGCGCTTGGAATGGCGATTGCCACCCTGACCGCGGCCCAGGCCAGCGGCGTATATGCCGAGCAAACGCTCAATATCGGTTTCACCGGCCCGCTCAGCGGAGGCGCCGCGCTCTACGGCGAGAACACCCTGTCCGGCCTGCGCATGGCGGTCGATGACGCCAACAAGGCCGGCGGCCTGAAAATCGGCGATGAGACCTACAAGGTCAATCTCATCAGCCTGGACGACAAGTACTCACCGAGCCAGGCCGCCACCAACGCCAAGCGCCTGGTGAAAGAATCCAACGCCGCCGCTGTGTTCGTTCCGCATACCGGCGGCGTGTTCGCGCTGCAGGATTTCAACGTCGGCGACGACTTCTTGATCATGGCGTACACCAGCGTGCCCTCGGTGACTGAGCAGGGCAATCCGCTCACCGTACGCATTCCGCCAGAGTTCACCGGCTACGTCGATGCCTTTTCCGACTATGCGCTCAAGCATCATGGCAAAAAGCTCGGCATCGCCGGCGCGACCCACGAGTACGCCAAGATCTGGACTGACATGATGACCAAGGCCTGGGAAGAGAAGGGCGGCGAGATCGTCGAAAGCAATCCCATGGACTACAACAAGTCGACCGACTTCTATACCGGCGTCAGTCGCGTGATCGCCTCGAACCCGGACGTGATGTTCGTCGGCGGCGCCTCGGAACCCACCGGGTTAGTCATGCAGCAGGCGCGGCAGCTTGGCTTCCAGGGCGGTTTCATCGTCATGGATCAGGCCAAGCTGGATGAAATCGCCGCGGTCACGGGCGGTCTGGATCTGCTGGAAGGCGCTATCGGCGTAGTGCCGCTGTCCGAATACGAGGGCGAGGCGGCCAAGGCGTTTGTCGAGCGTTACAAGCAGGCCCACGGCAAGGTGCCGGGCTCCGAAGCGGCCTACAACTACCTGGCCTTTCATACGTTGGCCAAGGCTATGGAGCTAGCGGGCAGTACCGATCCGCAACAGGTGCGGGCGAAGATGGCCGAGGCGATCAGCGCGCTCGACCCCAAGTACAACCTCTATTCGATACAGGGCATCACCGACAAGGGCGGCTTCATCACCCCGACCACCATGGCGGTGGTGGAAGACGGCAAGATCGTGCGCAAGGAAATCGAGTAATCCTCCACAGCCAAACGGCCCTTCTGGGCCGTTTCGGTGACAGGCTTCTGCAGTCGCTCTCGATCTTCTTCATGCCCTGCAGGGAGACCGTCTTGCTCCGGTCCCCTCTGACATCTCTCTCGCTTTCAAGCGAAGCTGGCTCAGCTGCAAGCACCGCCCGGCACAGCTTTTCTATCGTCGAGGTGCCCCATACAGTCGTCGGTAACGGAAGCATCACCGAAGGGTAGGACGCATACGTTCGCCGTTATGAGGCACTTAGCGTAGAGGCGAAACTCACGCATCCCTCTGCGCCGTCTTTACTGGTCCCGATCAATATTGAACGGCGACCAGGCCTGTCGGGTAGGCATGACTTCGAGTCGGTTGATGTTGATGTGGTCGGGCAGAGTCGCGACGTAGAAGATCTGCTCGGCAATGTCCTCGGCGGTCAGCGGGGTAGTGCCGCGGTAGAGATTGTCCGAAGCCTCCTGATTGCCCTTGGTGCGGACCAGCGTGAACTCGGTCTCGGCCATGCCGGGAGCGATATCGGTGACCCGTACGCCGGTGCCCAGCAGGTCGCAGCGCAGGTTGTAGCTGAACTGCTCAACGAACGCCTTGGTAGCACCGTAAACGTGGCCGCCCGGGTAGGGCCAGTGGCCGGCGACCGAGCCGATGCTGATGATGCTCGCGCCCTTGCCCGTCTCGATCAGACGCGGCAGTAGCGCATGAGTAACGTTGACCAGGCCGGTCACGTTGGTGTCGATCATGGTGTGCCAATCGTTCAGATCAACTTTCTGCGCGGGCTCCGGGGCGAGCGCCAGGCCCGCATTGTTGACCAGCGATTTGACCTGGCGAAATCCGTCGGGAAGCTTGGCAATCACCTGCTTCACCGCCTCGGCGTCGCGTACGTCGAGCGTGGCGATGTGCACCGGGACCTTGGCCGACAGCTCTTCCTTCAGCGCTTCGAGCCGCTCATGGCGGCGTCCGGTCAGGACCAGCGACCAGCCGGCCTCGGCAAAGCGGCGGGCAGTGGCTCGGCCGAAGCCGGATGTCGCACCCGTGATGAAAACCACGTTGTTCATGCAGGACCTCTTGTCTGTTCGGGTAGGCAGGCCGTACGCGGCCGACCCAGGGAGCTTACTGCCTCAGACCGCCAAGAGCAGCAGCCAGTTGCCCACCACAGGCGAGTCAGGTGGTTAACGGAGTGGCTAGGCTAAAGGGGCAGACGAGTCCGACCTCGCGGCCGTCCGGGCGTAGTGCTAGCCGCTTGATCAGCAGGGAGTATGTTTGCAAAGGGTGCGACGCCAGACCGAACGCGGCGCCCATCAGCCATGGACGGGTCAAAAAGGCTCGCCACCAGGGCGAGCTTTCAGATTGCGACCAGGCCGCGTACACCCTCGGCTTCCATCGTCTCGCCACGGCCCTGCTGGATGATTTCGCCGCGGCTCATCACCAGATACTGGTCGGCCAGCTCGGCGGCGAAGTCGTAGAACTGTTCCACCAGCAGAATCGCCATGTCACCGCGGGCGGCGAGTTTCTTGATCACCACACCGATCTCCTTGATCACCGAGGGCTGGATGCCTTCGGTGGGCTCGTCGAGGATCAGCAGGCGTGGCTTGCTTGCCAGTGCGCGGCCGATGGCCAGTTGTTGCTGCTGACCACCGGAGAGATCACCGCCGCGGCGGTGCTTCATCTCTTTCAGGACAGGGAACAGCTCGTAGATGAACTCGGGGACTCCCTTGGCCTCCTTCGCGCTGAAACGGGAAAGCCCCATCAGCAGGTTTTCCTCAACCGTCAGGCGCCCGAAAATTTCCCGGCCCTGCGGCACGTAGGCAATCCCGGCGTGCACGCGCTGGTGCGGCTTGAAGCTGGTGATCGGCTTGCCTTCCCAGTTCACCGCCCCTTCCTTGGCCGGAATCAGGCCCATCAGGCATTTGAGCAGTGTGGTCTTACCGACGCCGTTGCGCCCGAGCAGGCAGGTGACTTCGCCGATCTGCGCGTCAAAAGACAGGCCACGCAGGATATGGCTGCCGCCGTAGTACTGATGCAGTTGCTGGACTTGCAGCATGTGCGACTCCTTCACTTTGGTGGATAAGCCTCTGGCGTTATCCACCCTACGATTAGGTTTGCGTTGATGCGGGCGTGGACGTTCGGCGGGCGTAGGGTGGATGACGCTTCACCCATCCACCATGGGATGCCAGGGTGGATGAGAAGGGCGCCATCCACCCTCCGAATCAATCACCGCCCGAGATAAACCTCGATCACCCGCTCATCGTTCTGCACGTTCTGTAGCGAGCCCTCGGCCAGCACCTGGCCTTGATGCAGCACGGTGACGTGGTCGGCGATGGTGTCGACGAAGCCCATGTCGTGCTCGACCACCATCAGCGAATGCTTGCGCGCCAAGCTCTTGAACAGTTCAGCGGTGAACTCGGTTTCGGCGTCGGTCATGCCGGCGACCGGCTCGTCGAGCAAAAGCAGCTGCGGGTCCTGCATCAGCAGCATGCCGATTTCGAGAAACTGCTTCTGGCCGTGGGACAGCAGCCCAGCCGGGCGATTGCGTGACGTCTCCAGGCGAATGGTGCCCAGCACTTCGTCGATGCGGTCGCGCTGCTCGCCGTTGAGCTTGGCTTTCAGGCTGGCCCACACCGACTTGTCGGTCTTCTGCGCCAGCTCCAGGTTCTCGAACACGCTCAATGCCTCGAACACCGTGGGTTTCTGGAACTTGCGGCCGATGCCGGACTGGGCGATCTCGACTTCACTCATGCGCGTCAGGTCGAGGGTGTCGCCGAAGAAGGCCGTGCCGCTGTCCGGGCGAGTCTTGCCGGTGATGACGTCCATCATGGTGGTCTTGCCGGCGCCGTTGGGGCCGATGATGCAGCGCAATTCACCGACGCCGATGTAGAGGCTGAGATTGGTCAGCGCCTTGAACCCATCGAAGCTGACGTTGATGTCTTCAAGGCTGAGGATGGTGCCGTGGCGGGCATCCAGGCCGGCGCCTTTCACGCGACCGAGGCCGATGGCATCGCGGCCGCTGCCGCTGGCGTCCACCGGGTCGATCAGTTCGGGTACGGGTGCGGTTTTCATCCTTCGCCCCTCCGGCGCAGCAATCCGATGACGCCTTTCGGCAGGTACAGGGTGACGACAATGAACAGCGCGCCCAAGGCGAACAGCCAGTACTCCGGGAAGGCCACGGTGAACCAGCTCTTCATGCCGTTGACGATGCCAGCGCCCAGCAGCGGCCCGATCAACGTGCCGCGCCCGCCCAGGGCGACCCAGACGGCGGCTTCGATGGATTGCGTCGGTGCCATTTCGCTGGGGTTGATGATGCCCACCTGCGGCACGTAGAGCGCGCCGGCCAGGCCGCAGAGCACGGCGGACAGCGTCCAGATGAACAGCTTGTAGCCGCGTGGATCGTAGCCGCAGAACATCAGGCGGTTTTCCGCATCGCGCAGCGCGGTGAGTACGCGACCGAACTTGCTGCGCGCTAGTTTCCAACCCAGCAGCAGGCTGCCGGCCAGAAGCGCCACAGTGGCCAGGAAGAGCGCGGCGCGGGTGCCCGGTGCGGTGATGTCGAAGCCGAGGATACGGGTGAAGCCGGTAAACCCGTTGTTGCCGCCGAAGCCGGTTTCGTTGCGGAAGAACAGCAGCATGCCGGCGAATGTCAGCGCCTGGGTCATGATCGAGAAATACACACCCTTGATCCGCGAACGGAAGGCGAAGAAGCCGAAGACGAAGGCCAGCAGGCCCGGCGCCAACACTACCAAGCACATCGCCCAGAGGAAGCTGGAGGTGCCGTACCAGTACCAGGGCAGCTCGGTCCAGGCGAGAAAGCTCATGAACGCGGGCAGCCCGTCGCCAGCGCTTTCGCGCATCAGGTACATGCCCATGGCGTAACCGCCGAGGGCGAAGAACAGGCCGTGGCCGAGCGACAGCAGCCCCGCGTAACCCCAGACCAGGTCCAGCGCCAGTGCGACGATGGCGTAGCAGAGGATCTTACCGACCAACGTCAGGGTGTAGGCCGAGACATGGAAGGCATTGTCCGACGGTAGAAGGTGCAGCAGCGGCATGGCCAGAAGGACGACGAGCACGATGCCGAGTGCGACGGCAGTGAGCTTCGGTCCGGCTTTCTGCGCGGCGGTGAGGGTGAGTTGCTGGTTCATAAGTAGCACTCCTGCCGTAAGTTGATGACGGGAATGCCGATTCGTAGGCTGACCTGTAGGAGCCAGCTTGCTGGCGATCCTGCGGGGTTGCTGGCTAGCACATTGATCGCGAGCATGGACTGGGCTTCCCTCATCGTTCCGGCGAGGGAGGGGAAATAGGTCTTCAATCGATCACCCTCCCTTTCAGCGCAAACAACCCCTGCGGACGTTTCTGGATGAACAGGATGATCAGCGCGAGGATGAGGATCTTGCCCAGCACGGCGCCGATCTGTGGTTCGAGGATCTTGTTGGCGATACCGAGGCCGAAGGCGGCAAAGATGCTGCCAGCCAGCTGTCCGACGCCGCCGAGCACCACGACGAGGAACGAATCAATGATGTAGCCCTGGCCGAGGTCCGGGCCGACGTTACCGATCTGGCTCAGCGCCACACCACCGAGCCCGGCGATGCCGGAGCCCAACCCGAAGGCCATCATGTCGATGCGCCCGGTGGGCACGCCGCAGCAGGCGGCCATGTTGCGGTTCTGCGTCACGGCACGCACGTTCAGGCCCAGGCGGGTCTTGTTCAGCAGCAACCAGGTCAGCAGCACCACGAACAGCGCGAAGCCGATGATCACCATGCGGTTGTAGGGCAGCACCAGGTTCGGCAGCACCTGCAGTCCGCCGGACAGCCAGCCGGGGTTGGCGACCTCGACGTTCTGCGCGCCGAACAGCACCCGCACCAGTTGGATCAGGATCAGGCTGATGCCCCAGGTGGCCAATAGGGTTTCCAGTGGGCGGCCGTAAAGATGGCGGATGACGGTGCGCTCCAGCGCCATGCCAATGGCGGCGGTGACAAAGAAGGCGACCGGCAGCGCCACCAGCGGATAGAACGCCAAGGCGTCCGGCATGAGGCGGGCCATCAGTACCTGCACCATGTAGGTGGTGTAGGCGCCGAGCATCAGCATTTCGCCGTGGGCCATGTTGATCACCCCGAGCAGGCCGAAGGTGATCGCCAGACCAAGCGCGGCGAGCAGCAGGATCGAGCCCAGCGACAGACCGCTGAAGGCCTGACCTAGCAGTTCGCCGATCAGGAGCTTGCGTTTGACCTGAGCGAGGCTGGTCTCTGCCGCCTTGCGCACGGTGGCGTCGGTTTCCGCTTCATCGGCCAGCAGATTTTCCAGCCGCACGCGCGCCAGCGGTGCGCCGGTTTCGCCGAGCAGGCGCACTGCAGCCAGGCGCACAGCCGGGTCTTCGGCACTCAATTGCAGGTTCGCCAGGGTCAGTGTCAGGGCTTCGCGCACGGCCGGGTCATCTTCGGCTTCGAGGCGCTGCTGCAGGAGTGGCAGCTGCTCCGGTTGTCCGCTGCGTTGCAGGCGTTTGGCCGCCGCAAGGCGTTCGGCCGGGTCATCGGAGAACAGCTGGTGGCTGGCTAATGCTCTATTGAGCAAGCCGCGCAGGCGGTTGTTCAGGCGCAGTTTCTTAGGCGTGCCGACGGGTTCGGCGTCGCCTTCGAGGGCGCGGTAGGCACCGTTTTCCTCAGTGAAAGGGGTCTTGTTCTTGTCGATCACCACGCGGCTGGCGCGTAGCGCTTCTATCAGTGGCAGCCGCTCCGGAGCGGGGGCAATGGCCCAGCTTTCCAACAGCTTGGCCTGTTTGGCCGGGCTGGCTTTGGCGTAATCGGCTGCGTCTCCGGCCTGGGCTGCGTAGGGCAGGGCGAGCAGGAGCAGCAGGAGAAATCGGTACAGGGCAGTGTTCATATTTACGTTCCCAGGGACCCGCGTGCTCTCTTGGTGGAGCTTGCGATGGTCGGCAGGTAGATGAAAAAGGCGTCATCCATACGCCGTCACAGCGCCGAAAGGTGGGCCGGCGTAGGGTGGGCTTCAGCCCACCGAGGGCTGATGGTGGGCTGAAGCCCACCCTACAAATCCAGGGCCATACGGCGGAGCTCGTCAGGTGGATGGCGCTTCATCCATCCACCGCAACGACCACAGCGCTTAGTTCGACTTCACCGCGTAGTCCGGCTTCTTGTCGTTACCGGGAATGTACGGGCTCCACGGCTGTGCGCGGACCGGGCTTTCGGTTTCCCAGACCACCGAGAATTGCCCGTCATCCTGCACCTCGCCGATCATCACCGGTTTGTGCAGGTGGTGGTTCTTCTCGTCCATGGTCAGGGTGTAGCCGCTCGGTGCTTTGAAGGTCTGGCCGGCGAGTGCCTGCACCACCGGTTTGACGTCGGTAGTTCCCGCTTTTTCGACCGCCTGCGCCCACATGTGGATGCCGACGTAGGTGGCTTCCATCGGGTCGTTGGTCACGGCCTTGTCAGCGCCGGGCAGGCCTTTTTCTTTGGCGTACGCCTTCCATTGGCTGACGAACTTGTCGTTCACAGGGTTCTCCACCGACTGGAAGTAGTTCCAGGCGGCCAGGTGACCGACCAGCGGTTTTGTGTCGATACCGCGCAGCTCTTCTTCACCGACCGAGAAGGCGACGACCGGAACGTCAGTGGCTTCCAGGCCCTGGTTGGCCAGCTCCTTGTAGAACGGCACGTTGGAGTCGCCGTTGATGGTCGAGACCACCGCCGTCTTGCCGCCGGCGGAGAACTTCTTGATGTTGGCGACGATGGTTTGGTAATCGCTGTGACCGAAGGGGGTGTAGACCTCTTCGATGCTGGATTCCGGCACGCCCTTGCTGATCAGGAAGGCGCGCAGGATCTTGTTGGTGGTGCGCGGGTAGACGTAGTCGGTGCCCAGCAGGAAGAAGCGCTCGGCGCTGCCGCCGTCTTCGCTCATCAGGTATTCAACGGCCGGGATGGCCTGCTGGTTTGGCGCGGCGCCGGTGTAGAAGACGTTCGGCGACAGCTCTTCACCTTCGTACTGAACCGGGTAGAACAGCAGGCCGTCGAGCTCTTCGAAGACTGGCAGTACGGATTTACGCGACACAGAGGTCCAGCAGCCGAAGGTCACCGCGACCTTGTCCTGGGTAAGCAGTTGACGGGCTTTTTCAGCGAACAGCGGCCAGTTGGACGCAGGGTCGACTACCACCGGCTCGAGCTGCTTGCCGAGCACGCCGCCCTTGGCGTTGATCTCGTCGATGGTCATCAGCGCCATGTCTTTCAGAGATGTTTCCGAAATGGCCATGGTGCCGGACAGCGAATGCAGGATGCCGACCTTGATGGTCTCGGCCGCCTGCAGGGTAAACGGGAACAGACCGCTGAGCATCAGGGCACTGGCGGCGAGGGTGGACTTCAGTAGGGGACGGCGTTTCATTGTGGGCGGCTCCTTGGCTGTCCATGCGCAACTGTGGGGTTGGTCCTTGGGGACGTAGAGCCCTATCGCAGCATCCGTGCCAATTCGCCTGTAAGCCTTCTGTTCCGGCGTTTTGCGGTCAATCATGAAATGCGCCATGGCGGGGCATGGACGCGGCATTGTCCGATAACGGTGCGCTTGGTGAGGTTATGGCGCACGCCATGCGCCTTTGTGGTGCTGATCGGTCGCAGCGGTGTTTCAGCCGGTTCGGTGCCTGTAGTAACGCTGGTTTTCACAGCCCCTTGCTGGTCAGCAACGCCCGCCCTAGCATAGCCGGCCTGCCATCAAAGGCTCAGCCATGCCTCGCACCGCTCGTCCCCGTCCACCGCGTCCTGCAGCGGCGCGATCACAATCTCGTCGTGTGGCCAAGGCGCCGCCGGCCGAGCCACGTCTGCTGCTGCTGAACAAACCCTTCGACGTGCTCACTCAGTTCAACGATGCCGATGGCCGCGCCACACTCAAAGACTTTGTGCCGGTGCCGGGTGTGTACCCCGCTGGCCGCCTGGATCGCGACAGTGAAGGCCTTTTGCTGCTGACCAACGACGGGCAATTGCAGGCGCGTATTGCTGATCCCAAGCACAAGCTGCCGAAGACGTATTGGGTTCAGGTGGAAGGCGAGGTGACTCCCGAGCAGCTGCAGCGGCTGCGCGACGGGGTTGAACTCAACGATGGCATGACCTTGCCAGCTGAAGCCCGGCAGCTCGACGAGCCCGAACTCTGGCCGCGCAATCCACCGGTGCGTTTTCGCAAGAGTGTGCCGACCTGCTGGCTGGAGCTGGTGATTCGGGAGGGCCGCAATCGTCAGGTTCGGCGGATGACGGCTGCGGTCGGCTTACCGACGCTGCGGCTGGTACGGGTCAGGATCGGGCCCTGGTCGCTGGACGATTTGCAGCCGGGCGAATGGCGGCAGGTGCCGGCGCATTTGTGAAGCACCGGCCGCTGTGCCCTGTTCAAACGACTCAGCGGATCAGTGCGGAATGCCCTGTGTCACTTCGATCACGTAGCCAATGATCGGCTTGGCGAGAAACGCAAACAGGCACAGCCCCAGGCCCAGAAACAGAATGGCCGTGCCGAGGCGACCGGCTTTTGACTTCTTGGCCAAGTCCCAGATGATGAAGGCCATGAACGCCATCAGGCCGCCGACCAGGACGATCATCATCCACTTCTCAAATACTTCAGGCTCCACACGTTACTCCTGACTGACATCGAAGAATGCGCCCGGGCTGGCCGGGCGAGAAAACGGCGCAGTATACGCCCGTGGAGCATGCTCAGCTCCCTCAGGCGTTGGACGATTATGAGCTTCAGGGGTTCGAGCGAGAGGCTCTGTTTCGAGCTTTGGTACGGCTGTTAGTAGTGGGATTTGATCACGTCGATGCCCTTGTTGAGCACCACTTGCCAGGCTTCAAGATCCAGCTGTTCCAGCTGCCGATCATGCTGCTTGATGGTCTTGAGCAGGGCGGCTATCCAAAGGTCATAGAGCTCGGGGCGGATGTCGAGATGGGCACGTGAATGGCTCTTGCCCAACGCCTGGAGCTTGGTATCCGGCATGCCACGGGCGAACATGACCAGGTTGAGAATGCCGGCGCGCAGCAGTTGTTTCTGCGCCACCATGTCGGTTTTGACAAACTTTTCCCGCACCGCTGGGGAGCTGGCAAGGAAGGTGGCATAGAACTCGTCGAAGAAGGCGGCACTCGCGCAGCAGCGACCGTAGCTCTGCATGACGCGGTTGGTGTCTTTCATGGGCATTTCCCTTGCACGAAGGCTGGTCGCTGCGCTGCCCTGAATTACCTGGCCGGCGGAGCAGAAGGGCGCGGATTATAGGCAATAGCCCTTCTGGCTGTGTGGTTTGCAAGTGTGAGCGGCGTCTCAGCCTCGCAAATGCTCCAGCGGCAGCTCGGTACTCGATGAGACCTGCCGCAGGACGAAGCTGGAGCGCACGCTCGACACCCCTTCGATACGGGTCAGGGTGCCGAGCAGAAAGGCCTGATAGTGCTCCATATCCGGCACCACAACCTTGAGCTGGTAGTCGGCATCCATTCCGGTCACCAGGCTGCACTCGAGCACTTCCGGGCATTTGCCGATCACCCCTTCGAAGTGCTCGAAGCGCTCCGGTGTGTGTCGGTCCATGCCGATCAGTACATAGGCGGTCAGGGTCAGGCCCAGCTTCTTGCGGTCCAGCAGTGCGACCTGGCGGGCGATGTAACCGTCGTCCTCGAGCTGCTTGACGCGTCGCGAGCAGGGTGAGGGCGACAGCCCGATACGCTCGGCCAGATCCTGATTGGAAATGCGCGCATCGTGCTGCAGTTCCTGCAGAATGCGCAGGTCGTAACGGTCCAGTTTGCTCATGTTTGGTTGCCTGCGGGGTTTGGTTGCGCATAACTATGCATCCGCGCGTAATGATTGCGCAACTGGCATGGATATGAGCAACTTTCGCAATCATCTGTCGGTGGGCGGGGCGTAAGCTTTATCCAACTTCAGCCCCCGGCAAAACTGACGCGGTACTTACCCCGCCGCGCCAACCGCATACCTTACCGAGGCTATCGGTCCGGGCCCGCACCGCTCACAAGGCGCTGCCGAAGACGTCGTCACAAGCGACTAGCGAATTCGGAGCAGTATTGAAAAAAGACCACGTCTCGCCACGTGGTCTTTTTTTATGGGCGTTCGGTTGGTTCCGGCGGGCGAGGCTTCACCACCTCGAGCGGGTCGGCATGCACCAGAACTTCAGCTCGAGGATACTGGCTGTGGATCGCCGTTTCGACCGCGTCGCACAGCGCATGCGCCTCGATCAGTGGCAGCTCGCCCGGTAACTCCAGGTGCATTTGCACGAACCAGCGGGTGCCCGAAACACGGGTACGCAGGTCGTGGCAGCCCACCACGCCGGGCACGTCGCATGCCAGCTGATGCATGTGTTCGCTGATCTCCGGTGCAAGCTCCGTATCCATGAGCACGGCGCCTGCCTCTCGCACGATGCTCAGGGCGCTCCAGAAGATGTACACCGCAATGGCGATACCGAAGACGGCGTCCAGACGTTCAAGGCCGTAACCGGTCAGCACCAGCGCGACAAGAATGCTGCTGTTGAGCAGCAGATCCGAGCGGTAGTGCAGCGAATCGGCGCGAATCGCCGTGGAGCCGGTTTCTCGCACCACATGCCGTTGGTACATCAACAGCGCCACGGTCAGTGCCAACGACAGCAGCATGACGGCGATGCCCAGTGTCGGCGCACCCAGCGGCTGCGGGTGCAGCATGCGGTCCACACCCTGGACGCAGACCAGAATCGCACTCACGGAAATGAAGGCACCCTGGCCGAGCCCGGCCAGGGCTTCGGCCTTGCCATGACCGTAGCGATGGTCGTCGTCGGCGGGGCGCAGCGAGTAGTGCACGGCCAACAAGTTGAGCAGCGAGGCGGCTCCGTCCAATAGCGAGTCGGTCAACCCGGCCAGCAGGCTGACCGAGCCGCTCAGCCACCAGGCCAGCGCCTTGCTGGCAGCAAGCGTCAGTGCCACGGCCAGCGCCAGGTGTGTGGCCCGGCGCATCAGCCTTGCGTGCTCGGCGCTGACTCCTTTGCGCTCGCGGGTGTGCTGCATCAGGCGGCCGGACGCAGTCCAAAGGCGGCCAACTGCTCGACGCTGCCGTTGTGTTGGATGAGACGCGGGTCATCCAGCGGCAGGCTGCGGCCGGTTTCAGTTTCGATGATGGCCTTGAGCTTGGCCTGGTCGATGACGCCGTCCGCGCCAATGGCTTCCTGCAGTTTTTCCGGGGCCATGGAGTAGTTGCTGTCAGGCAGATAGATCGCGCCGGTGGCGAAGTCGATACCAAAGGCGATCAAGCCAGGAATGAGATAGAAGAGCAGGCCGACGGCATTGGCTACTGCGATTGCCGGGTCGATCTTGCCGTCGATCTGGCCACGGCGGTCGGGGTAGAACAGCGTGCCGCAGGCGGTCAGCTGGGTGAAGAGGGAGACGGCCAGCACGCCGCCGATGACACGGGAACGAGTACGCATAAGGACCTCCGGGAAAAGTGGCGCAACTATACAAGGGCTGCGTGATGTTTTCTCGATATCAGACACTCCTGCTGCCCGCTCCGTTCGGCATCGTTGCTTCACCAGGGGCATAACGCTGTTCGCCGCTGCGCCGAGGCCTCTGCCCGCTATAATCGCGGCCCAGAAACGGAGTCTCCATGATTGCCCTGCCCATCGATGAAGCCCTCCCGGCGCTGCGCCAGGCCCTGCTAGCCCGCGATGAAGCGGTGCTCGAAGCACCGCCCGGTGCCGGCAAGACCACCCGTGTGCCGCTGGCGCTGCTGGATGAGCCGTGGCTCGCCGGGCAATCGATCCTGATGCTCGAACCACGGCGTCTTGCCGCCCGCGCGGCGGCCGAGCGACTGGCCAGCGAGCTGGGCGAGAAGGTCGGCGATACCGTGGGCTATCGCATCCGGCTCGAAAGCAAGATCGGGCCGAACACCCGTATCGAAGTGGTGACCGAAGGCATCCTTGCGCGCCGCTTGCAGGATGATCCGACGCTTGAAGGTGTCGGGCTGGTGATCTTCGACGAGTTCCACGTTTTGCTAAATGCGCAGGAAGTCGCATTGTCTTGTCAGAAAAGCCAGCCACGTCTCGCCTCAGGCTTTGGTAGCTGCCAGTAGGTGGAGTCGGGTAGGTGCTATTGCGCACTACTCAATCTCCTTGGCAGCAAAGCGCAATGCCGACCGCATCCACTCCGGCATCTTGCAGGCCCGGAGCTTCATCAGCTCTTCGCCGCTCAGCGCACTAACAATCTTGGAAACCACATTAGCGGACAGCCCTTCTTTCCCGATGTAGTAGAGAGCAGTAAGCGCCACACCTACCGTCGTGCCGGCGTGCTGCAAGCGGTCCTTGGATACGTGGCGGAGGCGAACCACCGCATTGCCAACCTTGATCTCGCGAGTAGATCCGCTGGTGTAAAAGGTCGGCAACACCTGCATCTGTGTGCTGAGGCCCAACCTCCGAACAGCCTCCGCGCCGTGTATCTGGATCGTCTCGCCGTTCGCCTTCGTGATGACCTCCACGACAGCCAGCGGACTCGGGCGCACCACCCTGCCGGTGTACTTGCTCATTTTGGGGCGCATGTAGACACCGCGAGCGACTCGCTCCAGCGTGCCTGATTGCACCAGCCTAGAAAGCGCTTTATTAATCGACGCACGGGAACCGACCTGCGCGAACACCGCGCCGGCAAATGGCCTCCCCTTTGGCATGTGCTTGACTCGATTTAAAATAGCTTGCGCGACGGACATATGAGCCCCAAAAAGTCAGAATCCACATATTTTCTGACGCCCACAAAAACTATAAGCCCTGCCAAAAACAGGACCTCCAGGCCAGCCACTGGGGACAGAGGGACAGCAAGATCAACACTCACTGTGCGGCCACGGAACCGGCCCCTCACACAGCCTCGCTGAGTAATCAGTCAGGTTCGACTAGAGCTCTCAACTCCTCACCAACCTTCTCCAGGAGCTGCTCAAAACTTTCAGGAGCTTCGGATCCAAGCAAGTAGGTCAGGGCCAAGAGGGTGACAGGGTGAGTGTCGAGCACCGTGCAGAGGCTATCGAGCTTTTCGAGAGTCGGGCTCGTTGCCCCGCGCTCCAGCATGCTGACGAAGGTACGACTGCTAACGAGCGAGAAATCTTCCTGTGCCAGCCCCCTACGCTGCCGCACGAGCCTCAACGCTTTCCCGAACGAATCCCGGACTTCCATTTTGCTGCTCCGCAAAATGGAACGATGAAGCGCGATTGAACAATATATGACTACAAAATATATTGTTCATCAATCAAGTACAATTATCATTAGGAGATTGGCGCGTGTTCAAAACCAGTCGGAATGCGGAACTGCTTCCTGGGCTCTCAACAGCGCCAGATGGCGTGCAGTTCTGGTCATATGTCGAGCTAGAGATGACCTGGCCCTGGTTCTACCTGCAGATCGTTGAGGACGATGGAAACGCGGCCTTTCGAAGCATGCTAATGGTTCCGTCGGTTCCATTGCTGGAACAGGTCATAGCTGCGCAGACCGAGCACGCCTGGCTGGAGCAGGCGTATCTTGTGAGTCCCGGGCATATGAACGAGGTGGGTCGCTGGTTGATGGAGCCGTTACTGGAGATCCTTTCAATTCGTGATGCACAAGGTAGCGAGCTTGGGCACCAGTACCGAGTGGAGGGAGATCGCACGTACTCAACCTCAGCGTGTCAGTCTCTCGGCAGTCGAATTAGTAAACACGTGATCTTCTCTGCTGCATTACATCTGCGAGGCTAACGCCCCACTTCCTACCCGTATCCATAGTCCCATCTGAACCGAGCTCAGTTGTCTTTCCAGAATTCGCTCCGCTGCACAAGGCCGAACTCATCGCCAGTCCTATCGGGATTCTCGTCGAACATGGTGTTGACCATACGCTCGCGGCGGAGACCACTCAGCGCTCGGAAAAAGCAGGCCTCACAGAGATGCACCTCATAACGCTCGCCATCATGCAAACACGATTTGCTGTTGGATGAGCATCACTTCGACGATGCCACCGATGACCGCGTCCGAGGAGAACTTTCAGAGCTCTTGCCCAAACAGGTCTACGAGGTAGAACGGCAACCTTTTTTGGGCCTGATGAGCGGATTGACCAACTACACCATGGCTGACGAGTTTCGCGTAAAGCAGGCGCTCGATATCGCTGTTGCGACCGGTGATTTGCTGGCGGTCGGTAAGGATGGCAAGACCAGGCGTCGCAAGGGCACTAGCATCAAATCCAGTGATATTCTGATAGCTCCCCCGCAGAGACCCATCTTCTTCGTGCCACAGCTGAAGAAATCCAGCTCGGAGAACTGAGGTTCGGCACCGCTCCTTGCTCGGTGGCTCGCCTTAACCGCATCGGTACCGGTAGCTTGGCCCATCGCGTGAAATGCCGAGCATTTCGCTCTAGGGGTCTGGCGCGTCGATCAAATAGCCCATCCCA